>JBGOVO010000002.1:0-42229 GCA_041478145.1 Methylomirabilia bacterium
CAGCTCGACCCCGAGCGCCTTGGCCATCGCGCCGAGGAGGGGGTCCTGCCAGGCCTGGAACTGCCCGTCGAAGTCCTCCCGCGCGTCGCCCTCGCCACGCGGGTACAGGCGCTCGGCCCCGAGGGCGGCGAGCCGCTCGTCGATGAGCCGCGGAATCGCCTGGAACGTGGACGCCCAGTCCCGGTTGCCGCAGCCCCACACCGTGTACCGCACGCCGGCGAGCGACCCCGTGCCCGGCTCGGCCGCGCGCAGCCACTCGCAGAAGCGGGCCGCGTTGTCGGGCGGCGTCCCGTTGTACGAGGCCGACGCGATGACCACCGCGCCCTCAGTGGGCAGGCGGCCGGCATAGTCGTCGAGCGGGGCCACCGTCACCGCGAAGCCGCCGGCGTCGCCGGACTCGGCGATCCCGCGCGCCACCTCCTCCGCGGTCCCGAGGTTGGAGCCGTAGAGCACCAGCAGGGGCGGCCCGTGGTGCGGACCGGCCCCGGTGAGGACGGGAGCCGTCGGCGCCGTCGCGGCCCGGGTCGCCGGGCGGGCGGGCGCCGAGCGAAGGTCCCGGTCGGGCCTTCGGCGCACCCGGATGCGGAAGCCGTCCGGCTTGACGGTGAGCGTCTCCTTGAGAGCGAGCCGGTAGTGGGTGTGGTCGACCAGCTGGAACCGCTGCAGGATCATGCCGAGCACGAGCGTGGCCTCGACGAGGGCGAACTGGCGACCGATGCAGGCCCGCTGGCCGTTGCCGAAGGGCTTGTAGGCGTTGGCGGGCCGGTGCTGCTCGGCCTCGCGCGAGAAGTTGTCGGGATCGAAGACGTCGGCGCGCTCGCCCCACACCGCGGGGTCGCGATGCAGCATGGGCGTGAGCACCACGACCTGGTACGGCTTCTTCATCCGGTAGGTCCCGCCGATCGTCGTATCCTCGTACGGGGAGAGCGCGAAGACCGGCGCGGTGGGCCAGAGGCGCAGCGACTCCTTCAGCACCTGCCCGATGTAGGTGAGCTGGTTGACCTGGGCGTAGGTCGGCGGTACCGACGGGTCGGGACCGAGGACCCGGTCCACCTCGTCGTAGGCGCGCGCCAGCACCGCCGGATTCTGGAGCAGGAAGTAGGTGGCGAAGGACAGCAGGCCACTCGTGGTCTCGTGGCCCGCGATCAGGAACGTGATCACCTGGTAGCGGATGTTGAGGTCGTCGAGCCGCTCGCCGCTCTTGCGGTCCACGCCCGAGAGCATGCAGCTCAGGAGATCCGGCTTCGCCGCGGGGTCCGCGTCGGCGGCCCGCCGCTCCTGGATGATGCGGTCCACCATCTCGTTCATGTAGCGGATGTCGGCCCGGAGCTGCCGCTCGCGGTCCTTCTTGATCAGGCTCTCGAGCGGCAGGCCCCGCGTCTCCATCGACGCGCCGAGGGCCCCGATCATCGCCCCCACGAACGGGTGATGGCGGTCGCGGTAGAAGGAGTTGAACCGGTAGCCGAATCCGCAGAGGCCGATGGTGTCGAGGGTGAGCGACGTCATGTCGTGGGTGACGTCCACCTCGTCGTCGGCGTTGAGACGCTCCCACTTCAGCACGAGCTGCTGGGCGATGTCGACCATCATCGGGTGGTAACCCTGCATGGCGCGCGACCCGAAGTTGGGCAGGAGGATGTTGTGGGCCCGCGACCAGTTCGGCTCCTTGGTGTAGGCGGTGAAGAGCCCGTCGCCCGCGAAGGCGCGGAGGCGGCGCAGCGCGCCCTTGACGCTCTTGTCGAAGCGCGTCTCGTCGCACAGCTCGTCGACCAGCGAGAAGCCCGAGACCACCACGATCGGCTTGCCCATCATGTCGAGCCAGTAGATGGGCCCGTACTCGCGCGCGAGCGTCATCATGTCCTGGATGGGGGTCGTGGTCCCGAGCGAGAGCAGGTTCCCCAGCACGAGGGTGCGCGGAGGATGCGGGATCGGCTCGAGCGGGTTTTTCGCGGCCATCGAAAGCTAGTCCGCGTGGTCGGTCAGGCCCGCGACGTCGTAGCCCATGACCACCAGGTCACGGGTGCGCCCCGCGTGGTCGACCACGAAGTCCTGCAGCAGCGCCTCCGGCCGGAAGCCGAGCCGCTCGAAGGTGACCATCGCCCCCTTCTGGTCCGGCGTCATCTGGGCCACGATCTTGCGGAGGCCGCGCTCCCGCGCGAGCGCAAAGATCTCCCCGGCCAGCGTGCGGCCGAGGCCCTGGGAGCGATAGCGCAGCGCGACCTGGGCGCGGATCTCGCCCAGGTGCCGCTGCCAGGCCACCCGGTTCTGCACCAGGGCCGCGTAGCCCGCGATGCTCCCGCCCGCCTCCGCGATGACGGTGGTGGTGAGCCCGGCCTCCAGGTTGCGCATCCAGTGCGCCACCGCGTCGGGATCCGTGATGTCCATGCGGAGGAAGAGCAGGTCGTCTTCGGGCAGGCTCCGGGCGAACGCGGCGATCGACGCGGCGTCGCCGGGGGTCATCAGCCGCAGCACGACCGAGGTCCCGTCCTTGATCTGGACGGGGCGAGGAAGGAATCGGGGCGCGGACGGCTGCGTGCCGCTCATGGGGAACGTTAGTATAGGGGCCATGGACGTCCTGGTCGAGACCCGACGCGGGCGTGTGCGCGGCCTGGCCGAGGGGGGCCTCGCGGTCTTCCGCGGGATCCCCTACGCGCGGCCACCGATCGGCCCGCGGCGCTTCGGCCCCCCGGAGCCCGCCGAGTCGTGGACCGGCACCCACGACGCGACCCGGTTCGGGCCGTCGGCCTCGCAGAACGGCGCGCTCATCGGCCCGATCATGAGCCTCGGCATCGGCCGCACCAGCGAGGACTGTCTCTACCTCAACGTGTGGACGCCCGCGGCCGACCGGCGGCGCCGCCCGGTCCTGGTGTGGATCCACGGCGGCGCGTTCGTGCTCGGGGCGGGCTCCCAGATGCTCTACGACGGCGCGGCCCTGGCCCGGCGCGGAGACGTCGTGGTGGTGACGATCAACTACCGGCTGGGCGCCTTCGGCTTCCTGCGGCTGCGCGATCGGTTCGGGCAGCGGCTGCCCGCCACCGGCAACGAGGGTCTGCTCGACCAGCTTGCCGCGCTCGCGTGGGTGCGCGACGAGATCGAGGCCTTCGGCGGCGATCCGGAGCAGGTCACGATCTTCGGCGAGTCGGCCGGCTCCATGAGCTGCGCCACCCTCCTCGGGCTCCCGCGAGCCCACCGTCTCTTCCACCGCGCGATCCTGCAGTCCGGCGGGGCCAACTTCGTGTGGCCCCGCGAGATCGCGAGCCACCTCTCGGAGCACGTCCTTGCCGAGCTCGGAGTCGACTCGCCGGAGGCGCTCCAGGCCCTCACCACCGACCGCATCCTGGCCGTCCAGCGCCGGTTCTTCGGCGATCTCCTCCTGGGCGAGGATCACGTGCTGGGCGGTCTCTCCCCCGCCGGTCAGCGCGTCGCGGGCGCGATGTTCCTGGGCCTGTCGCTGGCGCAGCGCCGGTTCGGCCGCATCGCCTCCCCGCTCGCGCGGGGCCTCGTCGACGTGCTCAAGCAGCGCGCGCGGCGGCAGGCGGCCGGGCCATCGGGCGCGATGGCGTCGCTGCGGGCGTTGCGCACCCAGGGCCTGCCCTTCCAGCCGGTGGTGGATGGCGAGGTGATCCCGGGTGATCCGCTCGCGACCATCGGGGCCGGCGGGGCCCGTCACGTTCCCCTGCTGATCGGCACCAATCTCGACGAGTCGAAGCTCTTCGCCCCGCTCGATCCGGAGGCCGCGAGCCTCGATGAGGCGGGCCTGGTCGCGCGCTGCGAGGAGGCGATCGGGGCCGGGCGCGTGGACGCCGCGGGCCGCGGGAAGCAGGCGGTCGAGGTCTACCGCGCGGCGCGGGCGGCGCGCGGCGAGCGGGTCGAGCCCGGAGAGCTCTGGTTCGCCATCGAGACGGACCGGACCATGCGCCATCCCGCGATGAGCCTGGCCGCGCGGCAGGCCGCGCACCAGCCACAGACCTACGCCTACCTCTTCACCTGGCCCTCACCGGTGCTGGGCGGCATGCTCGGCTCGTGTCACGCGCTCGACCTGCCCTTCGTCTTCGGCACTCTCGAGCACCGGCTGCTTCGCCCGATCGTCGGCCGGGGCCCCGAGGCGGTGGCCCTGGCCGAGCGCATCCAGGACGCCTGGATCGCGTTTGCGCGCACCGGCCGGCCGGCGCATCACGGCATCGGGGACTGGCCAGCCTACGACGGCGCGCACCGCCGCACCATGATCCTCGACCGGCGCTGCCGGGTGGAGGCGGCCCCGCGGGAGCCGGAGCGCGCCTTCTGGGAGACGGTGGACCGCGCGGCGGGACGTCAGCCGGGCTAGCGCCCGGGCCGCTCCGTCAGGCGGCGGAGTGGCCCCCGTCGAGGAAGAGGGTCTGCCCGGTCATGAAATCCGACGCGGCGGAGGCCAGGTAGACCACCAGCGGCCCGATCTCGTCGAGCCGGCCGGTTCGGCGGGCCGGCACGTCCCGGAGGAGCCGCTCCCGGACCCGGGGGTCGCCGAAGGCGTCCGCGTTCATGTCGGTCACGAACCAGCCGGGCGCGATCGCGTTGACCTGGATGGAGTGGCGGGCCCACTCCACGGCCAGGGCCCTCGTGAACCCCATGACCCCACTCTTGGACGCCGAGTAGACACTGTAGCCGGGCAGACCCGCCTGAGCGAGCATCGAGGAGACGTTGACGATCTTGCCGGACTTCTGGGCGATCAGGTGCGACGCCGCGGCCCGGCAACCGTGGAAGACCCCGACCAGGTTGACGTCGAGAACGGCCCGAAAGTCCTCGGGCGACATCTGAGCGAGCGGGGCCACCCGCGCGATCCCCGAGTTGTTGACGACGACGTGAAGTCCGCCCAGCTCGGTCACCGTGCGCTCCACGAGCGCCTCCACCTGAGCGTAGGTGGTCACGTCGGTGGCGACCGCGAGGGCCCGGCGACCAGTGGCGGCGACCAGGCGCGCGGTCTCTTCGAGATCGTGCTGCGAGCGCGCGGCGAGCGCCACGTCGGCGCCGGCCTCGGCCAGCGCGACCGCCATCGCCCGCCCCAGGCCGCGGCTGGCGCCGGTGACGATGGCGACCCGGCCGTCGAGCCGCATCGCCGCGAGGGCGCCGCTACCGGTAGAGGGAATCGAGCAGCTCCCGGTGCTTGTCGGTGATGATGCGGCGCTTGACCTTGAGCGTCGGGGTCAGGAGCCCGTTCTCGACCGTGAAGTCCCCGGGCAGGATCATGAACTTCTTGACCTTCGCGTAGGATTGCAGCTCGGCGTTCCGCTCCTCCACGATGCGCGAGACCCGCTCGACCACCTTGGGGTTCCGGGCCAGCGAGGACGGATCGGTGTCGAGGATGCCCTGGACCCGGGCGAACTTGGCGAGCTCCTCCGGGTTCAAGGTGAGCAGGGCCACCGGATAGGGCCGCTTGTCCCCGTAGACCATCGCCTGGCTGATGAACGGATCCCCCTTGAGCAGGTTCTCGATGTTCTGCGGCGCGATGTTCATCCCGCCCGCGGTGACGATGAGATCCTTCTTCCGGTCGGTGATGAACAGGAATCCGTCCTCGTCGAGCCGGCCGATGTCACCGGTGGCGAACCAGCCGTCGGCCAGGAAGACCTCCGCGGTCGCCTCCGGCTTCTTGAAGTAGCCCTTGGCGATGTTGGGCCCGCGCCCCAAAATCTCGCCGTCGGGCGCGATCTTGATCTCGATGCCGGGCTGCGCCTGCCCGACCGAGCCGAACTTGAAGTGCTCCAGCCGGTTGAACGTGAGCGACGGGCAGGTCTCGGTGAGGCCGTAGCCCTCCAGGATCAGGATGCCGGCCGCGTGGAAGAACTCGGCGATCTCCTTGGACAGCGGGGCGCCGCCCGAGACCGCGAAGCGCAGGCGCCCGCCGAGCGCCTCGTGGAGCTTGGCGAACACCAGGGCGTGGGCGATGCGGTGCTTCAGGGCGAGCGGGGCCGGGACCGGCTGGCGCGCCTGCTGCCGCCTCGACACCTCGCGGCCCACCCCGACCGCCCAGTTGAAGATCCGGCGCTTGATCGGCGAGCCCGCCTCCGCCTTGGCGAGCACGCCCGCGTAGACCTTCTCGAACACGCGGGGCACGCTGCAGATGAAGTGCGGCTTCACCTCGGGCAGGTTCTCGCGGAGCTTGTCGATGCTCTCCGCGAACGCGGTGGTGAGCCCCCGGTGCACCCCGATGAACGACTCGAGGCGCGCGAAGGAGTGGGCGAGCGGCAGGAAGAGGAGATGGGTGTCGCCGTCCTGGATACCGGACATCTTGGCCGCGGACGCGAGCGTGCCCATGTGATTGCCGTGAGTCTGCACCACGCCCTTGGGCGGACCGGTCGTCCCCGACGTGTACACGATGGTGGCGATGTCTTCCGGGCCGACCGCGGCGACCCGATCGGCCAGCTCGGTCCGGAGCCGCTCGAGGTTGTCGCGGCCGAGCCGCCGGAGCCGGTCCCAGGTCATGATGTGCGACGACGGCTCGCCCTGATAGCCGTGCATGACCACGATCTGCTCGAGCCCTTCCATCTTCCCCTGCACCTCGAGGACCTTGGCGAGCTGCGCGGGGTCCTCCACGAACAGGGTCTTCACGCCCGCGTCGTTGACGATGTACTGGATCAGGTCCGGCGGGTAGGTCGGGTAGATCGGAATGGTGCGGCAGCCCGCGGAGAAGGTCGCGAAGTCGGCCTGCACCCACTCGGCGCGGCTCGCGGAGAGGATGCCGACCGCCTCGTCCTTGCCGCGCCCGAGCGCGAGGAGGCCGGTGGCCAGCTCGCGCACGATCTCTCCCACCTGGCGCCAGCTGCGGGTGCGCCAGGCCCCGCTCTCCTTCCACTGCTGCGCCGGTCGGTCGCCGTCCTTCTCCACCCGGTGCCAGAACATGCTTGCCAGCGTCACGTGGGCCATGGTCGCCTCCTCACGTCTGTGTGCGGAGCTCTTTGCGCAGGATCTTGCCGATCGGGCTCTTCGGCAGCGACTCCACGAAGCGGATCCGCTTCGGACACTTGAAGCGGGCGAGCCGGCCCTCGCAGAACGCGCCGATCTCCTCCGCGGACGCGCGCTCGCCGCTGCGGAGCACCACGAACGCGAGCACGTCCTCTCCCATGAGAGGGTCCTTCATGCCGACCACCGCGGCCTCCGCCACCTTGGGGTGGGCGTAGAGCACCTCCTCGACCTCGCGCGGGTAGATGTTGAAGCCGCCGCGGATGATGAGGTCCTTCTTGCGCTCCATGATGAACAGGAAGCCGTCGTCGTCGAGCCGGCCCATGTCCCCGGTGTGGAGCCATCCGGCCCGCACCGTCCGCGCGGTCTCCTCCGGATTGCGGTAGTAGCCGACCATGACGTTCCGCCCGCGGACGCACACCTCGCCCAGCTCGCCGGCGGGCAGCGGCCGGTCCAGATCGTCCTGGATCGAGATCTCGACGCCGGGGATCGCGCGGCCCACCGAGCCGATCCGGCGCGGGCCGGAGAGGCGATGGGCCGACACCACCGGCGAGGCCTCGGTGAGGCCGTAGCCCTCCAGGATCCGGCCGCCGAACTTCCGCTCGAACGGCTCCACGATCTCGACCGGCAGTGGAGCCGCTCCGGAGCCCCAGACTCGCATCGAGCGGGTATCGAAGCGATGGGCCTCCGGGAAGTTCAGTAGGTAGATCAGCATCGTGGGCACTGCCGACATCGAAGCCGCTCGGAACTCCTGGATGGTCTGCAAGACCGCTTCCGGATTGAACCACCGGAGCAGCGCAGCCCGCGAGCCCAGGATGTGGCCGGCGTTCATGACCGTGAGCCCGTAGGAGTGCGACAGCGGCAGGACCGCCACCGCCCAGTCCTCGCGGCCGAGCTCGTTGAGCGAGGCGGCCGCCCGCGCGTTGGACTCGAGGTTGTCGTGAGAGAGGGCCACTCCCTTGGGCACCCCGGTGGTCCCCGAGGTGTAGAGGATCATCGCGAGATCGTCGGGGCGGCGATCGACCGTGGGGAAGGCGTCCGACTCCCCCGCCTTCTCGGCGGCCAGCGAGCGGGTCTGGCCGTCCCCGCCGCCGTCCACGAGGAGGACGTGCAAGAGCGTGGGCAGGACCCCGATCTGCGCCTCGACCTTCCAGAGCATGTCGGCGGCGGTGATCACCACCTTCGCCTCGGAATCGGCCAGGATGTGGGCGACCTCCCGATCGCCCAGCAGGAAGATGACCGGCACGATGACGCCCCCGCACTTGAGGATGGCCCCGTAGCTCTGGGTCACCTCCGGGCAGTTCGGCAGCATCACCACCACGCGATCCCCGACGCCGACGCCCAGCCGGCGCAGGGCGTGGGCCAGCCGGGAGGCCTCCCGCTGCTGGTCCAGGTTCGTGTATCGGCGTCCTTCGAAGGCCAGCGCGACGTACTCGCCGTACTTGTCGAGGCTCTCTTCCGCCAGGTGGGCGAGAGACATCGGTCGGATCACCAGTTCGCAATGAGTTTCAAGAGGTTACCCGTATAGCACGAGCGTCGTAACGCGACGCGATAAAACGCTTGACCGTGATTACGCACTGCGTTATCTTCAAGCGTGTCGTGGTCGAATCGACATCCAGGAGCGAGACGATGACCAACCCCATGCAGATGAGCGAGCTGATGGCCGAGCTGACCGGCCGCACCGTCGAGGCCTTCTCCGTGTGGGCCGACGCCAACCAGAAAGTCCTCCGGGAGCTCGTGGATCTCTCCGCGAGCACCGCGAAGGAGGGCGTGCGCCTGTACGCCGAGATCCAGTCCTCGGCGCTCGAGGCGGCCAAGGACGGCCAGGCCTACCTGATGCGTCGACAGGGCGCGATGCAGGAAGCGACCCGCGATCCGCTCGGGGCCTACCAGAAGGGGGCGCTCGAGTCGGTGGAGACCGCGCAGAAGACCTTCCGGCTCTTCGAGGGCACCGCGCAGGCCGTGACCCGATCCGCGGAGCGCCTCCAGGTGACCACCGAGCGGGCCGGGCAGGAGATCCAGGCCACGTTCGCCCAGCTCGCCGGCAAGGTGAAGTCGCTCTACACTCCGCTCGCCTGATCCATCGGAGCGCGGGTCGGGACCGCCCGACCCGGCCCGCGCTGCTACTTCTCGCGCTTCTTCTCGAGCCGCTCTTCCAGGGCGCGCAGCTGCTCGCGCAGCACCGAGATCTCCTCGCGGAGCACGTCGGCCTCCGCGGTGTCGGCGCGCTTCTCCGCCTTCGCGGGCTCGGGGGCGGGGGACGCGACGGTCTGCCACCCAGCGCGCGAGGCCCACTCCCGCAGCACGCGATCGGCCTCGCGCTGACTGGTCATGAGTCCCTCGAGGCTCGAGCGGAGCGACTTCTGCACGAAGTCCTGCCAGGCCTCCCCGTGCTTGATGAGCTGATGCAGGAACGCGGTGGGCAGCGTGGCGCGGTGATTCCGCTCGTTCTCGAGGATGATCTGCGCAAGGGTGACCGACGTGAGGTCCTCGCCGGTCGACACGTCCACCACCGAGATCTCCCGGCCGGCTCGGATCAGCTCCTCGAGTTCCTCGAGCGTGACGTAGCGGCTCTCCTGCGTGTCGTAGAGCTTGCGGTTGGAGTAGCGCTTGATGACGTACGCCATGATCGAAGTCAGTCTAGCACCGCGGTCTAGCCCCGACAAGGCGCGCGGGCCGCGCGCGGCGCGAACGCGAGGCGCGACGACGACCGCTACTTCGGGCGCGGGCGAGAGGCCGCGGCGGGCGTCGCGGCGGAGAGCGCGGAGAGGCCGAGCATGCCCATGATGGTGGCGCCCTGGGCCATCCACGCCAGGGGCTGCAGCGTCCAGAGCGCGAGCGCGCTCATCGACTGGGCGGGCCGCGCGTAGTCGATCGGGGTGCGCGACGGCATCACGACCGCTTCGCCGGTCAGCACGTCCTCGGCCCGCTGGTTGGTGCAGACGGTCCGCAGGCGGATCCGGTTCTTCTCGCGGTTGACCTCGATCACCTCGACTCGGGCCGAGATCGAATCGCCCGACTTCACCGGCTTGAGGAACTTGAGGTCCTGGGAGAGGTAGATCGCGCCGGGGCCCGGTAGCCGGGTGCCGATGACGGCGGAGATGAGGCCCGCGGTCCAGATCCCGGGCGCGATCGGCTCCTTGAACACCGTCGCCGCCGCGTACGCCCGGTCCGAGTGCACCGGGTTGTAGTCCCCGACCGCATCCACGAATGAGGCGATGTCGCCGTCACCGACGCGCCGGGTGATCTGGGCGCTGTCGCCCACCGCGATCGCGTCCATCGTCAGGCCGATCATGCGCGCTCCGGGCGCCCGGCCCCGCCGTCGAGACGACGGAGGGCCCGGTCCAGCTTGTCCTCGAGCCCGTCGATCTTCTCCTCGACCTGGGCCAGGTGACGGGCGAGCGCGACGACCTGAGCGCGCGACGGCATGCCGAGGCCGGCCAGCGAGGCATCGATCTGCTGCTCCGCCGCCTTCTTGACGGGGCCCGAGACGTTGAGGAAGCCCTCGAGCTGCTTGCTCATCATCTTGGCGAAGGTGTCGGTGCCCATCGCCTGCTCCAGCACGCGCGACCACGCCGCGATCCACTGATCGAGGAACTGCTTCCACTGGGCCATCAGGTCCGGCGACGGCGCGCTTCCCTGCGTCATCACCTTGGACCAGGCGGCCATGCCCTGGTCCATGAACGGTCGCCAGAAGGCCTGCGGATCCATGGGAGGCGTCGCGGCCGCCGGCCCCTGCCCCATCATCCGGAGCCAGGCCTGGGTGCCCTCCTCGACCTGGCGCTTCCACATGTCGAGCAGCTGCTGGCTGGTGTTGTCGGCCATGACGTCCTCCTCCCGGCCGCGGCTACGACCGCGCGGCCAGCCAGGACGCCACCTTCGGCCAGCAATGCACCGAGGCGCCGCGTCCGGCGATCAGCGAGATGTGTCCTCCCGGCAGCTCCACGTACTCCTTGTCACGCGTGCTCACGACGTCGATGAGCGGCTTCACGCACGCGGGCGGCGCGATGTTGTCCTCCTTGGCCCCCACCGCGAACACCGGGCAGCGGATCTCCCGCAGGTCCACCCGGCGACCCGCCATCACCAGCTCGCCCTTGATCAGGCGGTTCTGCTGGTAGAAGTCCTTGACCCAGTGGCGGAAGAACTCTCCCGGGAACGGCAGGTACTCGTTGGCCCACTTGTTCAGCGCGTTGAAGCCGGCCACGTAGTCCGGGTTCCAGAGGTTCCACCAGAGATTCAGATTGGTGTTGAGATCCATGGTGGGCTTGAGGAGCTTGAAGCCCATCTTGACCATCTCGGCCGGGATGCTGCCAAGGGTGTCGACGTACTTGTCCACGTCGAAGACGCTCGCGTCCAGCCACTTGCCGAACAGGCCCACGTGGGCAAAGTCGATGGGGCCCGCCATGTCGACGTAGTTCTTGAGCGGGAAGTCCGGGTGGGTGGTCACGAAGCTGGCCGAGAGCGGCGCGCCCATGCAGTAGCCGAGCACCGACATCTCGGAAGCGCCCGAGGACTCGAGCGCCTTCCGGGCCAGCCGGGGCAGGAGCTTGGTCACCGCGTCCTCGACGGTGAGGCCGTTGTCCTCCTCGCCGAACACGCCCCAGTCCACCAGGTAGAAGTCGAAGCCGAGCGAGGTCATGTGCTCGACGAACGAACCCTTCGGCATCAGGTCGAAGATGTACGGGCGGCTGATCCCGAGATTGGGGACGAAGAGGAGCGGGGTCCGGATCGTACGCGTCGACTGGTAACGCCACAGCCGGGACTTGTTGGTGCGGTAGATCTCCTGCCGAGGGGTCGGCCCGACCTTCGGCTCCTTCGGGTTCATCACCATCTCGCTGAAGTGCTTCATGCGGAGGAGGTTGCGGTTGGCTTCTTCCCGCATCCGCGCGAGCAGCTCCGGCGACATCGCCGGCATCTCTCCCATCATCGTGAAGAGCTCGTCTCTCATGGCTCCCATCCTACCGCTGCGTGACGCTCCGCGTCAACCCCGGGTCGACTTGTCCCGGCCCGCCCGACGCGCGGAGCGGGCCGGGCGACAGCCTAGACCTGGAACAGGCTCCCCACCTTCATGGCGAGCCCCATGTCGCCCTTGAGCTTGAGCTTCCCGGACATGAAGGCCATCTGGCCCGAGAGCTTGCCCCCGGTCATGTCGATCCAGTCCTGGGAGGACATCGTGAGGGTGAGACTGGGGCTGGCGGCGGCACCCTGGCTGACGTTGCAGGCGCCGTCCTTGATCACCGCGTTCCACGTCCCCCCCTGATCGCCGGTGATGTCGTACTGGATGGTGGCGTTCACCCCGGCGGCCTTCTCGGCACGGAACCGCGAGGCCATGTTGTCGTAGGTCTCCTTGACTGTCGGCATGACGCGTCTCCCTCCTTAGAACGTGAAGAGGTCCATGCCCCCGGTGACGGTGAGCACGGCCCCCGTGATGTAGCGCGCGCGCTCCGAGCACAGGAACGCGATCGCGCTGGCGATATCCTCGGGCTGCCCCTCCCGCTGCATGGCCACCCGCTTGACCATACGCTCGTACAACGGCGACAGATTCGCATTCGGCCCCACGATGCCGGGGGCGATCACGTTGGCGGTCACATTGTACCGCGCCCCTTCGAGCGCCACCGACTTGGCGAACCCGATCACCCCCATCTTGCTCGTCGCGTAGGCGGTCTGCCCGAAGCCCCCCATGAGCCCCGCGATGGAGGCCATGCAGATGACGCGGCCCCAGCGCCGCTCGCGCATCCCCGGGAAGACCAGCTTGGTGACGTTGTAGGTGCCGGTGAGGTTGATCCGGAGGTTGAGGTCCCAGTCCTCGTCCGGGGTGTCCTTGAGCTGGCCCATCGTGTAGATCCAGCCCGCATTGTTCACGCAGATGTCGACCGGCCCCACGTCACTCTCGGCGCGCCTCAGCACGTCGACCAGGACCGAGCGGTCGGTGATGTCGGCGGCGTAGCCTCGCGCCGTCCCGCCTCCGTCGGTGATCGCCTTCGCGGTCTCGGCCGCGCCCTCGCCGTTGAGATCCAGCACGATGACCCGACAGCCTTCGGCGGCCAGGCTCAGGCAGTCCTGCTTGCCGAGGCTCCGCGCCCCGCCGGTGATGAGGGCGGTCTTGCCCGCGATACCGAGATCCACCCTACCGGCCCTTGAAGTCGGCGGGGCGCTTCTGGAAGAAGGCCTGGATGCCTTCGGCCGCGTCCTCGGTCTTGAGCGTCTGCAGGAACGCCCGGACCTCGATCTCGATGGCCTGGTCGATCGGCGCGTGGAGCCCGTCGTCCACCGCCTCGATGATGAGCCGCGTGGCGATGGGGGGGCGCTTGGCCAGCTCGCGGGCGAGCGCCTTGGCGTCGTTGAGCGTCTCGCCTTCCCGCGAGAGGCGATTGACCAGACCTGTGCGGTAGCACTCGGCGGCCGAGACCTGGGTGCCGAGGATCAGGTGCTCGAGGGCCAGGCCGCGGCCGATCAGGCGCGGGTAGCGCTGGGTGCCACCGAAGCCCGGGGTGATGCCGAGGTTGGACTCGGTCTGGCCCATCCGCGCGGTCTCCTTCAGGATACGGATGTGGCAGCCCATGGCGATCTCGCAGCCGCCCCCCAGCGCGTGCCCGTTGATGGCGGCCACCACCGGTTTGGGGAAGCGCTCGATGCGGCGAACCACGCTGTTGCCGAAGCGGATGAAGGCGCCCACGTCCGCTCCCTGAAAGGCGGAGCCCAGGTCTGCCCCCGCGCAGAAGATCCGGTCACCGGCGCCGGTGATGATCACGGCTCGGATGCCGTCGTCCCCTTCCAGCTCGGACAGCGCCGCGTTCAAATCGCGCATGAGCATCTCGCTGATGGCGTTGGCGGGCGGGCGATTCAGGGTGATGGTCGCGAAGCGCTCCTCGCGGGTCAGGATGAGGGTTTCGTACGCCATCGGGCGGATCTCCTCTTGCCTGGGAGCTAGGGGTGGGCGGCCACGCCTTGCAGGAACAGATCGGCCACTGCGGGAGCGGTGTCCGCCAGCCGGTAGCCGCGCTTGCCGAGCACCCAGGATGTGGCCATCTGGTCCATGGCCCCGAACAGCATCTTGGTCGCCACCTTGACCGGCAACCCGGACTTGAAATGCCCCTGGCCCACCCCCTCCTCCAGCACGGAGCCGATCAACGCGAAGTACGCGGCGACTTCCTGGCCGGAGGCCCCGCGGAAGAATTTCTGGCCCTGGCGCAACTCGATCTGCACCACCTCGGCAAGATCGGGATCTTCCTCCAGCATGTGGAAGTGGAGGTGGACGAGCCGGCGCACCTTGGCGACCGCGTCGGGCTCGTCCGCGATGGCCCGGCGCAGGGACGCCACGAACGTCGCCATCTTCTCCCGGAAGAGCGTGATGAGGATGTCGTCCTTGGTCTTGAAGTAGAGATAGATCGTCCCCGCGGCGATGCCGGCCTCGCGCGCGATGTCGGACACGCGCGAATTGAAGTACCCCTTCCGCGCGAAGACCCGAACCGCGGCCTCGATGATCTGCTGGGGCTTGTCTGGATCACGCATGGCAGGAAGTGAACCGCGGTTCATTCTAAGCGGCGGTCCCGGCAGTGTCAAACGGAACTTGGCCGCGAGCCGCGTGGCTGGCAGTTGGCCACGTACTCCTGGAGCCGGTCGAACTCCTTCGGGGCCAGGTTGGCGAACACGAGCACGGCGCCGCCCGAGTACGCCTCCCACACCACCGCGGGCAGCCGCAGCCGATCGAGGCCCGCACGCGGGGGCAATTCCACCACCACCACGTCGCCCTCGACCAGCCGCTGATCGGTCGTCACCCGGCCACCCGAGGCGCTGAGGTCCACCGTGTGACCGTGGGCCGTCCCCTCCGACCCACCCTCCACGCGGACCGGCAGGCTCACCGGAACGCGCGGGAAGCGGCGGCGCATGTCGCCGCGGGAGACGAACGGCGTCACGCGGCCCGCCGGCGAGTCCGACATCTTG
The DNA here is from genome assembly GCA_041478145.1 of Methylomirabilia bacterium. GTDB lineage: Bacteria > Methylomirabilota > Methylomirabilia > Rokubacteriales > CSP1-6 > CAMLFJ01. Next base: position 14,875 of record JBGOVO010000002.1, read on the forward strand.
AGGAACGCCACCCCGATGCTCTGGCTGTCCCGCCGCATCACCGTGCTCACCATCTCGAGCCGCCCCGCCTCTCCGGGCAGCGTCACCCGCACGGTCACGTTGCTCCCCACCGCCGCCTCGGTGTCGGACCGCACCTTCATCCCCGACAGGCTCAGGTTGACGACTTCACCGGACACGACTCGGCCGTCGCCCGCCTCCACCGTGGCCGGCCACGCGGCCGCCGCTCGCGGAAAGGCCCGCCGATCGTGTCCGCTCATCCATCGACCCTGACGCGTCGGGGGCCTCTCTGTCAACCTCGCCGCGCGCCCGCCTTGACGGGCCTCGGACCCCCGGGTACGATGCCGCTCCATGACGATCAAATACCGGATCGGGATCATGCCGGGGCCGTGGCCCACGGGCCGCGACGGCGCCGGCTTTCTGTTGACGCTCTGCGACATGCTCGAGCGGAGCGACGTGGACTCGATCTGGCTCTCCGACCGCCTCTCTTCTCCGGCTCCCGTCCCGGAAGTGATGACGACGCTCGCGGCCATCGCCGCGCGCACGACCCGGCTCAAGTTCGGGCCGAGCGTGGTCGTCCTGCCCTACCGCACGCCGGTGGTGGCGGCCAAGGAGATGGCCACGGTGGACTGGCTCTCGCAGGGCCGCCTCTTCCCCGCGGTGGGCGTGGGCGTCGAGCTGCCGCGAGAGTTCGAGGCCTCCGGCGTGCCGTTCGCCGAGCGGGGCCGGCGCACCGACGAGGCCATCCGCGTCATACGCCTGCTGTGGACGCAGGACGAGGTGAACTTCCAGGGTGAGTTCTACAAGCTGGACCGCATCTCGATCTTCCCGAAGCCGTGGCAAACGCCGCCGCCCATCTGGATCGGCGGCAAGAGCGAAGCGGCCATGCGGCGCGCCGCGCGGCTCGGCGACGGCTGGATTCCCTCCTTCATCACGCCCGAGGAGATGCGGCCGGGTGTCCAGAAGGTGCAGGAGCTGGCCGCGGCGGCGGGTCGGCACGTGCCCGAGGACCACTTCGGCACCCTGATCAACTACGCCATCGCCGAGACGGAGGACGCGGCGCTCGCCATGGCCCAGCCGTACATCCCGCGCGGACGAGTGGACGAGACGACCATGCGCCAGTGCACCGCCTTCGGGCCGGTGGGACGCCTGCTGGAGAAGGTCGAGGAATACGTCAAGGCCGGCACCTCCAAGTTCATCCTGCGCCCTCTCTGCCCGCCGGACCGCATGCTCGAGCAGCTCGCCGGCATGGCCGAGCACGTCTGCCCGGAGTATCACCGCCGCTGATTCCGAGGCTAGGTCCGCCGCGCGCGGACCCGTATACTGCGGCCATGCGCCGCTTCCACGCTCTGACCCTCGCGGGGCTCCTCGCCCTGTCCGGATGCTCGCTGGTCACCCTCGACTTCCAGCCCAAGATCCGGCCGCTCGAGGAGGAGACGGTCGAGGGCAAGGGATCGAGCAAGGTCCTCCTCCTCGATCTCTCGGGCGTGCTCTCGGAAGACCTCCCGAGCTTCTCGCTCGGCGCGCCGCCGCCCCGCGTCCCGCTGCTCGCGCGGGTGCGCGAGGAGCTGCGCAAGGCCGAGGAGGACGATCGCGTCCGGGCCGTCATCGTGCGAATCAACAGCCCGGGCGGCACCATCACCGCCTCCGACGTGCTGCACCACGAGCTCCTCGCCTTCAAGGCGCGTCGGAAGATCCCGGTCATCGCCGCCATCATGGACGTGGGCGCCTCCGGCGGCTACTACGCGGCCCTGGCCGCCGACACCATCGTCGTCAATCCCACGACCATCACGGGCAGCATCGGCGTCGTGATGGTCACGGTCAACGCCCAGGGCCTGCTGGAGAAGATCGGGGTGACGCCCCTCGCCATCAAGTCCGGGCCGATGAAAGACGCGGGCTCTCCCTTCCGGTCGCTCACCGAGGCGGAGCGGGCCGTGTTCCAGTCCATCATCGATGACATGTACGGCCGCTTCGTGGGGCTCATCGTGCAGTCCCGGAAGCTGCCGGAGGATCGGGTGCGCGCGCTGGCCGACGGCCGCGTCTACACGGCGGACCAGGCACTCCGGCTCGGCTTGGTGGACCGCATCGGCTATCTCGAAGACGTGGTGGCCCTGGCCAAGCAGCGAGCGGGGCTCGACGAGGCGCGCGTGATCATGTACCACCGGCCGAAGGAGTATCGCGCGAACATCTACTCCGCGACTCCCACGCCGTCCACCGCGGAGGGCACGCTGGCCCAGTTCGCCGCCGCCCTGGGCGGTAGCGGCCCCCGCTTCCTCTATCTCTGGTGGCCGTAGAAAAGGGGGCGGCGAGAGCCGCCCGTTACCACTATCTCTCGTGACAAGTCGGCGGCGAGAGCCGCCCGTTACCACTATCTCTCGTGACAAGTCGGCGGCGAGAGCCGCCCGTTACCGTTCTCTCTCGTGACCAGTCAGGCGGCAAGCCGGGCGGCGAGAGCCGCCCGTGCGGTCAGGCGGGGCGCGGCTCCCGGTCGAGCGCGGCGCGGACCTTGTGGCCGAGCGCGGCGGGCGTGAAGGGCTTCTGAATGAAGAGCGTGTCGGGATCCAGGACCCCGTGGCGAACGATGGCCTCGTTGGTGTAGCCCGACATGTACAGCACCTGCATCTCGGGCCGCAGCGGGCGCAGCCGCTCCACCAGCGCGCGTCCGCTCTGCCGCGGCATGATCACGTCGGTGAGGAGCAGATGGATCGACCCCGCGTGCCGCTCCGCCATCAGCACCGCCTCCTGCGCGTCACAAGCTTGTAGCACCGCGTAGCCGCTGCCCTCCAGGATCTCCCGCGCGAGGTCCCGCACTTCCGGCTCGTCTTCCACCAGCAGCACCGTCTCGTCCCCGCGCGGCGCCGTCGTCGCCGGAGCCGCCCCCGGGTCCGGCCCGGCGGCCAGCTCGGCGACTCGAGGCAGGTAGATCTTGAAGGTGGTGCCCCTGTCGACCTCGCTGTAGAGGCCAATGTCGCCGCCGCTCTGCTTCACGATGCCGTAGACGGTGGCGAGACCCAGGCCGGTGCCCTTGCCCGGCTCCTTGGTGGTGAAGAACGGCTCGAATACCCGCGACCGCGTCTGCTCGTCCATTCCTTCGCCGGTGTCCGAGACCGCCAGCAGCACGTAGGGCCCGGGAGGGACGGCGACGTGGCGGCTCGCGTAGGCCTCGTCCAGCTCTACGTTCGTGGTCTCGATGGTGAGGTGCCCGCCCTGGGGCATGGCGTCGCGAGCGTTGACGACCAGGTTGACGATGACCTGCTCGATCTGGCCCGGGTCGGCCTTGACGCGGCCGAGGGCGTCTCCCGGTGCCACCGCCAGATCGATGTCCTCCCCGATGAGCCGGCCCAGCATGGGCTCCATCGCGGTGACCACCGCGTTGAGATCCAGCACCTGCGGCTGCAGCACCTGCTTGCGGCTGAAGGCCAGGAGCTGATGGGTGAGGGCCGCCGCTCGATCCGCGGTGGTGCGGACGAGGGTGGCGTCGCGGTGGATCGGCTCCTCCGGACGGAGGCGCGAGATGATGAGCTGCGCCCGTCCCGCGATGACGGTCAGCAGATTGTTGAAGTCGTGGGCGATGCCGCCGGCGAGCCGCCCGATCGCGTCCATTTTCTGGGACTGGCGGAGCTGCTCCTCCAGGCGCCGGCGCTCGCCGATGTCCTTGAGCACTCCCAGCGTGCCGACCACCGCGCCCGCCGCGTCTCGCAGCGTGGAGATCGACGCGCTGACCTCCACGCGCCGGCCGTCCTTGGCGAGGAAGCCGGTCTCGTAGCTCCGTAGCGGGTCCTCCAGAGCCAGCCGCTGCTTGACGGCTCGCGCTTCCTCCAGGCCTCCCGGATAGAGGCTGGCGACGGCGGTGCCGATCACCTCCTCGGCGCGGTACCCGAACATCGCCTCGGCGCCGTGGCTGTAGTAGGTCACCCGCCCCGGCCCGTCGGTGGTGATGATGGCGTCCGGCGAGTTCTCGGTGATCGACTGCAGGAAGTCGCGCGCGTCGCGGATCTCCCGGTACAGCGCCGAGTTCTCGAGCGCCACCGCGCCCTGGCCGACGAAGGCCGCGAGCAGGGCCAGCTCGTCCTCCGTATACGTGCGGCCAGCCACGTCCCCGAGGCTCAGGACGCCGATGACGCGATCACCGGCCTTCAGCGGCACCGCGAGTACCGAGCGGAAGCCCTCGGCGCGCGCCCGGTCGGTCGCCCAGGCCGGCAGGTTGCTCCTCGGATCGGCGAGCACGTCCGGGGTCCAGACGCTGCGCTCCTCGGCTACCGCGCGGCCCACCGTGCCTTCGCCCAGCCGCACGGTCCGCCCGTGCCACTCGGCCGGATCGCCGACGCCCGCGGCCGCGATGCACACGAGCTGGCCCGCGCCCCGATCGAGCCGGTAGAGCGTGGAGTGTCGGGCCGCGAACACCCGGACGACCGAGGTCGCGATCTGGCGCGCCACCTCCGCCGGATCGAGCCCCCCCGCCAGCTCCCGGCCGGTCTCGATGAGCGCGGCCGCCGACATCTCGGTGCGGCGGCGGGCCGTGATGTCGGAGTGGGCGACGACGGCGCCGCCACCCTCGAGCGGCGTCGCGGTGAGCATGAACCAGCGGGGGTCTTGGAGCCCGTGGCTGGCGTAGTCCAGCGTGAAGCTCGGCAGCTCGTGGCGGAGCACGCGCGTGATGCCCGCCACCGCCCGCGTGCCCTGCGGGCAGCCCGCCATCCCTCCGTCGCGGCATATCGCGAAGTAGTTCTGCCCCACGCCCTCCGCCACCGCGGGGCCCGCGCCATTCTCCCGGCCGAAGCGCCGCCACGCTTCGTTGGCCGCCGCGACGTCGCCGCGCTCGTCCACGATCACGGTCATGGCGGGCAGCGCATCGAGCAGCAACCGCCCGGGGCCGCCCGTCCACGCACCCGGGGTCGCGGGGCCCGCCGCCGCGCCGGCCGAGGTCAGGCGAACCGCTCCGGGGCCGACGGTGCTCACGCGTGCCTCCGCCACCGGTCGAGCTCGTCCTTGACGACGCCGTCGCGGCAATCCGGACAGATGCTGTGGCTGAACTGGGCGTGCGAGTGCTCGGCGACGTAGCTCTCGATCTGCTCCCAGTAGTTCTCGTCGTTCCGCACCTTCCTGCAGTACGAGCAGATCGGGAGCAGGCCCCGCAGGGCTTTCACCTCCCCGAGCGCCTGCTCGGCGGCCCGGCGGGCGGCGCCCTGCGCCTCGAACAGCGAGGCGTTGCGGATGGCGACCGCCGCCTGGTCCACGAAGGCGTCCAGCAGCCGCTCGTCCTCGCCGTCGAGGCGGAACGGCTCCCGGCCATTCAGCGCGAGGATCCCGAGCAGGACGCCGTCCAGCATGACCGGCAGTCCGAGGAAGCTCTTGAGCCCATGGCTGCGCCACCAGTCGAGCGCCACGAAGCGGCCGGCGCTGTATACGTCCGGCACGTTGACGTTACGCCCGTAGCGGGCCACCCAGCCGAGCACGCCCACGTCGAAGGGCAGGCTCGGCACCGGCCAGTCCGCCTCCAGCGTCCGGTCGGAGAACCCCACCAGCCGCAGCGTCCGCGAGTCCTGGCTGGCGACCCAGAAGCAGGCCGCGGTCGTTCCCGCGAGCTGGGCCGCCGCCATCGTGATCTCGTGGAGCACGTGGTCGAGGTCGAGGCTGCTCGAGACCAGCCGGTTGAGCCGGGTCACGGTGTGCAGCCGCTGGATCCTGGCCTGGCCCGCCGCGTAGAGGCGGGCGTGGATGATGGCGATGGCGGCCTGGTCCACGAAACTCTGCAGGAGCGTGTCGTGCTCGGGGCTGCCGACGAACGGCGCGTTGGAGGCGATGGCCAGGACACCGATCGCGGTGTCGCCGTGCAGGATGGGCACCGCCACCCCGCTCCGCAGGCCGTGGTCCCGGAACCAGCCCGCCGCGCGCGTCCGCGGATCGGCGTCCAGGTCCGGCACGTGAATGGTCCGCCGGGTGCGGATCGCCGCGCCCACGACGCCCTCGTCGAAGCGCATGACCCGCACCGGGTAGTCGTCCCAGAGCGCGGGATGCGAGAGGGCGCGGGCCGATAGCGTCTCGCGGGCCTCGTCGGCGGTGAACACCATCACGAGGTCCGCGTTCATCAGGCGGGCCGCCGCGCGGGCGATCTCGTCGAGGATCCGATCGAGGTCCAGCGAGTTCGTGATCAGCCGGTTCAGCGCGGCCAGCGTGTCCGTCCGGTGGAGACGCTCTTGCAGATCGTCGCGCAGACGCATGTGCTCCAGGGTGAGGGCCACCCGGTCCGCGAAGGATGCCAGGTACGAGATCTCCTCCGGACTGTAGCGACGCGGCGCCTCGGTATTGAGGGTCAGAACGCCGAGGAGCCGGCCTCCGGCCTTGATCGGCAGACCCAGGTAGCTGACGATGCCGGCCGCCCGATCGCGCTCGGCCAGGAAGTTCCGGGGATCGTTCTGGCAATCCGCGGAGAACAGGACCTCACCCGTGGTCGCCACCGTTCCCGAGTAGCTACCGTTGAGCGGAAGCTCGACACCCACCGGCACCACGCCATCGGCCACCGCGGCAACCCGGAGCACCTGGCGCGCCTCGTCCAAGAGCAGGACCTTGACGTAGGTGGTGCCCGCGAACCGGGAGGCCTCGGTCACGATCTGACCCAGCATGGAGGGCAAGTCCATCTCGGTCATGACCGCCCGCTCGGCCCTCAGCAGGGCGGCCATCGCTTCCTGGCGGGCCTCGATGGCGCGCGTCTGGGCCGATACCGCGCTCTCGAGGTCAGCGGATAGCCGGGTGAAGCGCGCGACCAGGAGGTAGTGCAGCCCGACCGCGACGGCGACGAAGGCGTAGTCGAACAACCGGACGCTCTCGATGACGTGGGCGGCGTGGAGCACATCGTTGACCGCGCACGCGACATAGACCGCGAAGCTGACCAGGACCGCGCGGCGCACCCCCGGCGCGAGCGAGCGGCTCTGCCACACCGTGAAGACGCAGTACGCGAACACCGCGAACAGGCAGGGCACGAGCGCGGTCATGAGAGGCCCCGGTTCGTGCGTCCAGTACCGGCCCCCCAGTCGATCGGTCCTGAGGTACACCGCGCCCGTAATGATGATGTTGTCGCCGAGCCACACGAGGGCGAGGAGGGCCAGGTCCGCGCCCGCGACACCGGCCAGCAGCGCCCGCGGAAGAGGCTTGCCGGCGAGGGCGTGGCTCAGGCCGATCATCACCACGATCAGGAGCAGCGAGCTCATCCAGGCCAGCCGGCCGCCCAGTCCGGCCCACTCGGGGCGATCCACCATCGTTTGCAGATAGTGACTCGCCAGGACCAGCAGGGTGTTGGCGCACCAGGCGACCACCCAGGGATGGAGCGGCTCACGCCGCCGCCCGAGCCAGAGGAAGAGCTGCTGCACGCCCACGGACGCGACGACTCCCATCAGGAGCAGCAGCGGCGTGGCCGAGCTCGGGGTGAAGGAGGCCATGGCGGTGGGCGGCGAGGTCGTCCGCGCCTAGCGCCGGAACTCCCGTGCCGAGATGCCGTAGCGCTTCATCTTCCCGTGCAGCGTGGTGTAGTTGGTGCGCAGCAGCCGCGCCGCCTGGCTCTTGTTGCCCTGCGTGGCGATGAGCGCGCGGCGGATGGCCTCGCCTTCAGCGTGGGCCACCGCGCCGTCCACGATCTGACGCAGCGAGAAGGCTCCGACGGTCATGCGCGCGGGAGCTGCGACCGGAGCGGCGGGACCGTGGCGATCGGCCGCGGAGGCGACCGGCCGGAGCGCCGGGAACGCGTGGCCACGGACTGGGAGCAGCGCCTCGGCGGACGGCGCCAGCCGCTCCGGATTCCGACTCGTGATCCGGGGTGAGACGGCTTCGAGAGTGCTCATGTATTCCCTCCTCGTGGGGGCTCGGCCAATGCGGCCGCCCTCTCATCCTGGGGCAAGGCTGGTGCCAGGCGGCGGCGGCGGACGCTCATCACCCATCCGGAGCATCCGGTGAACTACTTCAAATACTTGGCGGCCGCCTTCCGGGCGGGCGGGTGACGCGGGAGAGACGAGGGCGAGGCGGGTGACAGCGCGGCGGCCCCAGAACTATGGCGGCGACGCCATAGGAAGACCGCGAGGGCGCCGGATCAGCGCGGAGCGAAATCCCGGGCGGAGATGCCGTAGCGCTTCATCTTGGCGTGAAGCGTCGTGTAGTCGGTACGCAGGAGACGGGCCGCCTGGCTCTTGTTGCCCTTGGTGGCCTCCAGCGCGCGGCAGATCACCTCGCGCTCCGCCTGCACGGTTGCCAGCTCCGCCACTTCGCGAAGCGAGAGGTCCTCCCCGCCCGGCTCGGCGGCGGCGGCGCGCGACGGGACGGAGAGCGACGCGTTCAGGGCCGGGAGGTGCTCCGCGGTCACCACGTCCGACGCCAGGAGGGCCGCCTTGCGGATCACGTTCTTCAGCTCGCGGACGTTGCCGGGCCAGTCGTGACGGAGCAGCGCGCCCATGGCGTCGTCGGCGATCCGCCGCACCGAGCGGCGCAGCTCCATGCTCACTTCGTCGAGGAAGCGCTGCGCGAGATGGGTGATGTCCTCGCGCCGGCTCCGGAGCGGCGGCAGCGTGATCGAGAACTCGCTGAGCCGGTAGTAGAGATCGGCGCGGAAGCGGCCGGCCTTCACCCCTTCCTCGAGCTCCGCGTTGGTGGCGGCGATGATGCGCGCGTCCACCGCCACCGCGCGGGCGGCGCCGAGCGGGTGCACCTCCCGCTGCTCGAGCACTCGCAACAGCTTGGCCTGCGTGGCCAGCGGCACGTTGCCGATCTCGTCCAGGAATAGCGTGCCACCTCGGGCGAGCTGGAAGTGTCCTTCGCGGCGGCTCTGCGCGCCCGTGAAGGCCCCGCGCTCGTGCCCGAACAGCTCGGACTCCACGAGGGTCTCGGGGATGGCGCCGCAATCCACCGCCACGAACGGAGCCTTCTGTCTCGGGCTCTGTTGGTGAATGGCGCGCGCCACCAGCTCCTTGCCCGTTCCCGTCTCCCCCTGGACCAGGACGGTGAAGTTGGACTCGGCCACCTGGGCCACCTGCTGGATCACCTGGCCGATCGCGGCGCTTCCCCCCATGCGCTCGGCCAGCGAGCTGCCCTGCCCCTGCCGCTTCAGCTCCTCGATGCGGGACCGGAGCTGATTTCGCTCCACCGCCCGCTGCAGGGTGAGGACCAGCAGCTCCACGTCGAAGGGCTTGGTCAGGAAATCGTAGGCGCCGAGCTTCATGGCCCGCACCGCGGTGGCGAGGTCGGCGTGGGCGGTGCAGATGATCACCGGGACGTCTCCGTCCAGCCGCTTGATCTCGGGCAGCGCGTCCATGCCGCTCATGCGCGGCATGCTGAGGTCGAGGAGGATCACCGCGGGCCGCTCGCGTTGCACCTGCTGCAGGGCGGCGGCTCCGTCTTCGGCCGCCACGACCTCGAATCCCTTGCTCTGGAGGACGGCACCGAGGAGGGACCGGATCTCGGCCTCGTCGTCGACCACCAGGATCTTCGTCACCAGGTCATCCCGTCGCCCGCAGCTGGTAGATGGCGATGTGACGGATCGCCGCGATCGGACGCGCGCCCCCCGCCACCAGCAGCAGATCCAGCTCCACGAACTCGTGCCCCTTGCCCTGGAAGAGGTTCTTCACCTTGACGCGGGTTTCCAGCCGCTCGCCCACCCGGGGCACACTCAGATGCTGGCCGTGGCTCTCCACGTGGATCCACGGACTGACCCGCACGTTGCGGTCGAGCGATCGGTTCGCCTGGTCGAGGTAGAGCCCGGGATGCGCCGGCGCGTCGGCGTCGCGATACATCGTCAGCGTGTCGCCGACCTTGACCAGGAAGGCGTCCACCACCGACCGTTCCAGGGCGAGCTCGGGGGTGCCGAGCACCGTGCGGCTCGCGAGGAAGGCGCGGCTCGCGAGGGGGCGGTCCGCGGGCAGCGGAGCCGCCGGGTAGGCCGCCACGTCGGGCAGCGGCAACAGGGGACCGAGCGGGAGCCCCATCGTCGCGGTCGCGCAGACGTCGTCCTCGTCGTTCACCGCGCGGGCCTGGATGGTGACCTCGTCCTTCGAATGCGCCGCGACGCTCGCGCGCACCGTGACCGGCTGGCCGAAGTAGACGGGCTTGGCGAAGCGCACCGAGAAGGTGCCGTGGTCCAGCCACGCCCATCCGAGCGCCGCCACCACCGGCCGCGTCATCCACGAATAGACGGTCACCCCGGGAACCAACCCGCCCCGGAACCCGAACTCCCGGGCCAGTCCGTCTTCGTGGATCTTGTTCTCCCAGGCATCCTGCGTCGCGGTGGCGCTGACCCGATACTCGGGGAGCGCGGTTCCCACCACCAGGGCCTCGAGGCTCATGGCTCGATCTTCTTGCCGCCGTAGCCTCCGGCGACGTCCTGGTCCGCGTTCCATCTGACCCAGGTCGCCTCGAGCGCGTCGACGGTCAGCTTGCCGGGTGGTCCGGGCATCCCGGCCGCGGGCACGAGCACCTCCTGCGGACCCGTCAAGGCTCGCTCCCACTGCCGATCCGGCCCGGCGCACACCGCGGCCCCGTGATGGACCTGCACGAGGAGGGAGCCGTCCGGGTTTCGCCTCAGACCGACCCCGCTGCCGCGGACGGTGACGACGGCGGGACCCGCGCGCACCTCGACGTGAGTCGTCGCGGGGCTGCCGGGCATCACCGCGATCCAGAGCCAGCCGTTATCCAGTCTGACGCGGGTCGGCCCGGGCGCGGCGCCGCTCTCGGCCGCGAGCAGCGCGAGTTGAGAGCGCGAGCCCAGCCGTAAGACCTGACCGCTGGCGGTCCGGAGCGTGACTCGCCCCCCGACCTGAGTCCGCACGCTGTCGCCTTCACTCAGCTCGGCTCGGAGCGCCGCGGATGCCCAGGCCGGCGTGTCCTTCTTGTGCAGCTCGGCGGTCCCGCCGAGCGTGACGATCTTGGCTGGCAGCTCATTCGGCTGAGCCCACCCCGGAGGGCTGGAAAGGCCGGCGAGGAAGGCGGCCCCAGCCAGCACGGCCGCTCGCGCGATCTTGGGCACGTTCAGACCTCCGTGGACCTCGGGTGATGTCCGGGACAGCGTAGCACGGGGAGCCGCGGATACTTCGCAAACGCCGGATCTCGCGCGGAGAGCGCGCAGAGCCAGAACGCCGAGCCGCGTCCGGACACGATGCGTCGCGCGTGCGCGCACGTGGCGCAGAGGCCGGCGGAGGCAAACCGCTTGGGTGGCAGGCAGTGCCCTCGTCTTTCATATTCGCTCGGCTCGCCTCCGGCTTCACCTCGCCAAGCCACTGCACCAGGTCAACCCTAGTGGCCGGTCCAGCGCGGGGGGCGTTTCTCGAAGAAGGCGGCGATGCCCTCGCGCGCGTCGTCGGAGAGGGCGACCAGCGTGATCAGCTCGCGGAGGTAGCGCAGGGCGGCGCCGTATTCCATGTCGGATACGGTGGCCGCCGCCTCCTTGGCCAATCCGAGCGCGGTCGGAGAATAGCCCGCCAGGGTTTGGGCCAGCCCGCTCGCCGCCGTCTCCAGCTCGGCGCGCGGCACGATCCGGCTCACCAATCCCATCTCGTAGGCCTCACGGGCGGACACCGGCTCGCCGCTCAGGATCATCAAGAGACCTCGCTTGCGGCCCACCGCGCGGAGGATCGGCGCCATCACGATCAGCGGGAGCAGACCGACCTTGATCTCGGGCAGTCCGAAGACCGCATCGTCCGCCGCCACCACGATGTCGCAGCCGGCGGCGAGCCCGCAGCCGCCCGCCAGCGCGTAGCCGTGTACTTGAGCGATCACGGGGGTCCGCATTCCCGCCAGGTACTCCAGGATCCGAGCCAGTCCGCTGAAGGATTCGCGCGCCTGCAGCGTCGTCCCGCGGTCGCCCACGCCCTTGAGATCGGCGCCCGCGCAGAAGGCCCGGTCCCCCGCCCCGCGCAGGATGATGGCCCGGACGGCCGGGTCGTCCTCGAGCCGGCGCAGGGCCGCGTCCAGCTCGCGCAGCACGCTCTCGTTGAGCGCGTTCCGCACCTCGGGCCGGTTCAGGGTGACGCGCGCCACTCCCTCGGCCACCTCCACCAGCACGGTCTGCGCGCTCACCGCCCCGCCTCCGGCCCGTCCAGCAGCTCGAGGAACTGCATCAGGATGCGCGCGGTCGCGCCCCAGACGACGTCGTCGGGCGAGACCTGGTAGAAGTGTACCGGGTGCGACTCGCCGTTGCGCTCCCACATCTCGGTGTGGAAGATGCGCGGATCGCGCAACGTGACCAGGGGGACTTCCAGCACGCGCTCGATCTCCCGGCCGTCCGGCTTGAACTCCACGCGTGCTCGCACGATGCCGACGACCGGGGTGATGATGAAGTTCGTGGCCCGCGTCTCCGTGTCGTCCAGCAGCCCCAGCACCTCCACCGCCTCCGCGGGCAGCCGGATCTCCTCCCAGGCCTCCCGGAGCGCGGTCTCCACCCGGGAGCCATCGCGCACCTCGACGGTGCCGCCGGGGAAGGAGAACTGGCCCTTGTGATGGGGCACGCTCCCGGTCTTCTTCGTGAACAGGACGTGGGGGCCGTCGCGGTCGGTGACGGGCACCAGCACGGCCGCCGACACCAGATCGCTCCGGTCCAGCGCCCGGCGCGGCCGCCGGCTCAGCGCCGCGTCCAGACGGCGCCGCAGCGCTTCGAGGTCCATCAGGCCGCGCTCACACGAAGCGACAGGCCACCGACCCCAGTCGGGTGAAGGAGGCGCGCACGGACTGGCCCGACCTGGGCCGGAGCACCTTGGAGATGGAGCCGGTGAGGACGAGGTCGCCGGCCCGCAGTGCCCGGCCCATCGCGCCGAGGCGGTTGGCCGCCCACGCGAGCGAGACGAGCGGATTGCCCAGCACCTCCGCCGCGGTCTGGGTGGCGACGATCTGCCCGTCCTGCTCGAAGACCACGCCTTCCAGTGCCAGATCGATGCCGGCCACCGCGCTGACCGGCCGGCCGAGCACGATGGCGTTGGCGTAGACCCCGTCCGCGATCACGTCGGTGCCCCGCGGCGTGCCACTGAGCCGGAAGTCGATCAGCTCGAACGAGGGCATCGCGCCCTCCACCGCCAGCAGCGCGGACGCCGTGGTCACCCCGGGACCCGCCAGGTCGGACCTCAGCAGGAACGCCACCTCGACCTCGACACCGACCGCGACGAAGCGGGAGATGGGCACCGCGTCGCCGCTGCCGAACACCCCCGAGCCGAGCATGAAGCCCAGCACGGGCTCGGTCACGCCGTGCCGCTCCTGGAGCGCGGCGTTGGTGAAGCCCACCTTCCAGCCGACCACGCGCTCGCCCCGCCCGATCAGCGCCTGCTCGAGCTGCCGCTGAAGCCCGTAGGCCTGCTCGAGCGTCAGATCCGGGGAGGATTCACTGAGAGGACTCGCGGTCTCGCGACCCAGTCGTCCGTTGAGGAGGTGCTCGACGAGGGGAGCATTCACGGAGCGGGCTCGGCGGTCAGCGGGAGGCGGGTCGCGCCTGCAGCCGGTCGGCGACGGCGGCCAGCACCGCGGCCGCGCTGCCCCGGATGACCAGATCGGCCTGGCCGTCGTGCGGCGTCTCGGTCAGGTTCACGATGGCGAGCGCCGCGCCGGCGTCCTTGGCGTGCATCGGCACGTAGGCCGCGGGATACACGACGAGGGATGAGCCCACCACGATGAAGAGGTCGCTGGCCCGCGCGCGCCGCTCGGCCTCCTCGAGCTCCGCGCGCGGCATGGTCTCGCCGAACATGATGGTGCGCGGCTTGATGATGCCGCCGCACGGCGGCTCACAGGCGGGCACCGCGACCCCGGCCTCGAGCCACTCCTGGACGCGCTCCCGTTCGTACCGGCGCTCGCACGTGAGGCAGCGCGCGTGGGTGGCGTTGCCGTGCAGCTCGATCACCCGGTCGGGGGGCAGCCCGGCCCGCTGGTGGAGATTGTCGATGTTCTGGGTGATCACGCAGTCGAGCTTCCCGAGCCGCCACAGGGTCACCAGCGCATGATGCGCCGGATTGGGCTCGGCGCGACGGATCACTGGAAAAGTCGTCCGACCCAGCTCCCAGTAGCGGCGCCGGCCGGCCTCGGTCCCCATGAAGTTCTGGAACGTGAACTCGTTGGGATCGAAGCGGTCCCACACTCCACCCGGGCTCCGGAAGTCCGGGATCCCGGACTCGGTGCTGACCCCGGCGCCCGTGAACGCCACGATCCGGGACGCGGTCGAGACGAGCTCGCCGAGACGCTCGATAGGCGATGCGCTCACCGGCGCCGCTTCCCCTTTTTTTTCACTGCCTTCTTGGTTCCACGCTTCTTGGCGGCTTTAGCGGCGGGCCGGGGCCGGGCGGCACCCGTGCGCGGCTTGGGCCGGCTGGCCAGGTGGGCCGCGTTCCGGGTACCGACTCCGCCCCGCACCCTGGCCCCGCTGCCGATGGTCTGGATCCAGACGGTCAGGTCCGCGGCCAGCTCCGGGTAGCAGTGGTCGCGATAGGTCTCGAGCGCGCGGAGCGCCGCCGGATCCTTCCAGGGCTTGAGCACGAACGGCGCCTCGGGATCGTGCGCGTCGAACGGCGCCTCGCTCGCCATGGCCATCACGATGTACCGCCGGGTCAGCTCTGGCATGTGGACCTCCTCAGTTCGCGGTGACTGGACCGGAGCGCGGCCCGTCCCGGCTGCCGGGCTCTCAGGGCTGGGAGAGGACCGCGACCGCCGAAACGGATCCGGGGCCGCCCAGGTTGTGCGCCAGCCCCATGTCGGCGCCCGGCACCTGCATCTTGCCGGCGCGCCCGACGAGCTGGTCGTGGATGTTGTTGATCATGCGAATGCCGGAGGAGCCGATCGGGTGGCCGCAAGACTTGAGTCCGCCCGAGGTGTTCACGGGCAGCGACCCGCCGAGCCGCGTCTCCCCCGCCTTCACCGCCCGCCAGCCCGTCCCCGGCTCGAAGAAGCCCAGGTCCTCGTAGTTGACGATCTCGGTGATCGTGAAGCAGTCGTGGCACTCCGCCACCTTGATCTGCTTGGCCGGGTTGGTCACGCCCGCCATCTTGTAGGCGACCTTGGCCGCCTCCCGGGTAGCGCGGAACGAGGTGAAGTTCCACGACGGGTCGAACTGGGTGTTCCAGTAGCCTTCGGTCACCGCGTAGGAGATGCCGCGGATGACCGCGTAGCGGTCCGTGAACTTCCGGGCCAGGTCGGCCCGGGTCAGGATGGCCGCGACGGCGCCGTCGGTGGTGGGGCAGCAATCGAAGAGCCCGAGCGGCTCGGCCACTTTGGGCGCCCGCGCGTGCTGCTCGGGTGATCTCCTTCTGGCAATGCGCCTTCGGGTTGAGCGAACCGTGGTGGTGGTTCTTGAGCGCGACGGCGCCCAGCGCCTCCTCGTCGGCCCCGTACTCCTTGAAGTAGCGCGAGGCGAGCAGCGCGAACATGCCGGGCGCGGTACGATCCTTGGCGAGCACGGGATGGCCGCGATTGACCGCCTGCGCCACCAGCGAGCCCCGGGAGGGCACCTCCCGCATCTTCTCGGCGCCCACCGCCAGGACCACGTCGTACTCGCCGGAGGCCACCGCGAGCGCCGCGCTTCGCACCGCCTCGATGCCGGTCGCACAGTAGGCGGCCACGCGCGTCACCGGAATCGGGAACAGGTTGAGCGGATCCGAGACGAAGGTGCCGGAGTTGCCCTCGAAGCCGTAGAGCATCGGCTCGTAGCAGCCGAGCCACCCCGCCTCCAGCTGGCCGCGCTCGACCCCCGCATCGGCCAGGGCGAGGGTCACCGTCTCGTAGATCATGTCGGTGAGGCTCTGGTGGAAGTTCTCGCCGAACTTGATCGTCCCGGTGCCGATGATCGCGACCGCGCCGCCGAGTCCACTCATGGCTGCTCCTGTCTCCAGGCTCGTGAGACCGCCGCTCCCGCGGGAGCCGTCCAAGCGTACTCTGGGGCCGGCCGCAGCCGCAAGTCTCGTGGCAGAATCGGGTCCATCATGCGGGCGATGCTCCTGCGGGCCCAGGCGTCGATCGGGACCTCGCCGCTGGTGGCGGCCGACGTCGCCACCCCGTCGCCTGGGCCCGGCGAGATCCGGGTGCGCCTGCGCTGCTGCGCGACCTGCCGGACCGACCTGCACCTGATCGAGGGCGACCTCGCGCCGCGCCGCCTGCCCATCGTGCCCGGCCACCAGGCGGTCGGCACGGTGGAGGCGCTCGGGCCGGGCGCCCGCCGCTTCGCGCCCGGCGACCGCGTCGGCATCGCCTGGCTGCGCTCCACCTGCGGGGCCTGCGCCTTTTGCGTCTCCGGCCGCGAGAACCTCTGCGAGCGCTCCGCCTACACCGGGTGGACGGACGACGGCGGCTACGCCGAGTACTGCTGCGTGCCCGAGGCCTTCGCGTACGCGATCCCGCCTGCGTTCGCCGACGCCGAGGCCGCTCCCCTGCTCTGCGCGGGCATCATCGGCTACCGCGCGCTGGTCAGGAGCCGCGTCCCGCGCGGCGGGCGGCTCGCCCTCTACGGGTTCGGCTCCTCGGCCCACATCACCCTGCAGGTCGCCCGCCACTGGGGCTGCACCGTGTACGTCGTCACCCGCGACGCCGCGCACCGGCGTCTGGCCCTCGGGCTGGGGGCCGCGTGGGCCGGGGGCGCGGGCGACCCGCCGCCGGCCCGGGTGGACTCCGCCATCATCTTCGCGCCCGCCGGGGAGCTGGTCCCGCTCGCGCTCCGCAACGTGGAGAAGGGCGGCACCGTCGCGCTGGCCGGCATCTACATGAGCGACGTGCCCGCGATGACCTACGAGCCGCACCTCTTCTGGGAGAAGAGCCTGCAGAGCGTCACCGCGAACACGCGGCGCGACGGCGAGGCGCTGCTGGCCGAGGCCGCGGCCATCCCGATCCGGCCGCGGGTGACCACCTACGCGCTGGCCGACGCCAACCGCGCGCTGCAGGCCCTGGCCGGGGACCGGGTGCAGGGCACCGCGGTGCTGGTGGTGGAGTGAGCGCTAGCCGAGGCCGAGCAGCCGCGGGACGATCAGGGTGACCCAGGGCACCAGGATCACGATCAGGAGGCCCGCGCACATCATGTAGACGTAGGGCATCATCGCCCGGGTCGCGCGGTCGCCCGGAATGTTCGCGATGCCGCAGGCGATGAAGAAGCCCACCCCGATCGGCGGCAGGAAGAGCCCGATGCCGGTCGCCGCCACCACCACGGTGCTGTAGTGGACCACGTCGATCCCGAGCCGCGTCACCACCGGCATGAAGGTCGGCAGCAGGATCACCACCGCGGGCAGCCCCTCCAGCACCGCGCCCAGCAGGATGAACAGCAGCGCGGTGAGGACGAGAAAGACGATATTGCCGCCGGGGACGGCCAGCATCGCGCTCAGCAGGAGTTGCGGGATCCGCTGCACGGCCAGCACCCAGGCCACCACCGCGGCGGTGCCCAGCAGGAAGCACACCGCGGCGGTGACGACGGCGCTGTGGACCAGGATGCGGGGCAGGTCCGCCCAGCCGATCTCGCGATACACGAAGACGCCAACGATGAAGGCATAGATGACCGCAAGCACCGCCGCCTCGGTGGGCGTCACCACCCCGCCCAGGATGCCCCCGAAGATGATCGCGGGGAGCCCGAGCGGGATCAGGGCGTCGCTGAACGCGCGGCCGATCGCGCCCCAGGAGGCGCGCTCGCGCGCCTCGATGCCGCTGCGGCCCGCGTCGTACCAGATGTAGACCATGATGGCCAGGGCCAGCACCACCGCGGGCAGGAAGCCGGCGGCGAACAGGGCGGCCACCGACACGTTGGCGACGGAGCCGATCACGATCATCAGGATGCAGGGCGGCACCAGGATACCCATCGCGGAGGCGGCGGAGACCACCGCGACCGCCTGCTCCGGCCGGTAGCCGGCGCGCAGCATCGGCGGGATCATGGTGGAGCCGATCGCGGACACGTCGGCCACCGTGGAGCCCGAGATCCCCGAGAAGATGTACTCGGCCACGACCACCGCCATGGAGAGGCCGCCCCGGATCCAGCCCACCAGTACCTGGGCCAGTCGGACGAGACGGACCGCGATGCCGCCCGTCTCCATCAGCGCGCCGGCGAGAATGAAGAGCGGGATCGCCAGGAGCACGAAGGAATCGACGCCCTCGAACATCTGCTTCACGATCACGGTGAGCGGATACTGCCCGCTCCACCACAGGCCGACGAAGCCCGAGACGCCGATGACGAAGGCGACCGGCACGCCCAGCAGCAGCAGGACCACGAAGGACACCGCGATGAGCGGGATCATGCGGAGGCCGACCCGGTCGCGCCCCGGAACGCGCGCCACAGATGCGGCAGGCTGTACAGAATGATCAGCGCGCCACCCGCGGGAACCGACGCGTAGACGTATTGCTTGGAGAGCCCCATCACGGGTGTCCGCTGATACTGCCCGAGCTCCACGAGCTTCCACCCCTGCTGGATCAGGAGGAGGCCGAAGCCCATCAGGATCAGCACGCCCAGCACGTGGGCGACGCGCCGCGCCCCGGGCGAGAAGCGGTCCACCACGAGGTGGAGGCGAAAGTGGGTGGCGCGCCGGACGCCCACCGCCGCGCCGAGGAACACGATCCACACAAAGAGCAGCCGCGCGATCTCGTCGTACCAGGTGAAGGTGCGCGCCATGACGTAGCGCGAGAAGACGCCCAGGAACACGTCCAGGCACAGTACCACCATCATCAGGAGGAGCACACCCTCCACCACGTGCGAGGCCGCGCGAAGCAGCACGGACTACTTCGCCGCCGCCTGTACTGCCGCCCGCAACCGGGTCATGAAGTCCTTGCCGACCTGGCCCTCGACGTAGTCGTAGGCCGGCTTCATGAGTGCCTGGAAGGCCCGGATGTCCTTCACCTCGTTGATCTGCACGCCCGCCTTCTTCATCACCTCGAAGTCGCTCTTCTCCTTCTCGGCCTCGATCTTGCGGTGGACCTGGCAGCCCTCCCGCATCGACTCGTCCACGACCTTCTGGATGTCCGGCGCGAGCGCCTGGTACTTCTTCAGGTTCATGAACCAGGCGATGGGCGGATAGGAGTGGCGGGTGAGCGAGTAGTACTTGGTCACTTCGTGGAACTTGTCCGAGGTCAGGGTGAACGACGGCAGCTCCATCCCGTCGATCGTGCCCTGCTTCATGGCGAGGTACACCTCGACATAGGGCATGGGCACCGGGTTGGCCCCCATCGCCTTCATCATCGCCACGTAGGTGGGCGACTCCTGCACCCGGATGGTCTGCCCCTTCATGTCCTCCGGCGTGGTGATGGCGCGCCGATTCGACATCATGTTGGGGAAGCCCCAACCGCCGCCGAGGCAGAAGGCCTTGCGGCTCTTGCCCTCCATCTTCGTGAGCAGCTCCTGGCCGAGCGGCCCGTCCATCACCTTCCACACCTGCTCGCGGGACGACCAGAGGAAGGGCAGGTCGAGGGCCTGGTACGACGGCTCGAACATGCCGCCCACCGGCGCGCTGCCGATCGCGACCACGTCGATGGTGCCCAGCTGCACGCCTTCCAGATGGGCGCCCTCGCCCTTGGCCGGCGCGTTGGCGATATGAACTTCCACCTTGATGCGGCCCTTGCTCCGCTCGGCCACCTGCTTGGCGAAGATGTCCATGGCGTCGTTCTGCGGGTTGCCGGGCCCGGTCACGGTGCCCGCCTTCCAGACGATCGGAGGCGGCGCGGACGGAGCCTGCGCGACGGCGACGGATGGCGCGGCCAGAAGGGCGGCCATGCCGACCGCCACGACGAGGGCCAGGCAACGATACAGGGTCAGTTCTCCTCCGAGTCGGGTGGGTACCGCGCGGTGAGCGGTCGCGTCATCGAGAGCCGGCCCTTGTGTAGCATGCCGGGTCCCGGGGGGTCAAGGCGCGGAGGCACTGGACTTCGCCGCCGCGTGGGGGCAGGCTGGGGCCACCGTCGGCCGGGGCCGAAGACCGGGACGCGCCACGAGGAGGAGCACGATGCGGGAGCCGTCTCTCGATGGGCTGCACGGACGCCTGGAGCGCCTCGAGCGGGAGCTCGCCTGGTGGCGCCGCATCGGTGTCGCCGCGCTCGCATGCGCGGGGCTTTTCGGCGCGGTCGCCGCCACCGTCACCACCAATCCGGACGAGGTGAAGACGCGCCGGCTCGTGATCACCGATGGCGACGGGCGGGGCCGCGCCATCTTCACGGTCGACGAGCGCGATCGCACGCGCCTGTCGCTCACGGACCGGGACGGCGCCACCAGCGCCGACCTCACGGTGACCCCGGGCCAGTCGGCGGCGCTGTCGGTCGTCCGCGCCGGCGCGCAGGCGCAGCTCGCGGCCTCGGGCGACAGCGGCCAGCTCTCCGTGGGCGCGCGGGGCCAGCAGGGCTGGCTGGTCGCGGCGCCGAGTGGTGCGAGCCTCGGGCTCGGCAGCGATCCGGGACGGCCGCAGGCCTCGCTCGCCACCGGCCCCGGGCAGAGCCCGAGCCTGCAGCTCTCGGATCGCGACGGCCGCGCGGTCTGGAAGGCGCCGTAGACGAAAATCGTCGGCCCCTTCGACAATTTGTAAGCCTCGCGTCGCCGCCGGTTCCCGCGGCATCCGGAGGCCCGCCATATCAGCCGTTTAGCCCCTCCACCCCGTGGCACCGCTCTTGCTCGATTTCTCACCGCCTGGAGCCCTCCGAATGAGCACGGGACCCATCAATCGCGAGGTGGCCTTCGCCGGCCAGCAGGTCCGGCGCAAGGTGATCTTCGCCCTCGCCCTGTGCTCGGTCATCCCACTCTTGCTCTTGACCTACGCATTCCACGGGCCGATGCGCGAGTTCCTGGGCCCGCTCGCGGGCATCGCCGACGCGATCAGCATTCCCGCCCTGATGGTATTCGCCGCGCTCCTGATGGCAGGCGGGGCCTTCATCGTGTGGGACATCGCCACCGCCCTGTCACGCGCCGCGCAGCTCAGCAACCAGCGCAATCCGGAGTTGCCGGCGGACCCCGGACGCAAAGACGAGATCGGCACGCTCATGAGCTCGTTCGCGCGCATGCTCGCCACCATCGAGCAGCAGGCGGAGGAGATCAACGAGTTCCCGCGCCGCCTGGACCAGCTCATCCGCGAAGCCTTCCGGGATTCGCTGACCGGCCTGCCCAACCGGGCGCTCTTCATGGACCGGCTCGCCCACGCCCTCACCCGCGCCGAACGCAGCGGAGGGAACCTGGCGGTGCTGTTCCTCGATCTGGACCGGTTCAAGATCCTGAACGAGACCCTCGGCCACGAGGTCGGCGACCGCCTGCTGCTGGAGGTCGGACATCGGATCGCGGCGTGCCTGCGCCCCGAGGACACCGTCGCCCGTCTCGGCGGCGACGAGTTCGGGCTGCTCCTCGAGGAGGCCGCCGATCTCAGCGCCGCCACCGCGCTGGCCGAGCGGGTCTCCGCCGAAATCCAGCGCCCCTTCGTCGTCGAGGGGCGCGACGTCCTGATCTCCGCGAGCATCGGGGTGGCGCTCACCGGTGGCGGCTCGATGCAGCCGGACGAGGTGCTGCACAACGCGGACCTCGCGATGTACCAGGCCAAGGCCGAGGGGCGCGCGCGCTACGAGCTGTACCAGCCCGACCTCAGCGTGTCCACCCGCGAGCGGCTCGATCTGCAGTCCGACCTCCGGACCGCGGGTGCCCGGCAGGAGCTGAGCCTCCGGTACCAGCCCGTAGTGACCCTGAGCTCGATCCACGCGGTCGAGGTCGAGGCCCTCATCCGCTGGGATCACCGTCGTCGGGGCGCCCTGCTCCCGGCCGACTTCATCGCGCTATCGGAGGAGACGGGGCTGATCGTGCCGATGGGCCAGTGGGTGCTGCGCGAGGCCTGCCGCCAGGCGCGCGCCTGGCAGACCGACGGCCGCGGCGCCGCGCCCCTCATCGTCGGCGTCAACCTGTCGGCGAGCCAGTTCGAGCGGGACGCGCTGCCCGCCGAGATCGCGGTCATCCTGCGCGAGACCGGGCTCGAGGCGGCACACCTACAGCTCGAGGTCAGCGAGGCGGTGCTCATGCGAGACGACCCGAGGATGCTGGACCGGCTCGAGGCCCTCAAGAAGATCGGCGTGCGTCTGGCCATCGACGACTTCGGCACCGGCTACGCCTCCCTCTCGTACCTCAAGCGCCTGCCCGTGGACTGCCTCAAGATCGACCGCTCCCTCATCAAGGGCTTGGGGCATGAGACCGAGGACACCGCCATCATCCGCGCCGTGGTCACCCTCGCGCAGAGCCTCGGCATCATGGTGACCGCGGAAGGGGTGGAGACCGCCGAGCAGCTCTTCCAGCTCCGCGCGGTCGGCTGCGACCGGGGCCAGGGCTACTACTTCGCCCGGCCCGTTTCCGCCGACCGCGTGCCCGATCTGCTCGCGAGCCTCGACGCCGACGAGCGGCACCGGAGCCCCTCATGTCTTGGCTGACCCTCCGCGGGCTCGCCCGCGCCATGACCATCCGGCTGGTCGGGATCGGGGCGTTCACCGTCGCCCTCGGGATCGGCCTGTCCTGGCTCCTCGACGTGGCGGTCTCCGAGCCGGAGTGGACCGAGACCGCCTCGATCGCGCAGCGGGCGGTGGACCGCAGCGGGCTGCCCGAGCTGCTCGCCGGCCAGAGCGCGCGCAGCCCCAAGCGCTGGGCCGAGGAGAGCGCGCGCTTCGTGCGCGAGCTGCCCGGCGTCGTCCACATCAAGGTGTGGGACCCGCAGGGCAACGTGGTCTGGGCCGTGCAGGCCGCGCTGATCGGACAGCACTCGGAGGGCCAGGAGCTCCGGGACGCGCTCTCGGGGCGCGTGGCCCTCCGGTTCACCGCGGTGGCGCCGCCCAACGCGGCCCCGGAGAATTTCACCGCGCCCAACGTCGCCGATCTCTACGTGCCCGTCTACAGCCCCGGCACCGCTCGGGTCGTCGGCGTGGTGGAGCTGTCGCAGGCCCCCCTCCGCATGGACGCGGCGCTGGAGCGCTGGGCTCAGCTGGCCTGGACCATCGCGCTCGTGACCGGCGGGGCCCTGTGCCTGATCCTCCTGCCCGCGGCATGGCGCAGCCACCGGCGCACCCGGGCCGAGGCCAGCTCGACGGCGCAGCGGTCCGCGCAGCGCACCCAGGAGCTGCAGCGCACCACCGAACAGCTCCGGGAAGCCCTCAAGGCCGTCAAGCAGCGCGCGGAGGAGACCGACCGAATGCTCGAGGTGACCGAGGCCATCGGCTCGGCGCTCGAGCAGAAGGAGCTGTTCGAGGTCATCGCCCACGGGGCGGCGCGCGCCTGCCGCGTGGACCGCTGCTCGATCTTCCTGCGCGACAAGTCGGGCCAGCTCATGGTCCCCGTCAGCTCGCAGCTCGCCGACCGCGCCGCTGCCAAGGGCGGCGACGGGGCCGAGTCCCTGCGCGCCCTGGCTCTCGAGGAGATGCCCTCGTTCCTCCTGGAAGCCGTGCGGCGCCAGGAGCCCGTAGTGATCTCCGACCCGGGCAGCGATCCGCGCGTGCCCCAGGGGTGGGTCGGCCTCTTCCAGGCCAAGTCCGCCCTCGTGGTCCCGCTCATCCATCAGGGCCGCACCGCGGGCGTCCTGATCCTGGATCACCTCAAGACGCTGCACGTCTTCACGGAAGAGGAGATCCGCCTCTCCAGCACGCTGGCCGCCCAGGCCGCCGTCGCGCTCGAGAAGGCGCGGCTCTACGATGAGATCCAGCAGCGCCTGCAACAGACGGAGACGCTCCTCGCGGTCAGCCAGGCCATCGGCTCGGCCCCCGATCTCCCCGAGGGCATTCGCCGGACCACCCGGGAGATGGTGCGCATTCTGGGCGCCGACAGCGGCGTCGCCTGGTGCGTGACCCGCGGGGGCGATCGCTTCATCCCGCTGGCGGGCTATCACGTGCCGCGCGATCTGCGCGAGCCGATCTCCGGGCTCCCCCTCGCGCCGGGCGATCCGCTGCTCGACCTGGTCAAGAGGCTCCGGACCGCGCTCCACTCGAGCAACAGCAAGACGGATCCGCGCTTCAACCAGCCAGCCCTGAACCTCATGCCCCACACCTCGCTCCTGGTCCAGCCCGTCCAGGTCGGCGACGAGCTGCTCGGCATCTTCGCCATCGCCTGGGTACGGGACGCCCACGCCTTCTCCCTGGATGACCTGCGCCTGGCCGACGGCATCGCCAAGCAGGCGGCGGTGGCCATCGAGCTCCACCGCACGCAGCGGCACATCATCGAGCAGGAGCGGCTGAACGCGGTCGGCAAGATGGCCAGCGGTCTCGCCCACGACTTCAACAACGCGCTCGTTCCCATCTCGGGCTACGCGGAGATGCTCCTCGAGCACCAGGAGATCCTTCAGGATCCCGCCAAGGCCACCAAGTACCTGAAGCTGATCATGACCGGCGTGGAGGACGCGGCCAGCGTGGTCAGCCGGCTGCGGGAGTTCTACCGGAAGCGGGAGGAGGGCGAGACCTTCCGGCCGCTCTCGCTCAACCAGATGGTGGAGCAGGCGGTGGCCCTCACCCGGCCCAGATGGCGCGACGAAGCGCTCGGCAGCGGCCGCACCATTCTGGTGGAAGCCGACATGCGGCCGGTGCCCCGCATCCTGGGCAGCGAGTCCGAGCTGCGCGAGCTTCTGACCAACCTGATCTTCAACGCGGTGGACGCGATGCCCGACGGGGGCACGATCCGGATGCGTACCGGCCTCCGCGAAGTGCCTACGAGCGACGAGTCGCGGCTCACCCCGGCCGTCCCGCAGGTGTTCCTGGAGGTGAGCGACACGGGCACCGGCATGACCGAAGAGGTGCGGCGCCGCTGTCTCGAGCCCTTCTTCTCCACCAAGGGCGAGCGCGGGACCGGCCTCGGCCTGCCCATGGTGTACGGCATCGTCAAGCGCCACCGGGGCACCATGGACATCGAGTCCACCGTCGGCAAGGGCACCACCTTCATCGTCCTGCTCCCCGTCGACACCACGCAGGCCCGCGAGGTCAAGCAGCGGACGGAAGCGCCCGCGGGGCCGCTGCACGTCCTGGTGGTGGACGACGAGCCGATCGCGCGGGACGTGCTCACCGAGTACCTCACCGGAGACGGGCACACCGTGGAGACCGCCGTCAATGGCCGCGACGGCTTCGAGAAGTTCAAGGCGGGTCGCTTCGCGGTGATCATCACCGACCGGGCCATGCCCGAGGTAGGCGGCGACCAGCTCGCCGCCATGGTCAAGGAAGTGGCACCCGCCACCCCGGTCGTCCTGCTCACCGGCTTCGGCGATCTCATGAACGCGGCCGGCGAGAAGCCGGACGGGGTGGATCTGGTCGTGAAGAAGCCGATTCGCCTCGCCACCCTGCGCGAGGTGCTCGCCAAGATGACCGACGGCCAGCGCGCCCCCGGCTCCCCGACGCCCGCGACCGCGCCCAGCGTGGCCGGCTAGGGCCCCGGGTTGGCTCCGGCGTCCCCGCCCACCATCGATTCCGGGCGCACCTCCCGGTCGAACTCCTCCGCGGTCAGGTAGCCGAGCGCGACCGCCGCCTCCCTCAGGGTGCGGCCCTCGGCGTGCGCCTTCTTGGCGATCGCGGCCGCCCGGTCGTAGCCGAGCCGCGGCGCGAGCGCGGTGACGAGCATGAGGGAGCGCTCGACCAGGAACCGGATCCGCTCGCGGTCGGGCTCGATCCCCCGCGCGCAGTGGGTCTCGAACGACACGCAGGCCTCCGCCAAGAGCCGCGCCGAGCCCAGCAGGTTGTGGATGATGAGCGGCTTGAAGACGTTCAGCTCGAAGTTGCCGGACGCGCCCCCGATGCCCACCGCGACGTCGTTGCCCATCACCTGGGCGCAGACCATGGTGAGCGCCTCGCACTGCGTGGGATTGACCTTGCCCGGCATGATCGAGCTGCCCGGCTCGTTCTCCGGGATGCGGAGCTCGCCGATCCCGCAGCGCGGCCCCGAGGCGAGCCAGCGGACGTCGTTGGCGATCTTGGTGAGCGCCGCGGCCAGGGTCCGGAGCGCGCCGTGCGCCGAGAGCAGCCCGTCGTGGGCGGCCAGCGCCTCGAACTTGTTGGGCGCGGAGACGAAAGGCCGCCCGGTGAGCGCGGCGATGGCTCGCGCCCCCCGCTCGCCGAAGCCCGGCGGGGCGTTCAAGCCGGTCCCCACCGCGGTCCCCCCCAGGGCCAGCTCGAGGAGGCGCGGCATCGCCGACCGGATCTGCTCGAGGGCGTGGTCGAGCTGGCTCGCCCAGCCCGAGATCTCCTGCCCGAGCGTGAGCGGCACCGCGTCCTGGAGATGCGTGCGCCCGATCTTGACGATGTCGGCGAACTCGCGCGACTTGGCCTCGAGCGTGTCGCGGAGGCGCGCGACCGCGGGCCCGAGCCGTCCTTCGATCTGCTCCACCGCCGCGATGTGCATCGCGGTCGGAAAGGTGTCGTTGGACGACTGGCTGCGATTGACGTCGTCGTTGGGATGGATGGGATGCTGGGAGCCCAGGCGGCCGCCGAGCAGCTCGATGGCGCGGTTGGCGATGACCTCGTTGGCGTTCATGTTGGTCTGGGTGCCGCTGCCGGTCTGCCAGACCACGAGCGGAAAGTGATCGTCGAGGCCTCCGTCGATGACCTCGTCAGCCGCCTGCACGATGGCGCGCGCCTTGTCGGCGGGCAGGAGACCCAGCTCCTGGTTCACGAGCGCGCAGGCCTTCTTCAGGATGCCGAACGCCCGAATGATCTCGCGCGGGAAGCGATCGCTTCCGATCCGGAAGTGCTCGAGCGACCGCTGCGTCTGCGCGCCCCAGTAGCGGTCGGCCGCCACCTCGATCGGGCCCATCGTGTCCTTCTCGGTCCGCGTCGTCGCCATGGACTCCTCCCGGCGCGGCTTGAGCGCGCCCTCGCTATCGCATAGTATCGGGGCCGGGGAGAGCATACCAATGGACTGCTGCGCTCACGAGGGGCCGGCGAGCGGCGACGCCCGCTTCGACGTGCGGCGGGTCGCCGACGGCGTCCACGTGGCGGTGGCCGCGCCCGCCTACAAGGTCAACTCCAACACCGCCATCATCGAGAGCGACGACGGCGCGGTGATCGTGGACACCCACTCCAAGCCGTCCGCGGCGCGCGTCATCGTCGAGCGTCTGCGCGAGATCAGCACGAAGCCCGTCCGCTTCGTGGTGAACACCCACTTCCACTGGGACCACTGGCACGGCAACGAGGTCTATCCGGCCGCCTACCCCGGCGCCGAGATCATCACCAACCAGCTCACCCGCGAGGCGATGGTCCGGAAGGGGCTCAAGCGCATCCAGGATCACGTGCGCCAGGTCCCGGCCGAGATCGCCCGGCTGCGGGCCGACCTGGCCGCCGCGGCTACGCCGGAGCAGCGCGCCACCCTGCAGGCGAATCTGCGGCTGGCCGAGTCCTACCTGGCCGAGGTCCGGGCGCTCAAGCCCGCGCTGCCCACCATGGCCTTCGAGCGGACCATGAAGCTCTACCGCCGGGATCGCGA
>JBGOVO010000216.1:0-6734 GCA_041478145.1 Methylomirabilia bacterium
CCAACGGCTCCGGGAGGCACCGAGCCGGAAGTGCTCACCGAGCGCAAGCCAAGGGAAGGCGCCGCCGAGGGCGAGAAGGCAGGCGACAAGAAGAAGTAGGTGGCCCAGGCCATCATCGGCCTCGGCAACCCAGGGCCGGAGTATCGGGACACGCGTCACAACGTGGGCCAGCGCGTCGTGGATGGGCTCACCCGCCGCATCCACACGCGCTTCGCCCGCGAAGCCAGTCACCTGGTGGCGGAAACCCGCTGGCGCGGTGAGGCGCTCTACCTGATCAAGCCGGGCAGCTTCATGAACGTCACCGGGCCGCCGATGGCGCGTCTCGCCCGGAAGCTCCACCTGGGTCCCGCCGATCTCGTCATCGTGTTCGACGACCTCGATCTCCCCCTCGGCACGGTGCGCGTCCGCCTCACGGGCAGCGCGGGAGGGCACAACGGCGTGCGCTCGCTGATCGAGGCCTTCGGCACCGACGCGCTCCGCCGGGTCAAGATCGGCATCGGCCGGCCCGGCCGCCCGGGCGAGGACCGGGACCAGGTCACCGATCACGTGCTCTCGCCGTTCTACCCGGAGGAGCACGACGCGATCGCGTCCGCCTGCGACGAGGCCGTCGACCGGGCTTTGAAGCTCGTGGAGCGCCGCTGAGGGCGGCCCGCGCATGACCGCCCCGCACGCCGCGTTTCGACTCTTCACCGGGAGCGGCGGACTCGAGTGGACCGAAATCCTGGCCCTGCTGGCCCGCGAGGCCCGCACCCCGATGGGGCGGGAGCGGGCGCTCGAGACGATGCCCTCCACCGATCCCGAAGCGGTCCGGCGCGCCCTCGGCGAGACCCGCGAGGCGCGAGCCGCGATGGGGCAGAGCGGCATCCCGCCGTGGGAGGGCATCGCCGACGTGCGGCCCCTGCTCGAGGCCGCGCGCGTGCCCGGCTCGGTGGCCGAGGCCGCGGACCTCGCCGCGCTGCTCCCGCTGCTCGACGCGGCGGGACGGCTCCGCGCCTATGGCCGCGCCATCGCGCCCGTCGCGCCCGGGCTGGCCGCGGCCCTCGCGGGCGTCCCGCAACCGAAGGAGCTGGCCGAGCGGCTCCGCCGGTCGATCGACGCCGACGGGCAGGTACGCGACGACGCCTCGTCCGCGCTGCGCCGGATGCGCCAGCGCATCCGCGATCTGCGACGCGAGATCGTCAAGCGGCTCGAGGCGTACTTCGCCGGTCCCGGCGCCGACATCACGTTCCAGGAGCGCTACGTCACCGTGCGCCACGGCCGCTACGTGCTGCCGATCCGCGCCGAGGCCAAGAGCCGCCTGCGCGGGATCGTCCACGATCGCTCGCAGAGCGGCGC
The DNA here is from genome assembly GCA_041478145.1 of Methylomirabilia bacterium. GTDB lineage: Bacteria > Methylomirabilota > Methylomirabilia > Rokubacteriales > CSP1-6 > CAMLFJ01. Next base: position 1,336 of record JBGOVO010000216.1, read on the forward strand.
CACCCTCTTCGTCGAGCCGGACGTGATGGTGGAGGCCAACAACGACCTGGTGCAGGCCGCCCGCGAGGAGGAGGGCGAGGTCGTCCGCATCCTGGCCGCGCTCACCGATGCGGTCCGGGAGGCGCTGCCCGATCTGGAAGCCCTCGTCGCGGGCATCGGCGGGCTCGATCTGATCTTCGCCCGGGGCGCCCTGGCCGAGCGCATGGAGGCCGTCGAGCCCACGATCGGCGAGGCCGGCGACGTCGTCCTGCCCGGCGCGCTGAACCCCCTCCTGCTAGCTCAGGCATGGCGGGTGGCAGCAGCAGTTGATGGGCGAGGTGCAGCCGAAGGCGAGCCGGCAGTGGCTGGGCGAGGTGCAGCCGAAGGCGAGCCGAGCGAATACAAAGTCATCCCGATGGACATCGAGATTCACGCCGACCGGCCGCTGCTCGTGATCACCGGCCCCAACGCGGGCGGCAAGACGGTCGCGCTGAAGACCCTGGGGCTGCTCGCGCTGATGGCGCAGTCGGGCTGCCACGTGCCGGCCCGCGAGGGGGCGCGGCTCCCCGTCTTCTCGCAATGCTTCGCCATCGTGGGCGACGACCAGAGCGTGGCCGAGAACCTCTCGACCTTCTCCGCCTTCGTCAAGCAGCTCCGCGTAGTGCTGGAGCGCGTGGACGGCCGCTCGCTGGTGTTGCTCGACGAGCTGGGCGCGGGGACCGATCCCGACGACGGCGCCGCCCTGGCTCAGGCCGTGCTCGAGGCGCTCGCCGAGCGCGGGGCGGTGGTCGCGGCCTCGACGCATCTGGAGCCCCTCAAGGGCTTCGCCTCCACGCATCCGCGGGCGCGCAACGCCTCGGTGGAGTTCGATCCCGAGCGCCTCGCCCCCACGTTCCGGCTGATCTACGACCGGCCGGGCCAGAGCTATGCCCTGTCCATCGGGGCGCGTCTGGGCCTGCCTCCGGCCCTGATCGAGCGCGCGCACGCGCATCGATCCACCCAGCAGCGGCAGCTCCAGGAGCTGCTGGCCCGCCTCGACGACCGCGATCGGCGGGACGCGGAGCGGACCGCGCAGCTCGAGCGGCGCGAGGCCGAGAGCGCCGGGCTGCTGGCGCGCGCCCAGGCGGAGCTGGAGGCGGCGCGGGCCGCCGCGCGCGAGACGGTGGCCCGGGCCAAGGCCGAGGCCCAGCGCCTCGTGACCGAGGTACGGCGCCACGTGAACGAGGAGTGGGACCGGCTCAAGCGCACCGAGAAGAGCCGCCCGGAGCTCGAGCGGGCGCGCAAGCGTCTGGTGGAGACGGCGCAGAAAGTGGAGCACACTGCGGGAGCCGCCGCGCCCGACGCGCCGGCCTCGGGTCCGGCCGCCGCGGGGGATCGCGTGGAGATCAGTCATCTCGGCCTCAAGGGGGAGGTGCTGAGCCTCGATGGCGAGACGGCCACCGTGCAGGCGGGCGCGGTGACGATCAAGGTGCCGCTGCAGGCGCTGCGCGTCGTCCAGCGAGGCAGACCCCCTCACCCGGCCCTCTCCCCCAAGGGGGAGAGGGGGTCTGCTCACCCGCTCCCCTCTGGGGAGAGGGCCGGGGTGAGGGGCGGCCGCGGCTACATCAGCACACCCGGCAAGAGCGGGGTGAGTGTCGAGATGAATATCATCGGGAGGACTACCGATGAGGCTCGCGATCTGCTAGAAAAGTACCTCGACGATGCGTTCCTGGCCGGCCTCGCTTCGGTGCGGATCATCCACGGGAAGGGCACGGGTGCCCTCCGCCGCGCGGTCGAGGAAGTGCTGAGCGCCCACCCCCTCGTGGCCGAGCATCGGCCGGGCGCACCCTCCGAAGGCGGCGGCGGCGCCACCGTCGCGACCCTGTCGCAGGGATGACGACGCACCGGGTGGACCGGAATCCGGGGGAGTGCGGGGGCCATTTCCGGGCCCCCGCAGCTGGATAACCATGCCGGGCGGCTTCTCCCAGCAGCATCTCGACGAGATCCGCTCGCGCGTCGACATCGTCGAGATCGTCGGCCAGTTCGTGAAGCTCAAGCGGACCGGGGCGAACTGGAAGGGCCTCTGCCCGTTCCATACCGAGAAGACTCCCTCCTTCACCGTGAACCCGAAGCGCAACATCTATCACTGCTTCGGCTGCGGCGCGGGCGGCGACGCCTTCAGCTTCCTGATGCGCCAGGACCGCGTGGCCTTCCCCGAGGCGGTGCGGACGCTCGCCGAGCGCGCCGGTGTCGCGCTGCCCACCGCGGGCCGGGCGCCCGAGGTGGACAACAAGCTGGAGGTGCTGCGGCGCGTGATGGCGCTGGCCGCCGAGTTCTACACCCAATCGCTCTGGGAGCGTGGAGGCGAGAAGGCGCGTGCCTATCTCGACCAGCGCGGGGTGGACCCCGACGTCGCCCGCCGCTTCGGTCTCGGCTACGCGCCGGAGAGCTGGAACGCGCTGCTGGGCGTCATGGCCAAGCAGTCCATCGGCGAAGAGATCCTGGTCCAGGCCGGGCTCGCGCTGCCCCGCCAGAACGCGCCCGGCTTCTACGATCGCTTCCGCGGCCGGCTCCTGTTCCCGATCCGCGACGTGCAGGGACGCGTGGTGGCCTTCGGCGGCCGCGCGCTCTCGGGCGAGGAGCCCAAGTATCTGAACTCGCCGGAGACCCCGCTCTACGTCAAGGGGCAGATGCTCTATGCCCTCGACCTGGCCAAGGCCGCGATCCGCGACCGGGGCCGCGCCATCATCGTCGAGGGCTATCTCGACTGCTTGATGGCGCACCAGCACGGCTTCGGCGAGGCGGTGGCCGCGCTGGGCACCGCCTTCACCCCCGCCCAGCTCGGCCTGCTGCGTCGCTACGCCGACGAGGTGCTGGCCCTCTTCGACGCCGACGCGGCCGGACAGAAGGCCTCGACGCGCCTCGAGGAGATGATGAACGACGTGATGGATCTGCAGAACCTGGGCTGGTCCGTGGCGCGCACCGGCGGCTTCGAGAAGGCCGGCCACCTGCCGATCCGCGTGGCGCTGCTGCCGCCGGGCCACGACCCGGACAGCCTGCTCCGCGCCGAGGGTGCACCCGCGCTCAGCGCGCGGCTCGAGGCGGCGCGTCCCCTGCTCTCCTTCGTGCTCGAGAAGGCGCTCGGGGACGAAGACCTGGCCACCCCTCGCGGCCGCGCCAACGCTCACGCGCGCGTGGCCCTGATCCTCTCCAAGGTGGCGAATGCCGAGGAGGCCACCGCGCTGGCGCGGGAGGCCGCCCGCCGCCTCGGGGTGGACTCGACCCAGCTCTGGATCGAGGCGCAGCAGTTGCAGGGTACTCGGGCCCGGGGCCGGCGGCCCGCGCAGCTGAGCGAGACGGCGCGAGAGGCCGGCGATGCCGATTCCTGGCCGCCGCCCGTTCCCTTCGAGCGGGACCTCGTGGCCCTCCTCTTGCAAGTCGACGAGGCCCGGGCCGAGCTGCTCCCGCTCCTCGAAGAAGAGGATGTGGCCCATCTGGGACTCCGCCTGGTGCTGGCCGCGCTGCGGCGGACCCCGGATGGGGCGCCCGAGGCCCTGATGGCCGAGCTGCCCGGCGACCGGGAGCGGGGGCTGCTCGCCGCCCTCCTCGTCGAGGAGCGCAAGTGGGTCGATACACATAGTCACGTTGTGGAGCTAAAGAGGCGGTACCATATCCGGCATCGTAAACACCGGGTACACCAGGTGACGCGGGCGATCATCGACGCGCAGGCCACCGGTGACCCGGCGCTGCCCGCGCTCGAAGAGGAGCTTCGGAGCCTGCAGCGAGACCTGCAACGGGAGGCGGAGGCCGTCAGGGAGCTGGCCCTGGCGCGCCCGGGGCTGCCGAGCCAGAGGCCGGCGGACACGCAGCGCCAGGCAGAAACACCCTAACCCCCCACCAGGAGAACGGCGAGGCATGGCGGACGAATCAAAGATCGCGGAAGAGCCGAAGATCGAGGAGCTGGACAAGCTCATCGCGAAGGGCAAGCAAAAGGGCTTTCTCACCTACGACGAGGTGAACGACGCTCTCCCCTCCGATCTCGTCACGCTCGACCAGCTCGACGACATCATGCTGCTCTTCGGCTCGATGGACATCGAGCTCGTGGACTCGACCAAGGCCGCGCGCCTGCCCTCGGAGATGGCGGCCCAGGCGGCCGACCCCGAGCCCGACGACGAGGAGCCCGAGCCGCGGCGCATCGATCTGACGCCCGGTCCCGTCGGCCGCACCGAGGATCCCGTCCGCCTCGACCTGCGCGAGATGGGCAAGGTGGCCCTGCTGACCCGCGAGGGCGAGATCACGCTCGCCAAGCGCATCGAGGAAGGCAAGGACGAGGCGACCGCCGCCATCCTCTCCACCAGCCTCGCGGTCGAGAAGATCCGCGCCCTCCGCGACGAGCTGCGGCGGAACGAGGCGCCGATCAAGGACGTGGTGGACTTCCCGGAGGAGGAATCCACCGAGGAGAAGGAGGAGGCCCTCCGCCGCTCCGTGATCCGCGAGCTGGGCAACGTGGACCGGCTGCTGCGCGAGCGGGAGCGGCTCACGCATCAATGGCGACGCCTCAAGGCGAAAGCGGGCGGGCGAAAGCGCGGCAAGGGCGAGCCGGCCTGGAAGCGCATCGAAGGCCAGGCCGAGGCCAAGAAGAGCAAGGTCCTCTCGATCCTCCGCGGTCTCAACCTCCAGCAGTCCCTCCTCGATCTGTGGGGCGCCGACCTCAAGAAGCTCGTCGAGAAGATCCACCGGGCGGAGCGCGAGATCGCGCTCTGGTCGGACGGCAAGCGCCCGGCGCCGACCGCGGTGGACGCCTTCCTCTCCTCGCTGGCCGACGACGATCGCGACGACGGCGACCGCGACCTCTACCAGAGGGCCGCCGCCAAGTACCCCTCGATCAAGGACCGGCTCGTGTGGGTGGCCCAGCAGAAGATCAAGCGGGCCGAGGAGCTGGCCGACGCGCGGGCCGACGAGCTCAAGCAGATCGTCAAGATCATCCGGCAGGGTGAGGCCAAGGCGGCCCGGGCCAAGAAGGAGATGGTCGAGGCCAACCTCCGCCTCGTCATCTCGATCGCGAAGAAATATACGAATCGAGGCCTCCAGTTCCTCGACCTGATCCAGGAAGGCAATATCGGCCTCATGAAGGCGGTCGACAAGTTCGAGTATCGCCGTGGGTACAAGTTCTCGACCTACGCCACCTGGTGGATCCGGCAGGCGATCACCCGGGCCATCGCGGACCAGGCGCGCACCATCCGCATCCCGGTGCACATGATCGAGACCATCAACAAGCTCATCCGGACGTCCCGACAGCTGGTGCAAGAGCTCGGGAGGGAGCCCACCCCGGAAGAGATCGCGATCAAGATGGAAGTGCCGGTCGACAAGGTCCGGAAAGTCCTCAAGATCGCCCAGGAGCCGATCAGCCTCGAGACGCCGATCGGGGAGGAGGAGGACAG
>JBGOVO010000196.1:0-7281 GCA_041478145.1 Methylomirabilia bacterium
CGCGGCTTCGGTGCCGATCACCGACGACAAGGGCTTCATGAACACCAGCGGGTCCTCGGGCAGCTTCTTCTTCATCTCCGCCGCGTGGTCCTTGTAGTTGAGCCCGATGCAGATGAACTTGCCGGGATCGGCGATCGGCGCGTGCAGCCGCACCGAGGCCAGCGGGTGCGCGACCGGCTGGAACTTGCCCGCGCGCGCGGCGTCCATCATCGACGACAGCATGTCCTGGCTCGCGCTGCCGCCCTCGAGGAAGCCGCGCGTGCTGTCGTGCGGGAACAGGGCCGCCGCGATCGCGGCCGCGCGCACCACGCCCCGGGCGGCGAGGAACGCCGTCGCGCTCGCCTCGAGATCGGCGATGCGATCCTGGCCGAGGAAGCAGCCGATCCGGGGGGCCTGACCATTCTGGGAGAAGCGGACGATCTTCATGGGCGTGTCTCCTTGCGCTGAGGGCCGATCTGGGCTCGGCCGCGTTGGCCGGCACGGAGAGAGTCTACGACCCTCGGGGAGCGATGTCGAGGGGCCCCATGTGGATGCAAGCCATTGATTTTCTGGCCGGTTCAGCCCGAAGACCTGCTCCAGAGGTCGGTGGGTCGGGCCGGGGAGCCCGGGGAGCGGGGCGCTCCGCTCATTTTGGTCAGGATAATCAATTCGTGTACCTTAGAGACGTGCCGCCTCGAATCGGTTGTGGTGTGGAGCGGCTCGAGTTCGTGATGGGCGCCGGCCAGATCCGGCGGGAGAGGAGACACACCATGCGGATTGCCACGAAGTGGCTGTGCGGGCTGCTCGTCGCCGTGATGGCGCTGACGGGCCCGCTGATGTCGCGGGCGGCGGTGGTCCAGGCCGCCGAGCCCTCGTCCGCGCCGGCCCCCGTCGACGTGGACGTCTCCGACGCCGATCGGGTCGGCGCCGGGTTCCTGAACGTGGCGTACGTGCCCGGCAAGGCCATCGTCTGCGGCCTCGGCACCGTCGCCAGCGTCGGCGTCATGATCCTCACGCTCGGCAGCGCCTACCGCGCCGCGGTGGCCACCTTCAAGGAAGGCTGCAGCGGGACCTGGGTGCTGACGCCGGAGCACGTGGCGGGCAAGATTCCCCCCAAGGAGGATCCGGAATAGCAGCAACTCGGCCCGGCCCCTGACCCGCCTTCCGCGACCCAGAGCCTTGGCCGGCTCACGCGAGCTCCTGCGATAACGCTCCGACGCGCGGCGGTTCCCGCGCTCTTCCTGCTCCTCCTCGCCGGGTTCGCCGCCGGCATCTGGGGGAGCTATCGGGCCGCGTTCCCGGGCCGCGGCCTCTACCGGGTCACGGGCGTCTTCGAGGCGCGCGCCGGCGGCACCCTGATGCTGGTCCGGCACGACGCGGTGGCGGGGTTCATGGACGAGATGCAGTCGATGGCGCTCTTCGCCGAGTCGTCCGCGCTGCTGGACGGGGCGGACCTGCGGCGCGGCGATCGGGTCCGGCTGACGGTGCGGCAGGAGAAGGACCGGCTGGTGGCGGTCGAGATCCAAAAGGTTCGGTAATCCGGGCACCCTTGCTAAGGTAGGGACACCATGCGCAGGATGCAGCGCCGTTCCCGGACCATGAGCCTCCGCGAGGCGGCCTCGGTGGTCTTCGCCCTCGTCGCCCTGCTGCCGATCCTCCTGTTCGTCTACTTGCTCTCGCGGCACGACATGCTCCACAGCACGGAGGCCCAGCTCGGCCTCCTCGCCGCGGTCGGGGTGTCCATCCTCGGCTTCGTGGTCTTCCGCCGGATGGTCGATCAGATCTCGCTGCTCGCGCAGGGCTTCCTGGCGCCGACCGAGGCCAAGCCCGAGACGCTCCGGCGCGTGGAGCGCGCGGCGGCGGTGCCCGGGCTGGGCGAGGTCACCGAGATCGGGCAGGTCCGCGACGCGTTCTACCACATGCTCGACGACCTGCGGGGCGCCACCCAGCGCCTCGAGGACCTCGTCTTCAAGCTGGGCACGCTCAACGAGATGGTCGAGCTGGCCGCCCGCATCCCGCGCATCCAGGACCTGCTGGGCCTGGTGCTCCAATCCACGATGCGCGCCGTCCGCGCCACCGTCGGCTCCATCATGATCCTCGACAAGGACCGGACGGTGCTCCGGCTCGCCGCCTCCCGCGGCATCCCGGACGAGGTGGTCCCGGCGGTCGAGGTCAAGGTGGGCGAGGGCGTGGCGGGCAAGGTGGTGGAGATGGGCGAGCCCGTGCTGGTGGACGACATCGCGTCGGATCCCCGCTTCAACAAAGCCAACGATCCCCAGTACGGCAACGGCTCCTTCATCTGCATGCCGATCCGGGTGGGCGATCGGGTCATCGGCGTGATCAACATGGCCAAGAAGCGGGACGGCGCCCTGTCCGAGTCCCTGAGGCAGCCGTTCAGCTCCACCGATCTGCAGTTCCTCAACGCCCTCATGACCTACATCGGCTACGCGGTCGACAACTCGCGGCTGCTCGAGGAAGCGCAGCGGTCGGCCTCGCAGCTCCAGGGCGTGGTGGACGACCTCAAGTCGACCCAGGCGCAGCTCGTCCGCGGCGAGACGCTGCGGGCGATGGGCCAGCTCTCGTCCGGGATGGCGCATCACCTCAACAACCTCTTCGCGGTGATCCTGGGCCGCGTCGAGCTCTTGATGGGCAAGGTCCAGGAGACGCCGGTGCGGCGCTCGCTCGAGATCATCCAGCGCACCGCCCAGGACGGCGCCGAGGTCGTCCGGCGCGTGCAGCGGTTCAGCCGGGTGCAGCCCGTCTCCGACGCGGTGGCGGTGGATCTCAACCAGCTCGTGCAGGAGGTGGTGGAGCTCACGCGCCCGCGCTGGCAGGACGAGGCGCAGCTGCGCGGCAGCCGCATCGAGGTGGCGGTGGAGGCGGGCGTCATCCGCGCGGCCGCGGGCGAGCCGGCGCCCCTGCGCGAGGTGCTGATGAACCTGCTGCTCAACGCCGCCGACGCCATCAGCCAGGCCGGGCGCATCACGCTCAAGACCTGGGCGCGCGACGACCGCGTCTATTGCAGCATCACCGACACCGGCGGCGGCATGCCGGAGGAAGTGCGGCGCCGAGCGCTCGAGCCGTTCTTCACCACCAAGGGCCCCAAGGCCACCGGACTCGGGCTCAGCGTGGCCTACGGGACGGTGCAGCGCTACGGCGGCACCTTGACGGTCGAGAGCGCGGAGGGGCAGGGCACCACCGTGGAGGTGAGCCTGCCCACCGCCTCCGCGGCCGCCGCGGTGGCCAAGAAGCCCACGGGCCCGCGGGCCGAGCCGGCGTTGCCGCTCCGCATCCTGGTTATCGACGACGAGCTGCAGGTGCGCGCCACCCTCGCCGAGATGCTGGAGGAGCAGGGGCACTCGGTGACGCAGGCGCCCGGCGGGCGCGAGGGCCTGTCCTTTCTCGAGGCGAACCCGGAGCTGGTGGACGTGGTGGTGAGCGACCTCGGCATGCCCGACATGACGGGCTGGGACGTGGCGCGCGCCATCCAGTCGCGCTGGCCGAAGCTGCCGATGGGGATCATCACCGGCTGGGGGGAGACCGAGATCACGCGCGAGGAGCGCAGCCGCGTGAACTTCGTGATCACCAAGCCCTTCGACAAGGCCGTCCTGCGCGAGACGATGTCGGACATCCGGCCGCGGGCCTAGCGCTTCGGTAGCGTTCTCAAGTACCGGACCAGCTCGCGGATCTCCTCGTCCTTCAGGTGGTAGCCGAAGGCCGGCATTCCCGGCTTTCCGATCGTCGCCCCCCCGCTCTTGATCAGCCCGAACAGGTATTCGTCCGAGCGCGCATCCACGAGCCGCGCGTCGCCGAGATCGCCGGGACGAAGCAGGAACAGCCACGCCCGCCAGGCGCCGTGGCCGTTGGCCGCGTGGCACGAGGCGCAGTAGGTGAGATAAGCGCGCTGCCCGCCGGTCGCCGTCTTGGGGACCGGGTGGGGAACGAAGAGCATCACGAGGATGCTCCCGATCAGCGTGGCCAGGAGCGGCCCGAATACCACGAGCATCCACTTCGCCTTCACGGGCGCGGCCGAGCGCTGGGAAGCGCCCCCTCTGGCATGTGGAGATCATAGCCCATGAGGTCGTAGCCTACACTCGACCGCCCGGCGTATGCTCGACCCCGCCTGGCCGTCCTGCTCACCCTAGCCGGGAGGAGGAATCATGTCTGATCGAGATGCCGCGTTCGTGGGAGCGATCCCCGCGAACTACGACCGCTACCTGGGGCCCTTGCTCTTCCACCAGTATGCCGACGACATGGCCGCGCGCCTGGAGGTGCCGCGCGGGGCGCGGGTGCTGGAGACGGCCTGCGGCACCGGCATCGTCACCGAGCGCCTCGTCGCGCGACTGGCCGACCACGGAAGCCTTGTCGCGACCGATCTGAACGAGCCCATGCTCGCCTACGCGGCGGCCAAGGCGCCTCGGACGGAGCGCCGGCAGTGGCGCCAGGCCGACGCCGCGAACCTGCCCTTCGACGACCGGAGCTTCGACGCGGTCGTCTGCCAGTTCGGGCTGATGTTCTTCCCGGACAAGGCGGCCGGCGCCCGCGAGGCGTTTCGTGTGCTCAAGCCGGGAGGCCGGGTGCTCGTCAGTGTGTGGGACCGCCTGGAGGACAATCCGGCCCCGCGGATCACCCATGAGACCGTGGCCACCTTCTTCCCGTCGGACCCGCCGCAGTTCTACACGGTGCCGTTCAACCTGCACGACCCGACGGTGGTCCACCGGCTCCTGGACGGCGCCGGCTTCGAGGACGTTCAGTGGCAACGACTGGACCGGGTCGGGGTGAGCCCGTCGGCGGCGGAAGCCGTCATCGGCCTGATCGAGGGCAATCCCATCTACGGCGCCATCATCGAACGGCGCCCATCCGCGCTGGCCGAGATCGAGGCCACCCTGGCGAAGAAGCTCGGTACCGCGCTCGGGGATCATCCCCTGCGCGCGCCCCTGCGCGCCATCTTCTTCTCGGCGCGTCGACCCTGATCCGGCCGGCTGGTCCCACGCGGGAAGTCGCGCGCGAAGTCGTGCGATAGTAGGCGCCATGCGCCTCGTCCTGATGCGCCACGCCGAGGCCGGGGAGGCGGACCCCGGCCGCTGGCCCGACGATCGGCAGCGCCCCTTGACCGACGCGGGCCGGCGCGTGCACGCGCGAGTGGCGGAAGCGCTCCACCGCATGGGCATGCGCTTCGATCGGATCCTGACGAGCCCGCTCGTCCGCGCGCGCGAGACCGCCCACATCACCGCGGGGGCCTACGGCGGCGTGCCGGCGCCCGAGCTGAGCGATCTGCTCGGGGATCGGGCCGAGCCCGCCGCGACGCTGGCGGGCCTGGCCGACGTCAAGGCCGAGACCCTCCTCTGCGTGGGCCACGAGCCGACCCTCTCGCGTCTCGCCGCGCTGCTGCTGAGCCGCGACGGCCTCGCGCGCATCGAGATACAGAAGAGCGGGGTCGCGGTGATCGAGTGCGCCGGGCCGGTGGCGCCCGGGCGCGGGCTGCTCCAGATGCACCTGCGGCCGCGGGAGCTCGAGGGCCTGCTCGACGGAGGCCCCGGGGCGCCCGCGCCGCCGTCTCCCGACCTGTTCCTGGCCGCCATGACCGCGTACCAGCGCAGCGCGGCCCTCAAGGGCGCCCTGGACCTGGACCTGTTCACCGCCATCGGGCGGAGCCGTGAGGCGGCGGCCACGCTGGCCGCGTGGTGCGGCGCGGACGCGCGTGGCATGCGGATCCTCTGCGACTACCTCACCGTCGCCGGCTTCCTCCACAAGGAGGGCGACCGCTACGCGCTCACGCCCGACTCGGCCGCGTTCCTCGACCGGCGCTCCCCGTCCTGCGTGGCGTCCGCGGCCGACTTCATCTACGCCTCCGAGATCCGACTCGCCTTCGCCGACGTCGCGGCCGCGGTGCGCCGGGGCGGCACCGTGATGCCCGCGGCGGGGACGCTCGCGCCCGAGCATCCGGTGTGGGTGGAGTGCGCCCACGCCATGGCGCCTCTGATGCGAGGGGCGGCGCGGGCGGTGGTGGAGCTGGTCGACGTGGATGAGGCGCGGCCCCTTCGCGTGCTCGACGTGGCGGCCGGGCACGGCATGTTCGGCATCGCCTTCGCGGAGCGGTACCCGCGCGCCGAGATCACCGCGCTCGACTGGCCGAGCGTCCTCGACGTGGCGCGCGTGAACGCGCGCGATGCCGGGGTCGGCGGCCGCTTCCACACCGTCGCGGGCAGCGCCTTCGAGGTCGACCTGGGCGGGCCGTACGACCTGATCCTACTCGCGAACTTCCTCCACCATTTCGATCCGCCCACCTGCGAGCGGTTCCTTGGCCGGGTGCGGGCGGCCCTCGCCCCGGACGGCCGGGCCGCGACGGTGGAGTTCGTGCCCGACGACGGGCGTGTGTCACCGCCGCACGCGGCCCTCTTCAGTCTGGTGATGCTATGCTCCACGCCGGCCGGGGACGCGTACACCTTCGGCGAGCTCGACGGGATGTTCCGGCGCGCCGGCTTCTCGAGCAGCCGGCTGCGCACGCCGGGCCCGGGCGAGCCCCAGGTCATCATCTCTCAAGGGTGAGGAGACTCCATGACGCATCGGATCGCGGTCATTCCCGGCGACGGCATCGGTAAGGAAGTCCTGCCCGAGGGCATCCGGGTGCTCGAGGCGGCCGGGCGGCGCTTTGGGGTGGACTTTGCCTGGACCCACTTCGACTGGAGCTGCGAGGTCTACGCCCGGACCGGGCGGATGATGCCCGAGGACGGGCTCGAGCAGCTTCGCCGCTTCGACGCCATCTACCTGGGGGCGGTGGGCTTCCCGGGGGTGCCGGATCACGTGTCGCTCTGGGGCCTGCTGATCCCCATCCGTCGCGGCTTCCACCAGTACGTGAACCTGCGGCCGGTGCGGCTGCTCCGCGGCGTGCGCTCGCCGCTGGCCGGCCGTGGCCCCGCCGACATCGACATGCTGATCGTCCGCGAGAACAACGAGGGCGAGTACTCCGAGATCGGCGGGCGGCTCTACCGGGGGGCGCCCGAGGAGATGGCCGTCCAGCAGGCCATCTTCACGCGCAAGGGCTGCGACCGCATCATGCGCTACGCCTTCGAGCTGGCCATGAAGCGCCCGAAGCGCCACGTGACGTCGGCGACCAAGTCCAACGGCATCATCCACAGCATGCCCTTCTGGGACGAACGCTTCGCCGCGATCGCCAAGGAGTACCCCCAGATTCGGACGGACCAGTTCCACATCGACATTCTCACCGCGCACTTCGTCCAGCACCCGGACTGGTTCGACGTCGTCGTCGGCTCGAACCTCTTCGGCGACATCCTCTCCGAC
>JBGOVO010000310.1:0-4887 GCA_041478145.1 Methylomirabilia bacterium
ATTCACCCTTATCCGGCGCGAAGGCGGTGATGTATACCAGCGCGGCCACCTTCGGATGGGTGCCGGCCTCCGTGATCACGGCACCACCATACGAGTGGCCGACGAGAATGGTCGGCCCGTCCTGCGCAGAGAGAGCTCGGCGCGTGACCGCCGCGTCATCCTGGAGCGAGATGGTCGGATTTTGCACAACGGTGACTTGGTGCCCACCCCTCTTCAGGATTCTATAGACGCCGTCCCACCCTCCGCCATCGACGAATCCGCCGTGCACGAGAACCACGTTCTTCACGCTGGCCATCTACCCCTCCCTGTCTGCGGGACGTGGGGACGTCCGCCGGCCTATGAAATCTCGGTGCGGAGCGACCGACCACTGCCAAGCATAGCTATTTCACTTCTTCAATTCGCGTTGATTCGGACGCTGAGCAAACCGACTTGCCACGGAATAACTCGTCTCCGTCACTCTTCCCGTTTCCAGTACCTCCTTCAACCGGTGCAGATTTGAACCGGGATTTCCGATATGGACCGATTTCCACTCCCGTGGCGGCGTCCACCGAGCCGCCCGTCCGGTCGGTCAGCTCGTCCACGCTTCCCAACACCTCAACGGCAGTCATTCCGGTGAACCCTCGGGCCTGTGCGACCCGTTGCCTCCGAGTTTTCTAGCTGCGACCATGTCTTCCAAAGACACCGCCGCCCCAAACACCCTTAAGAATCAGGGTGGTGACCCCGGCGGGATTCGAACCCGCGATCTCGACCTTGAAAGGGTCGCGTCCTGGGCCAGGCTAGACGACGGGGTCCCTGGGCCTGCCGCTCTGGCGAGCGTGGAACAGCGGCATGATAGCAGGCCGCCGGCGGAGCGACAACCTGGCGCCGGCTAGCTCGACGCGCGGCTAGGCCGGAAGCGCGAGGAAGAAGACGCTCCCCTGCCCGATCCCGGACTGGGCCCAGGCTCGGCCGCCGTGGCGCTCGGCAACTTTGCGGACGATGGCCAGGCCCACGCCGGTGCCCGGATACTCCTCCTGCCCGTGCAGGCGCTGGAAGATGCCGAAGATCCGGTCGTGGTACTGCATCTCGAAGCCCACGCCACGGTCGGCGACGGTGAGCACGACGTCGTCTCCCTCGCGGTACGAGCGAACCGCGATGGTGCCGCCCTGCTTCGGGCTGAACTTGACCGCGTTGGAGAGCAGATTGGCCAGCGCCTCCCGCAGCCCCTCCCGCTCGCCGGTGACCTCGGCGACCGCCAGATCCTCGGACACCGTCAGCCCACGCGTCTCGATCTCACCCGCGAGCTCCTCCAATAGCTCGTCCAGCAGCGGCTTCAAGGGCACGGACGCCCGCTCGCCCCCGCCGTGGTCGATGCGCGAATACTGGAGGAGGTCGTCGATCAGCCGGGCCATTCGGCCGGCCGAATCCTGGATCCTCGCCAGGAATTGCCGCCCGGTGTCGTCGAGGCGATCGGCGTAGTCCTCCTCGAGGGCGTGGGCGAAGCCTTCCATGCCGCGCAGCGGCGCCTTGAGGTCGTGCGACACGGTGTGGGTGAACGCCTCCAGCTCGCGGTTGGCGCCTTCCAGCTCCCGCGTGCGCTCCTGCACCCGCTGCTCGAGCTCGGCGGCCTGTCGCGCGACCTGCTCGTGGAGGCGCGCCTGCGTGATCGCGATGGCGAGCTGGGTCGCCACCTCCTGCGCGATACCCACCTGCTCCGCGGGGAACTGCGCGTGCTCTCCGCCGAAGCTGACGGAGCCGATGACCTCCCCGCCCGCGATCATCGGCACCACCATGTACACGCGGACACCCGACGCGAGGAGGGCCTCGGCCTCCGGGCTCGGCGGGAGCGCGCGCACATCGATCACCTGCGGCTCCCCCCGCCGTAGCGCCTCCACGTCGCCGGCCAGCGTCATCGGATAACGGACGCCGGGTCCGAGATGCATGCGGTGCCGGCCCACGGCGGCCAGCCATTCCACCTCCCCGGTCGCCCAATCGAACAGATTCACGATGGCGCGGGGAACGCCGAGCAGGTCCCGCAGCCGCCAGAGCACCGCCTCCGCGATCGCCACGGGTGCCCTCTCGGTGATGATGGCGCGGTCGATCTCGTGCAGGATCCGCAGGCGCTCGGCCTGCTTGGCCAGCGCCTCCTGGGTCTGGGCATTGGTCAGGGCGATCGCGGCCTGGTCGGCGAAGGCCTGCAGGAGACCGATCTCGGGCTCGGTGAAGCTCCGCGGGGTGGGGCTGCCCACCGAGAGCACGCCGATCACCTTCCCGGCCACCCGCAGCGGCACCGCGAGCCCCGCGACGATCTCGATCGCGGCGTTCCGCTCGCGGATCTCCGGGTTGAGCTGGAAGCGGTCGTCGCTGCGGATGTCCCGCGTCCACATCGGACGCCCCTCGACGACGGCCCGTCCGATCAAACCGAGGCCGACCGGCACGATGTCCCCAGCGCTTCCGTATTCCTTGGCGCGACCGCCCAGGGCGACGGCTCCGAGCGCCCCGTCCGGACGGAAGAGCCGGATGGCCGAGCTGTGAACGCCCAGCAGCCCGAGCACGCTGTCCGCGATCCGTTGCCCCACGGTGGTGAGATCCAGCGTCTCGCTGACGAGCCGGGCGATGCGGGCCAGCTCCTCGCCCTCGTAGCGCTGCCGCGCGAGCTCGGCCTGCATCCAGGAGTTCTCGAGCACCAGGACCATCTGGTCCGCGAAGGCGGACAGGAGGATCACCTCCTGGTCGGTATAGCGCCGTCCGGTCCGGTCGGCCAGGACGAGGCTGCCCACCACCTCGCCGCGCATCGTGATCGGCACCGCGGCCAGGGCGCCGAGGCCCTCGCGGGCGGTCAGCGCGTGGGCCGACGGGGGAAGCGCGAGGCCGCGCTCGGCCAGGACATCGGGGGTGCAGATGGCGCGGCCTTCTCGAAAGACGCGGCCGCTGAACCAGATCTCCGCGTCGGCGGAGCCGCCGAGCGGCGGCTTCGCGCCCTCGCCCGCGGTCGCCACGCACGTGACGGTACCCGAGTCCGGAGTGAACCGATAGTAGACGCGGGCGCGGCGACCACCGACGATCCGGACCGCCGAGGCGGCGATCCGCTCCGCGGCGGGGGTGAAGTCGAGGGCGCCCGGCGGCTCGGCCCCCGGGTTGGACGGGGGGAACTGCCCCATGCGTCCAGGGTACAACGGCGAAGCGGGAAAGCGCGGGCTACTTCGAGTAGGAGACGAAGAAGGAGCCGAACTCGATCGGCTCGAAGCAGGCGGGCAGCTCGCCGTGCTTCCAGGCCCCCGGGATCTTCTGGAGGTGGAAGTTCTTCTCGTGGCCGAAGCGCTGGTAGAGCTCGCCCTCGCTGAAGACGCGGCAGTGATCGGCGTAGCCGTGCACCGGGGCGTAGTCGGGGATGGGGCCGCGGGCGCGGAACTCGTGCATGGGCACCACGAAGCAGAAGCGGCCGCCCGGGCGCAGCACCGTCATGATCGAGCGGATGGTCTCGTCCACGTCGCGCACGTGCTCCAGCACCGCGAAGGAGTAGACGAGGTCGACCGACTCCGCGGGAAAGACCTGGTGTACCTCCTCGGCCAGCCCCTGGCGGAAGCGCGCGTTGCGGAAGCGGTTGAGCTGCCGGGCGATCCGGACGTTGGTGGCCGAGACCTCGACGCCGTCCACCTCCATCTCCGGATGGCGCGCGGCCAGCGCCATGGCCACGCCGCCCTCCCCGCTGCCCGCGTCGAGCACGCGGCGCGGCCGCACCACCGCCACCTCGCGCTCCAGCGCCTGGAACTCCGGGTCCCGCCCGCGGCGCTCGATCATCTTGCGCGTCTTGCGCCCGAGCAGCATGCGGATGCGCTTCTCGATCAGCTTGAGCCCCATCCGCCAGCGCAGGCGACGGTACTGCTCGTCCTGGGCCTCGATGTAGGCCTCGCGGCTCGCGAGGTGCGTGAGCCAGGAGCGGATGCGCGCAGCCTGCTCCGCGTAGCGGGGATCGGGGTGCGCGGCGTGGGCGGCCTCGACCATCTCGAGCGCCCCGTAGATATTCTCGCGGTATAGCTCGAAGCGCACCACCTGCAGGGCCGCGTCGGGGTCCTTCGGGTCGGCGCCGAGCCGCGCGAGGGGCCCGGCGGTCGCGTCGCCCGCGGCCATCAGCCGACGGGACGCGGGGCCATGTCGGGCACCGCCGCGCCCCGGCGCGCCGTCCGCTCCCGGAAGCGCTCCAGATAGAGGTAGATGACGGGGGTGATGTAGAGGGTCAGGAGCTGGGACAGGATCAACCCGCCCACGACGGCCAGGCCGAGCGAGCGACGGGAGTCGGCCCCCGCGCCCCAGCCGACCGCGATCGGGAGCGTGCCCATGAGGGCCGCCATCGTCGTCATCATGATGGGGCGGAAGCGCAGGAGGCAGCCCTCGTAAATCGCCTCGGCGGCCGGCTTGCCCCCGCGCTGGGCCTCGATGGCGAAGTCGATCATCATGATGGCGTTCTTCTTCACGATGCCGACCAGCATGATGATCCCGACGAAGCCGTAGAGGTTCAATTCCTGATGGAAGATCAGCAGGGTCACCAGGGCGCCCACGCCCGCCGAGGGCAGCCCGGAGAGAATCGTCAACGGGTGAATGAAGCTCTCGTAGAGGATGCCCAGGATCAGGTAGATGACGAGCACCGCGGCCAGGAGCAGGAGCCCGAGGCCTTGCAGCGAGCGCTGGAAGGCCTGCACGGTGCCCTGGAAGCTCGTGCTGAGCGTGGCGGGCAGGCGCAGGTCGCGCTCCACCGTCTGGATCTGCGCGACCGCGTCGCCCAGGGCCACGCCCGGCCGCAGGTTGAAGGAGATCGTCACCGCGGGAAGCTGGCCCAGGTGGTTCACGGTCAGCGGGCCCACCGTGCGCGTCAGCTTGGCCACCGTCCCGAGCGGCACGAGCTTGCCG
>JBGOVO010000340.1:0-4474 GCA_041478145.1 Methylomirabilia bacterium
CGGCCGTTGTAGAGCTCGCCGTCCCAGCCCACGTGGCAGAGCGCGTCCACGTGGGTGATCCAGAAGCCGTGGTAGACCATGTCGAAGCGGTCGAGCACCACGTCCACTCGCTCGCGCTTGGACGGAAACGTCATGTGGTACATGTACACGGGCCGCGGGATCACGTCGCGGGCGAGCGAGACGGTGCGGCCCTTCTTGATCAGCCGCTGGGCCTGCGCCTGCTTGGCCGGCGTGATGAGGTTCACGGTGCCGAGCTGGTCATCGTGCCCCCAGCGACCCCAGTTGTTCAGCTCCTTGAAATACCCCTCGACGCGGTCACGGGTGGGCAGGGCTCCATCGGCCATCGGACGGTTCCTTTCTATCGAGCGGCCTGGGTCGTCATGGCTTGAAAAGGTAGCACGGCCGTTCGCGGCCGGGCAGGAAAGCTCACGAGCGGAGGACGACGGCGTCGACCCCGCGCCGCGGGCTGCGGGCGGCCGGCCGCGTCGGGAATCCCATGCGGAACGCGAACGTGGGCGCCCAGCTCGGATCCCCGGTCAATATGGCCAGCACGCCGGCCGCGCGGGGCGGCTTCCCGGTCTGGCGCTCCCGGTCCACCATCTCGACCGGCTGGTTGATCGGCTGCGCCGCGAGCCCGCGGGCGGTGGCCAGCAGGTGGAGGCGCTGCCACGCGCGCCCCGCGCGCAGGGCCTGCGGCCGATCGTAGAGATCCCGGACCGCGATCAGACCGAAGAGCGGGCTCGAGGGGATCTGGACGTCGCGCGTCGCTTCGAGCCAGTAGCGATGGCTCGTCTGGGGCGAGGGCGGCGGGAGCATCTTGGCCGCCAGGGTCATGAGCGGCCCCAGGCCCGCCGCGTCGAGCGTGGGACCGTCGCGGAGCCGCTGCACGTCCGCCCACCGGTGGCGGAACCACCGCTCGCTGTCCTCCACCATCTGCGGGTCGGCGATGATCGCCTCGGTGGCCGCGATCACCACCTCGCCGAACTTCTGTCGCTCGTCCGGCGCCGAGAACAGGAAGAGCCGCAGCTCCGCGTCGTCCTGGAAGCTCGCCCACATCGCCTCGAGCACCGCGGGGGGCACCGGGCGCCCGGCCTCGTAGGCGGCGCGATTGGTGTGCCGCCGCGGGAGCGCATCGAACAGCGCGTCGGGCCGCGCCCGCGCGGGCGAGAGATCGAGCGTGGCCACCAGCGCCCGCGTGGGCGGCGCCGTCGGGGCCGACAGTGCACCAGGGCTCGACGTCACGACGGCCTGATACCCGTAGGCAGCGGCGGCCCGCGCCATGTTCTCCACCGCGCACCCGAGCCCGATGTGCATCTCGCGCAGGTAGGGATCGAAGGCGCCCAGATTGCGGGCCGTGTCGGCGTAGAGCGCGACGCGCGTCGCGCTCACCTGGAAGAGCCAGGGCTGGGTATTGTGCGGGTTGGCGGCCAGGATTCCGGCCCGCACCAGCGCGAGCGGTCCTTCCCCGGCGTCGCTCCGCCAGGTCGCCCAGGGCTCGTAGGCCGGCCCGTCGCCGGTCGAGAACACGCCCTGCTCGCGGGCACGCCAGACCAGTCCCCCGGCGGCCAGGATCGAGACGGCGCCGGCTCCGGTCACGAAGGCTCTGCGGTTCATCGCCGTCCGCGCACGAGGAGGAAGGTAGCACGGGCGACGGTTGACCGCCCGTCGCGGCCCGTGCTAGAACCGGGCTACCCCAACGAACCCACGGCTTACCGAATCTGGCCTGGCCGGCGCGAGGAGGCCCCCGCCAATGGATCTCAACTACACCGCCGAGGACGTCGCCTTCCGCAAGCACGTCCGCGCGTGGCTCGAACAGAACATGCCGCGCCACGTCCGCAATCTCGAGGAGCGCAAGGCCTGGCATCGCAAGCTCTACGAGGCGGGCTATCTCGGCATGGGCTGGCCCAAGGAGTACGGCGGCCAGAGCGCGCGGCCGATGGAGCAGGCCATCGTCGCCGACGAGATGGCGCGCGCCGGCGCCCCCGCGCCCACCAACGGCCTGGGCCTGGGCATCGCCGGCCCCACGATCGTGGTGCACGGCACCGACGCGCAGAAGCGCCGCTATCTCCGGAAGATCCTCACCGCCGAGGAGATGTGGTGCCAGCTCTATTCCGAGCCCAACGCGGGCTCGGACCTGGCCGCCCTGCGCACCGCCGCGGAGGACAAGGGCGACCACTTCCTGGTCAACGGCCAGAAGATCTGGACCAGCGGCGGCGCGGTCGCCGACTGGGGCCTCCTGCTCGCCCGCACCGATCCCACCGTGGCCAAGCACAAGGGCATCAGCTGCTTCCTCATCGACATGCGCCAGACGGGCATGGACGTGCGCCCCCTCAAGCAGATCACCGGCTCCTCCGAGTTCTGCGAGGTGTTCATGACCAACGCGCGCGTGGAGAGGGAGAACGTGATCGGCCGGCTCGGCGAGGGCTGGGGCATCGCGCAAACCACCCTGGGCTACGAGCGTGGGGGCCGCGCGCTGGCCCGCATCACCTCGTACGCGTCCCAGTACAACCAGCTCCTGAGCGTGGCGCGCCGGCTCAAGCGCGGCGGGCGGCCGATCATCGACGACGCGGTGACGCGGCAGAAGCTCGGCCGCATCTGGGCCGACCTCGAGGTGGAGCGCTACGGCGCCCTGCGCACGCTCACCATGCTGGAGCGCGGCGAGCATCCGGGGGCGGCCGGCTCACTCACCAAGCTCTCGTACTCCGAGTTCGAGAAGCGCTTCATGGAGCTGGCCGAGGAGATCCTCGGCCCCTACGGCCAGCTCACCGACGGCGCGCCCGCCGAGTACCGCCTGGAAGTCGACACCGGCTTGGGCGATCACGGCACGTGGGCCTACGCCTTCTTGTGGTCGCGCGCCGGGACGATCTACGCCGGCTCCTCGGAGATCCAGAAGAACGTCATCGGCGAGCGCATCCTGGGACTGCCGAAGGAAGCCCGGGCCGACCGGGCCGGAGGCCCTCGATGAACTTCTCGTTCAGCGAAGATCAGGTCCTGCTCCGCAATTCCGTCCGCGCGGCGCTGGACGAGCAGTGCCCACCCGCTCACGTGCGCGCCATGATGGAAGACGCCCGCGGCTACGACGAGGCGCTCTGGGGCGAGATGGCCAAGCTCGGCTGGCTCGGCCTGCCCTTCCCCGAGGAGCAGGGCGGCGCCGGGCTCGGCCTGGTCGAGCTCTGCCTCGTGCTGGAGGAGATGGGCCGCGCCGCGTATCCGGGCCCGTACTTCGCCAGCGTGGTGCTGGGCGGCCTGGGCCTGGCCCTCGGGGGCAGCGCGGCGCAGAAGGAGAAGTGGCTGCCCGCCATCGCCTCCGGCCAGGCGCGCGCGAGCGCCGCGCTCCTGGAGGACGCGCTCGACTGGGATCCCGCCTCCACCACCGCGACCGCGACGCGATCAGGCGACGGCTGGCGGCTCGCCGGCGTCAAGCGCTTCGTGCCGTGGGCGCATGTGGCCGACGTGGTGCTGGTGCCCGCCCGCGCGCCCGAGGGCCTCTCGCTCTTCCTGGTCGATCCGCGCGCGGCGGGCGTGACGGTCGCGCCCATGGTCGGCATCGACCTGGGCACCCGCTGGTCGGAGATGCGCCTCGGCGACGTGGCGGTGCCCGCCGACGCGCTGGTCGGCGCGCCGGGCGGCGCTGCCTCCGTGCTGGAGGCGCTGCTGCGGCGCGCGGCGGTGTGCGCCTCCGCGGAGATGCTCGGCGCGGCGCGCCGCTGCCTCGACATGAGCGTGGGCTACGTCAAGGTGCGCGAGCAGTTCGGCCAGCTCATCGGGTCCTTCCAGGCCATCCGGCATCGCTGCGCGGAGATGCTGATGGAGGTGGAGAACTCCCACTCCGCCGTCTACTACGCGGCGTGGGCGCTCACCGCCGGCGCCGAGGACGCGGCCATGGCCGCCTCCATCTGCAAGTCCTACGTGAGCGAGTCGGCCCGCAAGGTGTGCGGGGACGCGATCCAGGTGCACGGCGGCATCGGCTTCACCTGGGAGTACGACCTGCACCTCTACTTCAAGCGCGCCAAGGCGCTCGAGCCCCTCTACGGTGACGCGGCCCACCACCGCGAGCTGATCATGCGGGGCGTGACCGCGTCCGCGTGATGGCCAGCCAGGAAGAGCCCCCTCACCCCAACCCTCTCCCCAGAGGGGAGAGGGAGATCCGACACCCTCTCCGCCCGCCGGGTGAGGGGGGCCCGCTCGAAGGCATCCGGATCGTCGATCTGACGTCGTACATCGCCGGCTCGTACGGGGCGATGATGCTGGCGGACCTGGGCGCCGACGTGGTCAAGGTGGAGGCGATCGAGGGCGACTCCTTCCGCGAGCTGCCCGGCTTCTACGGCTGGAACCGCGGCAAGCGCTCGCTCGCGGTCAACGTGAAGGACCCCGATGGCCGCGCCATCGTCCACCGCCTCGCCCGGACCGCCGACGTGGTCATGGAGAACATGCGCCCCGGCGTCGTCGAGCGCCTGGGCGTGGACTACGAGAC
>JBGOVO010000361.1:0-4136 GCA_041478145.1 Methylomirabilia bacterium
CCAGCCGTCGGCGGCCAGCACCATGGCCACGTAGGCGAAGGGCAGGGCGAAGACGGTGTGCTCGAACCTGATCGCGTCGAGGAAGTGGCGGACGGCGGGCACGGTGGCGGGCCCCGGGCTAGAGGCCGTACTCGGCCCAGCGCCGGGTGACGAGCGCGCGGATGTCCTCGCTCATCACGATCTCCTCGGGCCACGGCTGCCCGATGCCGTCGGCCTCGGTCTTCTCGGTGGCGTCCACGCCGAGCTTGCCCCCGAAGCGGTGGCGCATCGCCGCGTGGTCGAGATCGTCCATGGGGCCGTCCACGATGACGAGGTCGCGCTTGGGATCGATGTTGCCGGTGGCGCGCCAGGCCACTTCGGAGAGATCGTGCACGTTGACGTGATCGGAGACCACCACGATGTTCTTGGCCAGCATCATGAGGCCGAGCCCCCAGAGGGCATACATGACCTTGCGCGCGTGGCCGGGATAGCGCTTCCGGATCGAGACGATCACCAGGTTGTGGAAGACGCCCTCCGCCGGCATGTTCATGTCCACCACCTCGGGCAGCATCATGCGGATGATGGGCAGGAAGATGCGCTCGGTGGCCTTGCCCAGCCAGTAGTCCTCCTGGGGCGGGCGCCCCACGATGGTGGTCGGGTAGATCGGGTTCTTGCGCCGCGTGATGCCGCGGAGGTGGAAGACCGGATAGTCGCGCGCGAGCGAGTAGTAGCCGGTGTGGTCGCCGAACGGGCCCTCGAGCCGCCGCTCCGTCGGATCCACCCAGCCCTCGAGCACGATCTCGGCCTCGGCCGGCACGTCCACGTGCACCGTCTTGCACGGCACCATCGGGACGCCCGCGCCGCGGAGCCAGCCCGCGAACACCATCTCGTCGACGCCGGGCGGCAAGGGCGCCGAGCCCGAGTAGATCGCGCACGGGTCGCCGCCGAGCGCGATGGCCACCTCCATCGGCTGGCGCTTCTCCGCGGCCAGCCGCTCGTGCTCCGCCGAGCCCTTGTGGGTCTGCCAGTGCATGCCGAGCGTCTGGTCGTCGTAGACCTGGAGGCGATACATGCCGACGTTGCGCGCGCCCGTGTTGGGATCGTGGGTGAACACGAGCGGCAGCGTGATGTAGCGGCCGCCGTCGCCCGGCCAGCAGCGCAGGACCGGTAGCGTGGCCAGCGACGGCCGATCCGTCTCCACCACTTCCTGGCAAGGCGCGGAGCGCACGCGCTTGGGCCCGGCCTTGGCCAGTTCGAAGAGCGTGCCCAGCTTGCGGAGCTTGTCGAACATCGAGCCGGGCATGCGCAGGTCGACGAGCTTCGCGACGCGCGCCGACAGCTCGTCGAGCTGGCCCACGCCCAGGGCCGCGGCCATGCGCTCGGCCGAGCCGAAGGCGTTGATGAGCACGGGCATGTCGGAGCCCTGCACGTTCTCGAAGAGCAGGGCCACGTTGCGGCCCCACGCGCCCTTGGACACCCGGTCCGTGATCTCGGCGATCTCCAGATCGCGCGAGACGGGCGCGCTCACACGCCTGAGCCAGCCCTGCTTCTCGAGGTGGGCGACGAACTCGCGGAGGTCGGCGAACGCCATCCCGGCGCCGTTTCTCCGGCTACTCGTGGAAGTAGAGCTTCACGAGCCAGCCGGCGAGGATCGGGAAGATCAGGCTCGAAGCCGTGCGCACCGCCACGAAGTGCCAGCCCATGAGCGGCGCCTCCCAGGCGATGATCCGCTGCATGCCGAAGAGCGACCACGCGGTCATGTAGGCCACGAGCGGGCCGAGGGCCATGCCCGAGTTCGACAGCACCACCAGGAGCGGCACGCTCACCATGGGCCCGCCCGGCGTGACCACGCCCGCGGCGCTGGCGATGAAGATGGCGCTGAGGCCGGACTGCCGGCCGAAGTAGCGCGCCACCGTCTCCTGGGGGATGACCACCTGGAGCATGCCGGCGAGGATGAGCGCGGGCACGAGGCGAGGGATGATGAACCAGAGCAGCGACAGCCCGTTGCGGACGCCCACCGCCGGGAGGCTCGGGTCCTTCAGGTAGGCGACGACGCCGAACACGACGGCGAGGGAAACGAGGACCAGGAACGAAACGTCGAAGATTCCGCCCCGTGGCATGGCGGCATTATACGTCAGGTGGGCTATACTGACCGAGCGCCGGCTCCGCCCGCGCCTCGCGCGATGCGCTGGACCATTCGAGCCAAGCTGACCGCGTTGCTCTTCACGGTGGTGCTGCCACTGGCGGCGGGCGCCGCCGTCAAGCTATCGCTCGGCACCGTGCCCGCGCTGCTCGCCGCGACGTCCAGCGCGCTGCTCGGCGCGTGGCTCGTGGTCGGCCAGTCCGTCCGGCAGGCCATGGCGGAGCGGCAGGCCGCCGAGCGCGCGACCGAGTCGGGCCGTCGGCATCTCCAGGCGCTGGCCCAGGTGAGCGTGGCCCTCTCCCAGCAGCTCGATCCGAACCGGCTCCTGCGACAGATCACCGATACGGTCGCCGCCCTCACCGCCGCCCACAACGTGGTGATGTGGGAGCTGGACCGCGCGTCCGGCCGCCTGGAGCGCCGCGCGTGGACGACGGATCCGTCCATCGGCGCCATGGAGCTGCCGACGTCACTCGAGCTGGGACAGGGCGGGACCGGCTGGATCGCGCGCCACCGCGCGCCGCTCTTCGTCGAGGACATCACCGCGGATCCGCGGATCATGGCCGCCCAGTGGGCGCTGAGCCGCGATCTGCTCGCCTTCGCGGGCGCGCCGGTCGCGGCCGGCGAGGACCTGCTCGGTGTGCTCACGCTCAACCTCAAGCGCGGCCGGCTGCCTGAGGGCGACGACCGGGCGCTGCTCCTGTCCTTCGCCTCGCAGGCCGCGGTGGCCATCCGCAACGCGCGGCTCTTCGCCGACAACGCCCGGCTCTACGAGGAAGCGCAGCAGCGCCTGCGCGAGCTGCAGGAGACCCAGATCCAGCTCGTGCAGGCGGCGAAGCTCTCGGCGGTGGGCCAGCTCGTCTCCGGCGTGGCCCACGAGCTGAACAACCCGCTCTCGGTGGTGATCGGCTACGGCCAGCTCATGCTGAGCCGCGGCGTGCCGGACGACGCGCGCCGCCCGATCGAGCTGATCGTCGCGCAGGGCGCCCGCATGGCCAAGATCGTCCAGAGCCTGCTGCTCTTCTCCCGCCAGCGCAAGCCGGAGCGGCTCGCCGTCGACGTGCACCAGGTCATCCGGCAGGTCTTGAGCCTGCGGGATACGCAGCTCGCGCTGTCCAGCATTCGCCTCGAGACCGAGTTCGGCGCCGACGTGCCCCGGGTGGAGGGCGATTCGCACCAGCTCCAGCAGGTGTGCCTCAACCTGATCCTCAACGCCGAGCAGGCCATCTTGGGCAGCGGGGTGGGCGGCCGCCGCACCGGCGACTGCATCCGCATCACCACCGGCACGCGCCGCGAGGGCGCCGCGACCTGGGTGGTCGCGCGGATCACCGACAACGGGCCCGGCATCCCGGCCGAGGTGCTGCCGCGCATCTTCGGTCACGCCGCAGGCCCTGCTGCGGGCGGTGGCGCAAGCGAGCGCTTGACTTCGGACCGAGGGCTCGCGTAGTAAGGGGGCCCATGATCAAGGCGGACCTCGTGACGGCCATGGCCAAGGCGTCGGGCGGCTCCAAGGTCTCCGCCGAGAAGGCGCTCAACGCCCTCCTCGACGGCGTCTTCGATTCGCTCAAGCGGGGCCGCAAGGTGACGATCGGGGGCTTCGGCACCTTCCTGGTCGGCCGCCGCGCCGAGCGCAATGGCCGCAACCCCCGCACCGGCAAGGCCATCAAGATCCCCGCCTGCCGCGTCCCCCGCTTCAAGCCGAGCCGCACGCTGAAGCACTCGCTGCAGTAGCGCGCCGTCCGCTAACTCCGCGCCCCTCCTGCCTTGACACCCTGGAGCACCGCCCCGTACAATGGCGAACGCTGCTGGGGGATCGTCTAATGGTAGGACGCCAGGTTCTGGCCCTGGTAATGGGGGTTCGAGCCCTCCTCCCCCAGCCATTTTTCGCTTCCCGCGTCGCGGGCGTGTAGTCTCCGGCGCGCGTAGCACGGTAGTCGGCCGGCCCCATCGTCTAGAGGCCTAGGACACGGCCCTCTCAAGGCTGAAACACGGGTTCGAATCCCGTTGGGGCCACCAC
>JBGOVO010000130.1:0-9469 GCA_041478145.1 Methylomirabilia bacterium
GATCCGGGCGAGCCGATCCTGCGGCCCCGCGGGGAGAAGACGCTCGACTGGGAGGTGGAGCTGGGCGTGGTGATCGGCCGCACCGCGCGCTTCGTGAAGAAGGAGCAGGCGCTCGACTACGTCTACGGCTACACGATCATCAACGACGCGAGCGCGCGCGACTTCCAGTTCCACACGAGCCAGTGGGGCGCGGGCAAGGCGGGCGACACCCTGGCCCCGGTGGGCCCCTACATCGCGGACCGCGCCGAGATCCCCGACCCGCACGTGCTCGATCTCAAGACGTGGGTCAACGGGACGCTCATGCAGAACGGGTCCACCCGCAACTTCATCTTCGACGTGGGCTACATCATCCAGTACCTCAGCAACTTCATGACGCTCTCGCCGGGCGACCTCATCGCCACCGGGACGCCCGCGGGGGTGGGCTTCTCCCGGAAGCCCCAGATCACGCTCCAGCCGGGCGACACCGTGAAGCTCGAGATCACCGGGCTCGGCACCCTCGAGAACAGCGTGAAGGACGCGTAGACAGGAGGACGCCATGGCGGTCCGATCTTTTCTCCACTATGCCCTGGAGGTGCCCGACCAGACCGTCGGGCAGCGCTTCTACGAGGACTTCGGCCTGGTAGACGGCACCGGGGCGAGCGACGCGGTGCGCCTCCGGCCGGAGGGCCTCGGCCGCGAGAGCGTGCTGCTCTACGGTGGCGCGCGCAAGCGCCTGCATCACCTCTGCTACGGCGCGCCCGGCCCCGACTTCGAGCGGGTGCGCGAGTCGCTCCACCGCGCGGGCGGGCGCGAGATGGACGCGCCCCGCGGCGCCCCCGAGGGCGGCATCTGGGTCCGCGATCCCGACGGCAACGCGGTGAACGTCCGCGACGAGGTCTTGCCGGATCCGCCCGCCGACCCGCCGGTGACCCTCAACGGCCCCGGCTACGTGCAGCGCGAGGCCGCGCGCGGCTATCCGGAGCGCGGTCGGCGGATCGCGCCGCGCAAGCTCGGCCACGTGCTGCTCTTCACCCCGGACATGGAGCGCCTCATGCGCTTCTACACCGAGACGCTCGGCATGAAGCTCTCGGACCGCTCGCGGGGCATCATCGCCTTCCTGCGCTGCAACACCGATCACCACACCCTGGCCCTGCTCTCCTCGCACGCGCCGGGCTTCCACCACGCCTCCTTCCAGGTGGGCAGCGTGGACGAGATCGCCATGGGCGCGGTGCGCATGGCCGAGAAGGGCTGGCAGCCCGGCTGGGGGCTCGGCCGTCATGTGATCGGCTCGAACTTCTTCTACTATCTGCGCGACCCGTGGGGCAGCTTCAGCGAGTACTACTTCGATCTCGACTACATCCCGGAGGCCTGTGCGTGGGAGCCCCGGGACTTCCCGCCCGAGGACTCGCTGTACGTCTGGGGCCCGCCGTGCCCGGCCGACTTCGGCGAGAACAAGGAAACATGGAGCTAGAGTTCCTCCACGCGCTGGCGCAACCCTCGACCACCAAGATCGTGCTCTGCTCGCTCGACGGCCTGGGCGGCCTGCCGCAGCCCCGGACGGGCAAGAGCGAGCTCGAGACGGCGCGCATCCCCACGCTGCACGGCCTGGCCGGGCGCGCCGCCTGCGGTCTGCTCCGTCACGTCGGCCCCGGCATCACCCCCGGCAGCGGGCCCGGCCATCTCGGACTCTTCGGCTACGATCCGCTCCGCTATCCGGTGGGCCGCGGCGTGCTCGAGGCCCTCGGCATCGACTTCGAGCTCATGCCCGGCGACGTGGCGGCGCGCGGCAACTTCTGCACCGTCGACGCCCGCGGCCACATCACCGACCGGCGGGCCGGCCGAATCACCACCGAGCTCTGCGTCCGCCTCGTCGAGCGGCTCCGCGCGATCCGGCTCGACGGCGTCCAGCTCCTGATCGAGCCGGTGAAGGAGCACCGCTTCGTCCTCGTCCTGCGGGGCGCCGGGCTCTCCGGTCGTCTCTCCGAGACGGACCCGCAGCAGCTCGACGTCCCGCCCCTGCCCGTCTCCGCGCTGGCCCCGGAGGCGGACAAGACGGCCGCGCTCGTGAACGCCTTCGTGGAGGCGGCGCGGCCGGTCCTGCGCGATGCCGCACCCGCCAACATGCTCCTGCTCCGCGGGTTCGACCAGCGTCCGCACCTGCCGCTCTTCCCGGAGACGTTCCGGCTCCGCGCCGCCGCCATCGCGGCCTATCCGATGTATCGCGGCCTGGCGCTTCTGGTCGGCATGGACGTGCTCAAGACGGGGGCGACGTTCGCGGAGGAGATCGGCACCCTCGAGCAGCAGTGGGAGCACTACGATTTCTTCTTCCTGCACTACAAGGACACCGACAAGGCCGGCGAGGACGGCGACTTCGACGGCAAGGTCGACGCGCTCGAGCGGTTCGACGCGCTCCTGCCGCGCGTGCTGGCGCTCCGTCCCGACGTCCTCGCGATCTCGGGCGACCACGCCACGCCGTCCATCCTCAAGGGACATGGCTGGCAGGGGGTGCCCGCGCTCCTCTCGAGCCCGTACTGCGGGGAAGACCTCGTGAGCCGCTTCACCGAGCGGGACTGCGCGGGCGGCTCGCTCGGGGTCCTGCCGGCGCAGGACCTGATGCCGCTGGTGATGGCGAACGCCCTCCGCTTCACCAAGTACGGGGCCTAGCGCCGTCGCGCGAGATCCCGGGCACCGGCGCCGGTTTAGGTTGGGGGCTCCCGCCTCCCGGGGTATCCTGAAGGAAAGATCATGAGGCGCTCCCACTGCCTCCTCTCCGCCGCCGCCCTGCTCGCGCTGGGGGTGATCGGCGTCGCCGTCCCCACCCGCGAGCCCGCGCCGCCCGCCGCGACCGACGGTCCCGTCGCGGCTCCCGCGCCGTCGAGCCCGGACCCCGTCGAGATCGGGCTGAAGCGCGGCGAGACCCTGGAGACGGCGCTGCGCCGCGGCGGCATCGAGCGCGGCGACGCGGCCGCCATCGTGACGGCCCTCCGCAGCAGCGTCAACATGCGGCGGCTCGCGCCGGGCGAGCGACTCACCGTTCAGCCGATGCCGGAGGGACGGCCCGCGGAGATCACCTGGACGCGCTCGCCCGCGGAACGCTTCGAGATCCGGTCGACCGACGGAAACTGGGCGGTCACCGCCGTGCGTCCCGACGTGGACACGCGCGTCGTCTCGATCACCGGCGAGGTGCGCGACTCGCTGTTCGCGAGCATGGAGCGGCTCGGGGAAACCGCCAACCTCACCGCCCGCCTCGTCAGCCTCTTCGAGTGGGACTTCGACTTCGCGGCGGACTCGCTCCCGGGTGACCGCTTCCGTTTCCTGGTGGAGAAGCGCTACGTCGGCGACACGCTCCTGGGCTACGGCGATATCCTGGTCGCCCAGTATTCGAGCGCGGGCCGCTCGCTGCTCACGAGCGTGGCCTTCGAGGACACGGCGGGCCGCCGCGACTACTACGACGCCTCCGGCCGCTCGGTGCGGAAGATGTTCCTCCGCGCCCCCCTCGATTTCACGCGCATCACCTCCGGCTTCTCCCACGCGCGCCATCACCCGATCCTGGGCGGGCTGCGGCCGCACCTGGCGATCGACTACGGGGCGCCGGTCGGCACCCCGGTCCGGGCGGTGGCCGACGGCGTGGTGACGCAGGCGGGCTGGGACGGCGGCTTCGGCCTCACGATCTCACTCCGCCATGCGCGCGGCTACGAGACGATGTACAACCACCTCTCCAAGCTCGACGTCCAGCGGGGCGAGCGGGTACGCCAGCGCCAGGTCATCGGCCGCGTCGGCACCACCGGCCTCTCCACCGGCCCCCACCTCGACTACCGCGTGCGCAAGGCCGGCGTCTTCGTGAATCCGCTGGGCGAGAAGTTCATCCCGGGCTCGCCGGTGCCCGCCCACCGGCGTGACGCCTTCACGGTCCACGTCCAGGCCTTGCTGGAGCGGCTCGACGCGCAGGCGCCGTTCCCGCCGCGCCCGCCGGGACGATCCTGACCTCGCCGCTGGCGCGTCCGGCCCCGACCACGTCCCGGTAAGGTCCCCTTCCCATGTTCAGGCAGCGAGCCGGCTCGAGCCTCTGCTACTCCTGCGGCAAGCTCAACCGCGTGGACGCGGCGACCTGCTTCTACTGCGGAGCGCGCCGGCCCGGTCTCTGGGGATTCGCGCCGCTGGCCGGCCGGCTCATCGGCCACATGGACTTCGCGAAATCGGTCACCGTCGTGTGCGTCGTGGCCTACGTCGCGTCGCTGCTGCTGGAGCCGAGCGCCGCGCTCCGGGGCCGCACCCCCTTCGATCTGCTCCCGCCGGGCGAGCGGGCCCTCCGGAAGCTCGGCATCGCGGGCGCCTGGCCGTGGGCGCATGGTGAGTGGTGGACGCTCCTCACCGGCATCTATCTCCACGGCAGCCTGCTCCACATCGTCTTCAATCTGCTCTGGGTGAGACAGCTCTCTCCCGCGGTGGAGCAGCTCTTCGGCACCGCGCGCCTCGTCGTGATCTACACCGTGGCGGGCGTGCTCGGCTTCGCGCTCTCCAACGCGGTGGGCATCCCCCTGACGCTCGGGGCCTCGGGTGCCGTCTTCGGGCTCCTGGGCGCCATGGTCGCCTACGGCCGCGCTCGCGGCGGCACATTCGGGCTCGCCGTCTTCCGGCAATACGGCCAGTGGGCCCTGTTCATGTTCATCTTCAGCTTCTTCATGGCGCGGGTGAACAACTGGGGTCACGCAGGGGGCTTCGTGGGCGGCTATCTCGCCGCGCTCGCGCTCGGCTCCGTCGAGCGCCGGCCGGAGCGCGGCCTCGACCGCGTGGCCGCCCTGGCCGCGGCGGGCCTCACCGCCCTGGCCTTCGCCCTCGCAATCTGGACCGATTTCGGGCGGTAGGTCACCGGCCGCCCCCGGCCTCGGCGCGGAAGGCGTCGACCTGCTCGGGGAGCCCGAAGACGCGCAGCCGATCGCCCTGGCGCAAGCGCGTGTCCGCGGAAGGGTTCAGCACCGCATCGCCGTCCGGCCGCTCCACCGACACCACGGTCACGCCGAAGCGCTCGCGCACCCGCGCCTCCCCCAGCGACAGGTCGGCCAGCGCACCGGCGCCGATCCGGACCTCGTGGACCTCGGGCAGCGCCCCCTCGGCGCCGCGCGCCCCGCCCGCGTCCGCACCGGCCGGGCTCATCGCGCGGCGGAACCGAGTGAGGTAGTCGAGCACGCGCTCCTGGGGGAGCGAGAGCTGGCGGAGGGCGTGACGGATCAGGGTGGCCGCCGCTTCCAGCTCGGGCTCGATGACCTCGGTCGCGCCCGCGCGCGTCAGCACGTCGCGGGCGGCCGCGCCGTGCGCGCGGGCCAGGATCGGCACCTGCGGGCTCGCGGCCCGCACGCCCCGCACGACCTGGTGGGCCCGATCGGTCTCGGGCAGCGCCACCACCACGAGCGAGGCCCGCCCCGCCCCCGCCTCCGCGAGGAGGCGCGGCTGCGCGGCGTCGCCGAACAGGCACGGCACGTCGCGCGAGCGCAGACCCCGCACCACATCCGGATCCCGCTCGATGACCACGAAGCGGATCCCGAAGGTCTCGAGCGCCTCGCCCACCGCGCTGCCCACCCGGCCGAAGCCGCAGAGCACGACGTGCTCCGCCGGCGCGCGCTCCGCGCCGCTGGGGGCCCGGCGCGGCTCCACCCCCCGGGCGCGCGCGATCCACCCGGGCACCGCGCGCACGAGGGCCGCGTTGATCAGGATGGTGACGAGCGAGGCGGCGAGGGTCGCGTTGTACACGTCGGCGCCCACGTGGCCCGCGGTGCGCGCCACCTGGACCAGGATGAAGGAGAACTCGCCGATCTGGGTGAGCCCCACGCCGACCAGCAGCGCGGTCCAGAAGGACTGGCGGAAGAGCCAGACCACGAGGGTCCACAGCACCAGCTTGCCGATCACGACCATCGCCACCATCGTGACGAGCAGCGGCCCGTTGGCGGTCAGGCTGCCGGGCTCGATCAGGGCGCCGATCGTCACGAAGAACAGCGCGACGAAGACGTCGCGCAGGGGCAGGAGCCGCGCCAGCGTCTCGTGAGCGTACTCCGACCCGTTGATGATGAGCCCGGCCAGGAACGCGCCGAGGGCGAGCGAGAGCCCGGCCGCCTGGGTGAGGGCGGCCGTCCCCAGCCCGACCGCGAGGACGACGAGCAGGAACATCTCGTCGCTGCGCATCCGGGCCACCCGCGTCATCAGGGGCGGGATGATCCTGGCCGCCACGTAGCCGGCCGGGATCAGGATGAGCAGCGAGCGGCCGAGGGCCATGGCCATCGTGTAGAGCCGGCCCGGCTCGAGCGTGCCCAGCGTCGGGATGAGGACGATGAGGATCACCACCGCGAGATCCTCGACGAGCGTGATGCCGATCATCACGCGGCCGTGGCGCGCGTGCAGCTCCCCCCGGTCCATGAGCAGCCGCGCCAGCACCATGGTGCTGGCCACCGAGACGACGATGCCCACGATGGCGCCCTGGAGCAGAGGCCAGCCGAGCAGGACGGCCACGCCGAGGCCCAGGCCGACCGAGAGCACGATGCCGAGCGGGCCGCCGAGGAGCGCCACCCACTTCACGCGCAGGAGATCGCGTAGCGAGAACTCGATGCCGATCGAGAACATCAGCAGGATCACGCCGATCTCGGCGAACTGCTCGAAGGTGTGCAGATCCGAGACCGCGGGGCCGGGCGTGAGAGGGCTGATGAGAATGCCCCCCAGCACGTAGCCCAGGACCAGCGGCTGGCCGGCGAACCGGGCGACCGCGCCGCCCGCCACCGCGGCGATGAGCACGTAGGCGAGGTCCCGGAAGAAGATGGACTCGGCGACCACGCCCAAGTCTCGCATTGTCGGCCCGGAGGGGCCAAGCCTGGTTTGCGCGGGGAGGCGTCGTATACTGCTGGCCGGAGGTCACGCCATGACGGAGCGACGCAGAGCGCCCGCGGCCAGACCGCAGGCGAAGATCAAGCAGCTCGAGGCCCGGCTGGCGCAGGTCGAGGCCGATCTCGCGCGCGTGCGGAGCACGGCGGCGCGCGGGGGTCTCACGCGGGTGAAGCTCGCGGGCATCGAGAAGACGATGGCCGCGCACGTGGCGCGGGCCCAGGCCGGCCTGAAGGACTCCGTGAACCGGCTCAGCCGGAGCCTCCTCAGCGCGCGATCGCGGAAGGAGGCGGCACGGCAGATCGCGCAGGCGCGCGGGCGCGTGAAGGAATCGCTCGACCGTCTCTCCCGGACGCTCGGCGAGTCGCAGCAAAAGGTCACCCGCGAGGTCTCCCTCCTCACGCGCGGCCTCAAGGCCGGTGTCGAGGCCGGCCGCGCGGCATATCGTGGACGGCGTCGCTAGCCGGATTTTCGCTTGGCGGTCCCGCCGGGTGGGCCGACAATAGGAGGGCCGGGGCCGTGAGGCCCCGAGCGAGGCCGACATGCGACCGGTTCTGATCTGTCCGGATGATCTCCTCGAACACATGGTGGCGGCCGCCGCCTTCCCGGGCGAGCGGCCGCTGTACCTCGTGTCGCGGGCGAGCCTCCGCGCCCGTCTCGGAAAGCGTGGCGACCGGGCGGTGGCGGGCAAGGTGACGGATCCGGCGTTCCTCCGCGAGGCGCTCCGGGGCGGGCGCGGGCCGGTGGTGGTGACGGCCCCCGCGGGACAGCTCGCCCGCGTGGCGGCGGCGGTGAAGGAGGCGGCGCCCGACGCCCCGCTCCTCGTGCTGCGCGACGACGACCGGCCCGTGTCGGGCGCGACGGTGGTGCCCCTCTCCGCGTTCGGCGAGCGCATCATCCAGCCCGCGCTGGATCGGGCCGCCCAGCGCACCCGCGCCGACCGGCTGCGCGCCCACTTCTACGACGCCGAGCGCGTGTTGATCCTCATGCAGGACGATCCGGATCCCGACGCCATCGCCTCCGCGCTGGCGCTCAAGACGCTGCTCGGCCGCACCCGCACTTCCGCGCCGATGTGCACCTTCGGCACCATCACCCGCCCCGAGAACGTGGCCATGTGCAAGATCCTCGAGATCGAGGTGGAGGCCATCAACGCGGAGGATCTCGCGCAGTTCGACCGGGTGGCCATGGTGGACGTGCAGCCCTCGTTCCTGGAGGAGCGCTTCGACGAGGTCGACCTGGTGATCGACCACCATCCGGTGGAGCAGCCCATTCGCGCGCGCATCAAGGACGTGCGGCCGTCGTACGGCGCCACCTCGACGATCATGGTCGAGTACCTGCGCGCGGCGGACATCAAGATCACCCAGCGGCTGGCCACCGCGCTGCTCTACGGCATCAAGTCGGACACGCTCGGCCTCGAGCGCGGCGGGACCAAGGCCGACCTCGAGGCCTTCTCCTATCTCTACCTCCTCGCCAACCACAACGCGCTCCGGCGCATCGAGCGGCCCGAGCTCTCGCAGGAGGCCCTCGACGTCCTGGCCCAGGGGCTGGCCAAGCGGCGCGTGGTGCAAGGCGTGTTCTTCTCCCACCTGGGCCGGGTCGCCACCGTGGATCTCATCCCCCAGTTCGCCGACTTCGGGCTTCAGGCCGAGGGGGTGCAGTGGTCCGTGGTGTCGGGCGTGGTGGGTGACGAGGTCCACGTCTCCGTGCGCAATGTCGGCTACGTGAAGAGCGCGGGCGACGTGACGCGCGCCGCCTTCGGCGACCTGGGCGCCGGCGGGGGTCACCGGACCATGGCCAAGGCCATCTTCCCACTGCGCCAGCTCGGCCGGAGCGCGGGCGAGTCGACGGCGAGCGGGGCCTGCCAGGATCGCATCGTCGAGCGATTCCTGCGCGCGCTCGGCGGCACCGGCAAGCCGCCGGAGGCAAGCCAGCCGTGATCATCGTCTACCTGCTGATGGCCCTCATCGGGTCCGCGACCACGATCTTCGCGTTCCAGAACAGCCAGACCGTCCCGATCCAGTTCCTGATCTGGAAGCGCGAGGTCCCCCTCGTCCTCATCATCATGCTCTCGCTCCTGATCGGCATCGTCGTGGCCTCGCTCAGCGGCGTCGTCCGCATCTGGAAGCTGCGCTCTCGCGTGCGCCAGCTCGAGAGCCAGATGGCCCAGCTCACGGCCACCCAGGCCGTCCCGCCGGCTCCCCGCTCGCCCCAGGGCCCCACGCTCCCGGCCTGAGCGACGGCCATGCCCGAGGCCGCCCGCCTCACCGACACCGTCCGGGACCTCCTGGAGTCGGGACGGCGCGAGCGCCTGAGCCAGGTGCTCGAGGACGCCCACGCCGCCGACATCGCGACAGCGCTGCGCGAGCTCGCGCTGCCCGACCAGGTCACGCTCTTCCGGCTGCTCGGCCGCGAGCCGGCCGGCGCGGTGCTGGCCGAGCTGGACGATCAGCCGCTCCACGAGCTGGTCCGGGCCCTCGACGAGAGCGAGGTCTCGCCACCGGCGACTTCCGATGAGCGTGACGCCCGAGACGGATCAGGAAGAGGTCGCCCGGCTGGTGGCCAAGTACGACCTCGTGGCCATTCCGGTGGTGGACGCCGATCACCGCCTGCTGGGGGTCATCAC
>JBGOVO010000241.1:0-6126 GCA_041478145.1 Methylomirabilia bacterium
CCCGCCCGCACCGGCTGGCCGCCCGGCTCGCCGGTGATGGACATGATGCCGCTGAAGGCCTGCATCAGCGCCTCGTAGCCCGGGCTGTCCTTCCGCGGCCCGGTCCGGCCGAACGCGGAGACCGAGCAGTAGATGAGCCGCGGGTTGATCGCGGCCAGCACGTCGTAGCCTAGGCCGAACGACTCCATGGTCCCGGTGCGGAAGTTCTCCACCACCACGTCGGCGTCTTTGACGAGTCGCTTGATCACGTCGACCGCCTCGGGCGTCTTGAGGTCGAGCGCGATGCCGCGCTTGTTCCGGTTGAAGAGCAGGTAGGCGGCGGCCTCGCCGTCCTTGTGCGGCGGCCAGGTGCGCGACTCATCGCCGGGCCCGGTGTCCTCCACCTTGATGACGTCCGCGCCCAGATCGGCGAGGAGGGCCCCGCACCAGGGACCGGCGATGACGCGGGAGAGATCGATCACGCGGATGCCGTCGAGGGAGAGGCTCGACGGGGAGAGCGATGGGGTCGTCATGGCGCGTACTATACCGCCGTTGGCGGTGTATATTCACCCCTCGGAGGACGCGCATGGAGCTCTACGACGTGATGACCACCACCTTCTCGGGGCGCGAGTTCACCGACGAGCCGCTGCCCGACGAGACCCTGTTCAAGATCCTCGACCGCGCGCGCTTCGCGCCGAGCGGCGGCAATCGCCAGGGCTGGCGGGTGATCGTGGTGCGCGACCGGAAGACGCGCGAGGGCCTGGCCGCCGCGACGGTGCCCGCCGCCAAGCGCTACGCCGCCCAGGTCCAGGTGGGCGAGAGCCCCTGGAACACGGTGGACCGCACGACGGTGGACGCCGCGACCATCGAGCGCACGCCGCCGCCGCCGCGGCTGATCGAGCCGGTGCTCAAGGCGGCGGTGGTCCTGGTCGTCTGCGTGGATCTCAAGGTGGTGGCGTCGATGGATTCCGAGCTGAAGCGTGTCGGCGTCATCAGCGGCGCGTCCATCTATCCGTTCGCGTGGAACATCCTGCTCGCCGCGCGGCACGAGGGATGGGCCGGCACCATCACCACGCTGGCCGCCGCCCAGGAGCCCGCGGTGCAGGCGCTGCTCGGACTGCCCGCCCACGTGGCGCTGGCGGCGGTGATGCCGCTCGGCCGCCCCGTCAAGCGCCTCACCAAGCTCACGCGCAAGCCCGTCGCCGAGTTCGCCATGCTGGAGCGCTGGGGCGGGCCGCCGCTCCAGCCGGGCGGCGGTTCCGTCTAGCCGGAGCCCGAAAGGCCGCCCTCGGTCAGGAGCGGCCAGCGGTCAGGAGTTGGAGGATCCGCTCGCCGGTGATCTCGCCCGGGATGAGCACGTGGTCGGCCCCCGCTCGCAGCAGGTCGACCGCGTCGGTCTTCTCCTCGCCCGTCATCACGATGACCGCGTTGGGCGCCAGGCGCCGCAGGTTGCCGACGAGGCGCCGCGTGCTGATGCCCTTCAAAAAGGTGTCGGAGATGGTGGTGACCACGATGCGCGCCTCCTCGATGCCCAGGTGCTCGAGGGCGTCCGGATTGGCGAGGTCTCCGTACTCCCAGCGGAAGCCGCGCGCGATCACGCCGTGGGCGCGGTTGGCGTCGTAGTCGACGAGCGTGATGCGCGGCTTGAGCTCGGGCGCCTGCGCCTCCACCAGATCCAGGACCGCCTGCGTGATGCGGAAGTGCCCCAGCAGCACGATCTCCGGCGCGGGGCCCGCCGCGCGCGCGGCCCGGCTCGGGCCGCCGGCGGCGGGCGCGCGCTCGAAGGGCCGCAGGAGCAGGCGAGCGAGGCGGTCGTTCCCGGTGATCACGTAGGGCGCCACCAGCGACGTCACGATCATCGCGGTGAGGACCACCGCGCCCGCCCGCTCGGAGACGTGGCCGTAGCCAGCCCCCAGCGTCAGGATGACGAGCGAGAATTCGCTGATCTGGGCGAGGTTCAGCGCGGTGACCGTCCCCGCGTAGAGGCCATCGCCGAGGAGCCACGCGGTGGGCACCACCGCGATGGCGCGGCTGACGAACACGAAGACCAGGATCAGGACGGCCTGGCCGAGGACGTCGCCGCTCGGGACCGGCACCTTCATGCCGAGGGCCACGAAGAAGAGGGTGACGAAGAAGTCGCGCACGCCCGTCACCTTCGAGATCACGTCGGAGCCGTAGGGGAAGGCGGAGATGCTCACCCCCGCGATCAGCGCGCCCATCTCGCGCGACAGCCCGAGCTGATCCGCGAAGCCGCTGATGCCGAAGCACCACGCCACCGAGGAGATCAGCACCAGCTCCGGCCGCCGCGCGGAGGCCTCGAGCAGGGGGGCGAGCACGAAGCGGCTGGCCAGGAAGGCGACCGCGACGAGGACCGCGCCGCCCGCGATGGACTGCGCGATGCGCAGCGCGCCCGGCTCGGCGAGGCTCGGCTGCACCGCCATGAAGACGATGGCCCAGACGTCCTGGACCACCAGCACCCCGAGGGTGAGCCGGCCGGACAGGATCTTGAGCTCGAACTTCTCGCGCAGGAGCTTGACCACGATCAAGGTCGAGCTGAGCGAGATGACGATGGGGAGGTAGACGAGGTCGAAGTGGCCCTCCCCCACCCGGTAGCCGAGCCAGGCGAAGAAGGCCACGCCGAGCAGGGAGTTGATCACGAACTGGCCGGCGCCGAGCACCAGCATGGAGCGGCCGAGGCGCCGCAGCTCCCGCAGGTCGATCTCGAGCCCGATGATGAAGAGGAGGAGGATCAGCCCGATCTCGGAGATCAGCTCGATGCTCTCCGCGCTCGTGACGAGGCCGAAGCCCATCTGCGGGCTCAGGAGCACGCCACCCGCGATGTAGCCGAGGAGCAGCGGCTGGCGGAAGAGGCGGGCGACGTGGCCCAGGACCGCCGCGAACAGGATGCCGAGGGCGATGTCGCGGAGCAGGGTCACGTCGTGCACGGGTCGCCGGGGCCTCCGTCTTGGGATAGAATCGGTCGCCGTATCCTAACCAACTTTCCGACTCGGAGGAGGATCTCGTGCAGCAGCGTACCCTCGGCAAGAGCTCGCTGGCCGTCTCGGCGATCGGACTCGGCTGCATGTCCATGTCCAACGTCTACGGCAAGGGCGACGAGGCGGAGTGCGTCGCGGTCGTCCACCGCGCCCTCGACCTCGGCGTCAACTTCCTCGACTCCTCCGACATGTACGGCTGGGGCCAGAACGAGGAGCTGCTCGCCCGGGCCCTCCGCGGCCGCCGCGACCGGGTGGTGCTGGCCACCAAGTTCGGCAACCTCCGGAAGCCGGACGGCACCGCCGGCGTCAACGGCCGGCCCGAGTACGTGCCCCAGGCCTGCGAGGCGAGCCTCAAGCGCCTGGGCGTGGACACCATCGACCTCTACTATCAGCACCGCGTGGACCCGGGCGTGCCCATCGAGGACACCGTGGGGGCGATGTCGCGCCTCGTCGAGGCGGGCAAGGTGCGCTTCCTCGGCCTCTCGGAGGCGGCGCCCGCCACCATCCGCCGGGCCCACACGGTGCACCCGATCACCGCCCTGCAGAGCGAGTTCTCGCTGCTCTACCGCGTGGAGGCCGAGGAGACGCTGCCCACGTTGCGGGAGCTGGGCATCGCCTTCGTCGCCTACTCGCCGCTCGGCCGCAGCCTCCTGACCGGGCGGACCCGCTCGGCCGGGGAGATCCCGGCGGACGACCGGCGGCGCGATCATCCCCGCTTCCAGGACGAGAACCTCCAGAAGAACCTCGATCTGGTGAAGCCGCTGCTGGAGATGGCGCGGAAGAAGGGCTGCACCCCCGGCCAGCTCGCGCTCGCCTGGCTGCTGGCGTGCGGGCGCGACATCGTGCCGATCCCGGGCACCAAGCGGAAGGAGCGCCTCGAGGAGAACGTCGCCGCGGCGGACGTCTCGCTCACCGCGGACGAGGTCGCGGCGCTCCAGGAGTCGGTGCCCGCGGGCGCGGCCGCCGGAACGCGCTACCCCGGGCCCGCGATGAAGTCGGTCTACATCTAGGCGGCCTCCGCGCCGTGGGCGACTGGCTCGAGACCTATCGCGGCACCGTCTTCCGCTGGGAGGTGGACCACAACGACCACTTCACGGTGGCGTACTACTTCGCCCGCATCGCCGACGCGGGCCTGGGCCTGCTCGCGACGGTGGACGTGGGCCCCACCGAGGCCCGGACCGCGGACTGCTTCGTGCGCTACCAGCGCGAGCTGCGCGTCGGCGACATCATGCACGTGGAGAGCGGGGTGATCGGCGCCGAGCCGGGCGCGCTCGTGCTGGGCCACAAGCTCTTCGACTCGGGGGCCGCCGCCCTCTGTACCACCGTGGAGCAGCGCGTGCGCCTGGCCGCGCCGCTCGACGCCGCGCAGAGGCGCCGCGTCGAGGCGCGGCGCGTGGCGTGGGACGGCCCGGCGCGCGAGCGGCGGCCGCGCCCCCGAGGCCTGGTCGGTTTCCTCGAGAGCGCGCGCGACACGGTCAAGCCCGCGGAGATCGACGTGTCGGGCGGCGCCGCGCTCTCGCACTACGTCCACCGCTTCTCGGCGGCCAACGGCCACGCCATCGCGAGCTTCGGCATGACCCCGGCCTACATGCGCGACGAGAACCGCGGCTTCTCGACGTTCGAGTTCCAGCTCGAGCTCGGCGATCCCCTGCGCGCCGGGGACGCGGTGCGCGTGCGCTCCGGGGTGCTCCACGTGGGCAACTCCTCGCTGCGGCTCCTCCACGTGATGACCCGGGAGCCGGGTGGCGAGACGGTCGCTTCGCTCGAGCAGTCCGGGGTGCACTTCGATCAGGAGGCTCGTCGGCCCGCCCCGCTCCCCGATGCGCTGCGCGACCGCGCGCGGGCCGTGCTCGTCGAAGCACCCTGATGCCGCTCGCGCTCGGCCTGTTCTCGATGACCACCGGCCCCTGCAGTTATCCG
Organism: Methylomirabilia bacterium; assembly: GCA_041478145.1. Classification (GTDB taxonomy): domain Bacteria; phylum Methylomirabilota; class Methylomirabilia; order Rokubacteriales; family CSP1-6; genus CAMLFJ01. The sequence goes on from JBGOVO010000241.1 coordinate 4,896, forward strand.
GAGGCCGCGGCCCGGGTGGCGCGCGCGGCCGAGACGACGGGATTCGATTCGCTCTGGGGCGGCGAGCACGTGGTGCTGCCGGATCCGCGCGTGCCCCCGTCGCCCCTCGAGCCGGAGGATCGCATCACCGATCCGATCGTGGCGCTCGCCTTCCTCGCCGCGCACACCACGCGCATTCGCCTCGGCACCGGGATCATCATCCTGCCCCAGCGCAATCCCCTGGTCCTCGCCAAGCAGCTCGCCACGCTCGACGTGCTCTCCCACGGCCGCCTCATCTTCGGCGTGGGGGTGGGCTACCTCGAGCCGGAGTTCCGCGCCCTCGGCATCCCCTTCGAGACTCGCGGCCCCGTCACCGATGACTATCTGGCCGCGATGCGCGTGATCTGGCGCGAGCGCCGGCCGGCCTACCGGGGGCGCTACGTGGCCTTCGAGGGCGTGCAAGCCCATCCGCAGCCGGTGCAGCAGCCGCTGCCGCCCATCGTGATCGGCGGGCATACGCCCGCCGCGTTCCGGCGCGCGGTGGAGCAGGGCCAGGGCTGGTACGGCTTCGCGCTCGACGAGGACGGAACACGCCGCTGTCTCGACGGGCTGCGGGAGGCCGCCGCGCGCTATCCGCGGCCGGCCGCCCTCGGCCCGCTCGAGGTCAGCGTCACGCCGCGCCCCACCCGCGGCGGCGAGGCGATGGACCGCGCGAGCGCCGATCGCTTCGCGGCGGTCGGGGTCCACCGCCTCATCCTGATGCCGCCCCGCGCGCTCGACGGAGCCGGGCTCGAGCGTTTCGTCGAGAAGGCCGCGCGCGAGCTGCGCTAGTCCGCCCGCTCGGCCAGGCCCCACCAGAACCTCAAGTCGGGCCATGACTTACGGGCGTGCCCGGCCGGGCGGCCCCTGGTCATTCTTACCCCTTCACGACGCCCGACAAGGCGCTTATCATGGCGGCACTTCACCGCTCATTCGCGAAGGAGAGGCTATGACAGCTATCAGCCAGTCCGTCGATCTCGATCGCCGCGGCCGCGTGGCCGTGCTCACCGTCAACAACCCGCCCGTCAACGCGCTGAGCCAGCACGTGCGCCAGGGCTTGCGGGATGGCTTGAAGCAGGCCGCCGCCGATGCGGGCGTCGCGGCGATCGTGATCACGTGCGCGGGGCGCACGTTCATTGCGGGCGCCGACATCACCGAGTTCGGCAAGCCGCCGAAGGAGCCGGGGCTGCACGAGGTGCTGGACCTGATCGAG
>JBGOVO010000252.1:0-5896 GCA_041478145.1 Methylomirabilia bacterium
CCAGAAGATCGCGGTCCGGGCGTCGGGACGCTCGCGCTTGATGAGCCCGGGCAGGAGCGCGAAGTGATAGTCCTGGATGAGGACCATCGGCGACTCGATGCCCGCGATCTCCTCCAGCACCGCCGCCGCGAACTTCTCGTTGACCGCGCGGTACTGCGCCCAGTCCTCCGGCCGGAAGAGCGGGCGGTTGTGCACGATGTGGCAGAGCGGCCACAGCCCTTCGTTGGCGAAGCCGTAGTAGTAGCCGGCCTCCTCCTCCGGGGTGAGCCAGATGCGCTTGAGGGTGAAGCGCGGGTCGTCGGGGGGCACGCGGAGGCGGCCCCGCGCGTCCGCGGTCTCCCGGTCGGCGTCGCCGCTGGCCTGGGCCACCCAGATACCGCCGCAGGCGCGCATCACGGGGTCCATGGCGGTGACGAGGCCGCTGGCCGGCGTCACCACCTGGATCTTCCCGTCCTTCCAGACGTGGCTGATGGGCTCGCGGTTGGACACCACGACGAGCGGCCGCTCGCCGAGGCGCATCTTGGCGAACTGCTTGAGCCGCTCTTCGGTCCAGAGGGTCTGGCCGATCAGGCGCAGCGCGGCTTCTTCCTCGGCCGCCGCCCGCGCCCGCTGGAGATTCTTCGCCAGCACCGAGACCTCGCGGGCGATGGGGCCGAAGAGGCTCTCGTCCGGCAGCTCGGGTGGGTCGATCGCGTGCCCGCGCCGCACCGCCTTGGTCCAGCGCGCCATCTTGGCGAGCGGCTGGGTGAGGCTCATGCGGACCACCAGCAGCGCGATCAGCGCGAGCACCGCGGCCAGCACCAGGAAGCGGATGGCGTTGAAGCGCCAGAGCTCCCACTCGGCCGTCTTGAGGTCGGAGGCGTCCAGGAAGACGGCCAGCGCCCAGGTGGCCTTGTCCTCCCGCAGGATGGGATCGGCGTAGACGTAGAGCGTCTTGCCGTCGAGCTTGCGGAACCCCGTCTGCACCGCGCCGGAGGTCAGGGCCCACGTCACCTCCGGCGGCGGGTTCTCGAGCAGCTTGCTCACGCTGGGGGTCGCCGCGATGAGCGAGGCGACGCGGTCGTAGACCGCGAGCCCCTGGTCCGGCTTGCTGAACTTCTTGATCAGCCGGTCCACCTGCGGCTTCGAGCCGCCGCGGCCGAGCGCCGGCTCCAGCACTTCCTTGAGCCCTTCGCTCAGCAGGGCCGCGCGCCGGTCCAGCTCGCCGGTCAGCCGCTGCCGCTCCTCCACGAACTGGAAATACGCGAAAGCGCCGACCACGATCAGGGACGCCAGCCAGAGCGCCGCGACCAGACGGACCGCGAATCTCACACCCGGCACCCCGCGGACGCGCCCTCGGCCAGGGCGGCCAGGAGCTGCTGGACTTCCGATACGTCCTGCAGGCGGTAGGCCGCCTTGGAGGCCGGCACCGTGTCGCCGACCCGGATGGTGAGCGCCTGGCCGCTCAGGGCCTCGAAGGCGTGCTCATCGGTCCAGTCGTCTCCAAGATACAGCCACAACGTGCGCCCGGGCAGGGTCGCCTGCACACGCTCCTGGATCCACCGCGCGCACTCGCCCTTGGTCCACGCGACTTGGGGCAGCACCTCGATGACCTTGCTGCCGTGGAAGATCTTGAGGCTGCTCCCCTGCTCGCGGATCGCGCGCGCCAGCTCGATCTCGACGCGGCGGATCTCGTCGGGGGCCACGTGGCGGTAGTGCACCGCGACCGCGAGGCCCTTCGCCTCCACCCGCATGCCGGCCACCGATGGCGCGCGGCGGGCCAGGCTGGCGCCGACCGCGCACAGCATCGCCTGCTGGGCCAGGGCATCGGGATGGCGGAACGCGAGGTTCGGCCCCGCGATCTCGAGCCCGTGGCAGCCGGCGTAGATCACTTCCGGGATGGCCACGTGCCCCCGCAGGTCCTCGATCCCGCGCCCGGAGATGAGGGCCACGCAGCCGCGCGGGGAGCGGGCGAGGCGCACGAGCTGCTCGCGCGTCTCCTCCGCGAGGATCGCGTCGGCAGGGTCGTCCACGATCGGCGTCAGCGTCCCGTCGTAATCGGTCATGAGCAGGATGCTCCCCTCCCCGGCCAGCCAGTCCCCGGCCCGGGCCAGGATCCGGGCGAGATCACTCACGTGCCGCGCTCCCGGGCCCGAGACGCCACCGTCACGGCGTGGATGAATCGAGCGCTCCGTCTCGACGTTGCGCATCGTGTGAGCAAGGACCAGGTCGGGTGGGCAGAGGCCAGCATAGCGATCGCGAGGGGGCCGGTCAAGGGTGGCGCCCGCGCTCACGACCGGGGATAGGGATCCCCGGTGCGCTCGAGGGCTCGGAGCCCGCTGTCCACGATACGGGCGGTCGAGCCGGCCAGCCCCCAGTCACCGCCGTAGGCGTAGTAGTGCGAGAAGCCACCTTCGTCCAGGCGCGCCAGCACTCCGTCGCCGCCCTCCTGGAGCATCAGCAGCACCCGATCAGCCCGGCAGTTGGCGGGCACGCATCCGGTCACCGCGATGTAGTTTCGATCGCCGATCCGCACGCCGCGGGGAGGCTCGGTACGCCCGAAGTAGGCCGCCGCGCCCCGGACGATCTTGCCCCGGCCGTCGGCGCTCGGCGTCCAGTCCGCCCCGAAGGTGTTGCGGATCCTGTCGCGAAGCTGCGGGTTGTTGACCACCTCGTCCCCGGTGCGCCCGTAGGTCGTCTCCCGCGGGCCCCCCTCCAGCACGCCGGACATGGGCGGCGGGGGCGTGCCCGCCGGGGGTTCGATGGTGCAGGCCACCGTGAGCATCAGGGGCAGGCAACGGAGTGCTGTGCCGAGCAATGCGCGCATGACGGCCTCCCTCTCCGGCGGGTTTGAAATTCCGCGAGAAAGGCCGCAACCCCCGTGCCACGAGAGACAGGGAGCGGGGAGCCCCTTCTCACGGGGAGTTAGGCACCCACCGCCGGTGACCGGCTGGATCGGACTCGGTAAGACTTACCGCACCGCGTAAGGTTTACACGCCCTCAGCGTGGGACCTTGGACAGCTCATCGGCCAGGAGATACGCCTTGTCGGCGAGCGTGAAGGCGCGCTGCACGTCACGGGTGGAGAGCGCCTCGCGCGCCTTGGTGAGGAAGCTCTGGATGGTCAGGTAGTTCTCTTGCTGCTCCCGGGCGAGGCGCGAGGGATCGATCCTCTGCACCAGCCGCTCCGTACCCTCGATGCGGCGCTCGGCCTGACTCTTGATGCGCTGCTCCTCTTCCGCGCTGGCCTGGGGCGCCAGCACCGGCGCCGGCGCGGACGGCTCCCGGGGGATCGCGGCGCTGCGTGGCGGCGACGCGGGCGCGGGCGCCGGCTCTTTCGCCGACGGCGCGGCGGGCTTCGGCGGAGCGGGCGCGGGCTCCTTGACGACGGGCGCCGGCTTGGCGGACGGCGGCGCGGGCTCGTCCTCGACGATCGCGGGCCGAAGCGGCGGCGGCGCCGGCGCGGGCACGAGCAGGGCGCCGAGGCTCGCGCAGCCGCCGAGGGCCACGGCCAGCAGCGAAAGGCAGACCGGCCCGCGCATGCGCGTCACCGGACCGGCAGGCGGACGATCACCGCCGTCCCCCGCCCCGGCTGCGACTTGGCCTCCACCGTCCCGTCGTGGAGCTGCAGGATGCGATACACCACCGAGAGGCCGATGCCGCTGCCGCCCGGCTTGCTCGTGTAGTAGAGCTTGAAGATCTTGTCGAGATCCTCTGGCGCGATTCCCACGCCCTGATCGGTGACGCTCACGCGCACCCAGTCGAGCCCCTCGGGCCGGGTGCGGATACGGACGGCGCCGCCCTCCGGCATGGCCTGACAGGCGTTCTGCACGATGTTGATGAAGGCCTGGCGCAAGAGCTCCTCGTCGGCGCTCACCACCGGCAGGGCCGGGTCGAGGTCGAGCACGAAGCGCACCCCGTGGCTCTGGCTTTCCGCCTCCAGCAGCGCGCCCACGCTCTGCACCATCGCGTTGAGGTCCACCGGCTTGAGCGCCAGCTCCTGCGGGCGCATGAACTTGAGGAAGCCCTGCACGACGCGGTCGAGACGCCGGATCTCGCCGCCGATGACCTCGAGACTCTGCTTGACGTCGGGACTCGAGTCCTCGAGCCGCTCCTTGAGCAGCTCCACGTGGATCATCATGGCGTTCAGCGGGTTCTTCACCTCGTGGGCCACCCCCGAGGTGAGCCGCCCGAGCGCGGCCAGCTTGGCCGAGTAGCTCACCAGGGACTGCACGGTCTTGATCGATTCGAGATCCTTGAGCAGCACCGCCACGCCCATCACGCGGTGGGCGTCCTCCATGTGGAAGGCGGAGACCAGGAACTCCTTCTCGCGCCCCCCGTGCGGCAGGGCCACGGTGGCGTTGCGAATGCCCGCGGCGCCGCCCAGCACCTGGTCCACGAACGGCAGCAGCGGGTGCGTCGGATCCAGCACCTCGTGGATGGGCAGGCCCACCGTCTGCTCGAGGGGAAGACCCACCACCGCCTCGGCGGCCCGGTTGAAGAAGAGGATATGCCGCTCCGGGTTGAGGAAGATCACGCCGTCTTCCAGCTGGTCCACCACGCCTTGGAGATGCGCCTTCTCGCTGAGGGTGGACAGCCGGTCCGCCTGGAGCTCCCGCCCTAGCCGGGAGAGCTGCGCCGAGAGCTCCTGGAACTCGTCGCCGCCCACCGGGGTCGGCTCCAGCGGCTCGCCCCGGCGGATACGGTCCACCTGGCCCACGATGGCGCGGATGGGGCGCACCGTGAGCTGGGCCAGCACCATGGCGGCCAGCCAGGCCAGCGGCAGCGCCACCGCCGCCACCGCCAGGCTCTGCTGGAGCGAGGCGGTCACCTCGCGGCGCAGCAGCGTGGTGGAGACGCCCAGGCGGATGGAGCCGAAGAGGCGGTCGTTGAGCGTCACCGGCAGCACGGTCTCGTAGGTCCGGCCGGCGTTGTAGAGCGCCGAGAAGCGGCTCAGGGTGTCCATCTTGAGCAGGCCCTCGAGGTTGGGGCGCGCCGGCTCCGGGTGCCCTTCCTTGCCCCGCTCGGTGTGGAGCAGCACGGTGCCGGTGGGGTCCGAGATCAGCGCGTAGAGCAGGTGCGGCGAGTAGCCGACGCTCGAGTCGAGGAAGCTCCGCAGCTCCGGGTCCTCCCGCAGGGCGTCGAGCGGGTCGGCGCCGGGCGCGCGCTGGAGCGCGCGGCCGCTCTGCGCGTAGATCTGCTTGGCGATCAGCTCGGCCTGCTTGACCGCTTCCTGCACGACGACGCGGCTCACCTGCGAGAGGTGGATGGCGGTGGCGGTGGTGACCACGAGCAGGGTGAGGAGGCTGACGACCAGCGCCTCCCGTCCGCGGACCCCCAGCCGCATGCTAACTGCCGTAGGCCTTGAGCTTGTTGTGGAGCGTCTTGAGGCTGATGCCGAGCACGTCGGCGGCGCGCGTCTTGTTGTTGCCGTTGGCGGCCAGGGTCTTCAGGATCAGCGCCTTTTCGGCGTCCTCGAGGCTCGTCCCCACACGAAAGGACACGAAGTCGGACCCGTCGGTGGACTCGGACACCCGCAGCGACGGCGTCGGGGGGATGTGCTTGGGCAGGATGGCGTCGCCCTCGCAGACGATGATGGCGCGCTCGAGCGTGTTGCGCAGCTCGCGGACGTTGCCGGGCCAGGGCTGGGCGATGAGCCCGCTCAGCACGGTCTCGTCGAGCGACCGGATGCGCTTGTCGTAGCGCGCGTTGAACTCCTCGATGAAGGCCTGCACCAGGGCCGGGATGTCGTCCCGCCGCTCGCGGAGCGGCGGCAGCGCGAGACTCACCACGTTCAACCGGTAGTAGAGATCTTCCCGGAAGCTGCCCTCCTGGATGGCCTTGACCGGGTCCTTGTTGGTGGCGGCCAGCACGCGCACGTCCACCTTGATCTCGGTCTTGCCCCCGACGCGCCGCACG
>JBGOVO010000163.1:0-8006 GCA_041478145.1 Methylomirabilia bacterium
GCCTTGGTCCCCCGCACGATGCACACCGCCTTGAGCTTCTTCTTGCCCATCACGGCGCCGCAGCCGTTCTTGGAGGCCACGTGGCCGTAGTCGCCGTGGATGGCCGCGAAGCGCACGAGGTTCTCCCCGGCGGGCCCGATGCAGTACACGGAAAGCCGGTGGCCGGACAGGCCGGTCTCGGTCTCCAGGGCCTGCTGCGTCTCCCAGGTGTCCTTGCCGGCCAGGTGGGCCGCGTCGCGCACCTCGACGACGTCGTCGTTGATGTAGAGGTAGGAGAGCTTCTTGGCCTGCCCCTGCATGACGATGGCGTCGTAGCCCGAATACTTCAGCGCCGCGCCGAAGAAGCCATTGGCCTGCGTCGACGTCGCGCCGCCGGTGAGGGCGCCGCGGGTGATGACGGTGAGCCCGCCCGTCCCCCACACCGGCAGGCCGGCGAGCGGACCGGTGGCCATGATCAGGCGGTTGTCCGGATGATCCCACTGCACCTTGGGGCCGACCTCGTCGTAGAGGATCTTGGCCCCGAGCCCGACGCCGCCGAGGTACTCGCGCCGGTCCTTCTCGCTCCACGCCTCGGTCCAGGTCTTGCCGGTGGAGAGGTTCACGCGGAGGAGCTTACCGGCATAGGCGAAGGTCGGCGCCGCCGCGGGCTTGGCGGCGACGCGGGTCGTGGTCGCGGTCGGGCTCATAGGGCCACCGTTTGGGGTAGCTGGGGTGATTGAGACGGCCGGCCGAGGATGGTCTCGGGCAGCAGCCGCGAGGTCGTGCGCGTGGCGATGAACGCGGGCTTGACGTCGAACGGGTTCGCCCGGAGGTGCGCCTTCCAGGCGGAGAGATCGACGCCGGAGTAGACGAGGCCTTTCAGCATGCCCACGTCGTTGGTGGTCCACACCGCCTCGGCGGGGCCGCAGATGACGGCGCCGGTGAGGCGGCCGCCATGGAAGAGCAGCTTCCGGTACTCCGAGCGGGCGGCGCGCAAGGCGGTGTAGACCTCCGCCTTCGCATCCTCCCACTGGCCGAAGGAGGCCACGTCGAGATGCGCGACCTCGACGATGTTCATCAGGAGGCTGCCGCGGTAGGCCACGTCGCGGCCCGCCATGTTGGCGCCCACCACGCGCCCGTGCTCCTGGGCGGTGGGCTCGATGGCGTGCACCTCGGCCGCGCCGGTGATCAGGTTGCGCCCGCGCGCCACGTCGCCCGCCGCGTAGACGCTCTTCACGCTCGAGCGCAGGTGGTCGTCCACGATGACGCCGCCGGGGGCCTCGGAGGCCATCTCGATGCCCGAGCCCTGCAGCCACTCGAGATTGGTGCGGATGCCGGTGGCCATGATCACCAGGTCGGCGGTGAGCGGCTCGCCCTTCTTGAAGGAGAGCTTCCGCCTACCGCCCACCCGCTCGATCTTGGTCACGGTCGCGCCGGTGCGCACCGCCACGTCGTGGTCCTCGAGCCACGCCTGCACGATGCCCGCGCAATTGTCGTCGACCATGCGGGGCAGGATGCGCGGCGCCACTTCCACGATCGTCAGCTTGGCCCCGCGGGCCAGGATCGCGTTGAGGATCGTGAACGCGATGAAGCCGGCGCCGACCATGACCACGCGGCTGCCCGGCGCGACGCCGGCGATCACGTCCTTGGCCTCGTCGAGGGTCCAGAAGCAGTGGATCCCGGGGCCGTCGGCGCCTGGAATCGGCGCCTTGGCCGCCCGCGAGCCGGTGGCGATCAGGCAGTCGTCGAACTCGACCTTGGCGTCGTCGTCCAGGGTGAGCGTCCGGGCCGCCGGGTCGAGGGCCTTGGCCTTCCGCCCGACCAGGGCCTTGACCTTCCAGGCGGTCAGCGCGGCCGGCGACGCAGTGTACACATGGCTCTCGGAGATCGTTCCCCAGAGGTAATAGGGCAGGACCATCCGGGAGTAGGGGCGCTCCGCCGAGACCAGGGTGATCTCGGACGCGCCGACCCCGATCAACTGCTCTTCTTCTCTAATAGTCCGGATGGCGTTCATCCCCGCGGTGCCGCCGCCGATGATCAGGTGCCGGGCCGGCATCAGCGGGCCTCCACCGCCAGCACTCGCGCGGTGCGTTCGGCCGCGAAGTCGCCGATCCAGTCGGCGGTCTCCGCCTCCTCGAAGGTGATGGCCTCGGTCGGGCACGCGGACGCGCAGGCCGGGGCCCCGCCACACAAGTTGCACTTGTAGGCCTTCTGGGTGTCGCCGTCGTAGAACATGGTGCCGTAGGGACACGCGATCGTACAGAGCTTGCACCCCACGCAGGTGTCGTCCATCACGTCCTTGGCGCCCGCCGCGTTGATCTGGATGGCGCCCACCGGACACGCGGTCATGCACCAGCCCTCCGCGCACTGGGTGCACGTGTAGGGCGCGTAGGAGGTGTAACCCTCGAAGGGCGAGACCCGGATCACCGACTTGGACGGCTGGAAGAGACCGGTCTGCATGTAGGAGCAGGCCAGCTCGCACCGGAGGCAGCCGGTGCACTTCTCGGGGTGGAGCGCGAGGACTTTCACGGTCGGCGACGCTTCCCTTTCGGCCCCCTCGCGGCCCGGCCGCGCTCGAGGCGATTGATGAAGGTGTCGAGCGGGATGGCGGGCATCGTCATCATCTGCACCGAGCCCCGCGCGCCCAGCTCGATCGAGATCGCCGACACCGTCTCGTTGTCGGCCGCCTCGAGTATGGTCACGAAGTCGTACGGGCCGAGCACCGCGTACTGGGCGATCACCTTGGCGCCCCACCGGGACAGCTCTCGATTGACCTTGCGGATCCATCCGGGCCGCGCGTGCAACACCTTGCGGCCGGAATCGCTCAGCGTGCTCAGCATCACGTAGTGGGCCACGGCGCACCTCCTGTGACCAGCGAACGGTGCGCGTAGTATAGCAGAGCGCTCAGTCGCTCTCCCCGGTGATGCCGAACTCGACGCGTCCGCCCGCCGACGGAGATTCGGGCGCGGCCACCGGCGCGGCCCCGGCGGGCGGCGGGGCGGCGGCCGCGGCGGGAGCGGCCTCGGGCGCGGTCTGCAGCCGGGCCTCGGGGATGCCCTCCCCCTTGGCCAATCGCTCGCGCGTCACGTCGAGGCGGCGCTGGCGCAGCTCGGCGAGCGGACCCGTCGGCACCGGCTCGCGCTTGCGCAGCAGCACGAGCTGCTCCTCCACCGTCATGGGGAGCTGGGCGTCCTTGACGATGACCTGGTAGTAGCGGCGGAGCGCGGTGGGCAGATCCGCGATCCCCTGCTCCTTCTGGAACTTCTCGAGCCGAGCCGCCACCGCGCGCTCCTTGAGCGCTTCCACGTCCGCCGGCGAGGCCACCGAGTTCAGGGTGAGGCCCACGTAGGGCGCGCGGCGCAGGAAGTCGCCCACGCGGACGGTCTGCCGCTCCAGCTCCGGGCTCAGGACCGCGCTGCCCGCCGCGAAGACGACCGGATCCACCTTGATCTCGTCGATCTTGTCACCGCTCGTGAAGAGCCCGCCGATGGCCCGGAAGGGCGCCTTGAGGATATTGATGATGACGTTCCGCACCGCGGTCCAGATCGCGTCGCCGAAATCGAACTTGCGGTCGCTGAGGGTGCCGGTGATCGGCACGTTCACGTGGATGTTCCCGTCGCCGTCCTTGATCAGCGCCACGATGAGCCCGAGCGGCAGCCCGATCCGCTTCTTGACCTCGTCGGAGGCGCGCGAGGGCGCGACCTTCAGGTTGCCGACCAGGATGTCGTTCCGGGCATCGAGCTTGTCCTTCTCGATCTTGTACTCGAGCTTGGCGGTCAGCTCGCCCCGGCGGATGATCCAGGCGAGCAGCCCGTCGACGTAGGGGTTGGCGGCGGGCAGCGTGAACTTCTTCAGCTCCCCCACCATGTCCACGTAGGTCTCGGCCCCGATGGCGGACATCTCGCCGCGGATGTCCATCGCGGCGTCGCCCCCGATGAGCGCCTGGACCAGCAGGTTGGCGCGCTGGCCCGGCTTGTTCGAGAGGTCCTTGACCGAGACGGTCAGCTTCGAGATGTCCTCCGAGAACGGCGGCTGCGTGGTGTGGTCGAGGAAGCGCACGTAGCCCTCTTCGATCACGATCTCCTTGAAATTGAGCTCCATCGTCTCGAGGAGCCCCGGCCGCTTCGGCTCCGACACCCCCGCCGCGGTTGGGCCCGGAGCGGCAGGAGCCGCCGCAGTTGCCTGGCGAGGCGCAGCCGAAGGCGAGCCGAGCGCATTTGAAGAAGGCGTGAAGAGCTTCTGCACGTTGATCGAGCCGTCGGCGGCCCGGTCGATCTCGGCCACCGGCGCCTTCAGCCGCACCTTGGCCACCCGCGCATGGGTGGGCCAGCCGAAGTCGATGCCGTTGATCTCCATGCGCTCCAGGCGCAGCGGCGCCTCCGCGGCATCCGGCCCCTTCACGGCCAGGTTGGTGGCCCAGCTATTGCCGCGGGAGAGCGCGGTGAGCTTGCCGTTGGCGATGCGGACGCGGTTCTGGCTGTCCGAGTTGAAGCGGCCCGAGAAGCTCGCCGGGAACGGGAAGTACGCGCGATAGGGCTCGATCGGCGCGTCACGCGTGGTGAGCGTCAGGCTCACGTCCAGCGGCTCGATCTTGACCGAGCCCTTCGCGCTGACCTTGCCCCCGCCCGGCAGGCCCATGGTCAGCGCCAGGTTCATGGGTCGGATCGCCGGCCAGGTCACGTCGTCGACCTGGAGCGCGAGATCGCTCAGCTTGAGCACGGTCGGCGGCGAGGACACCGCCTCGTCGGTGAACGTCGCGGCCCCCTTCAGCGTCACCTTCTCGACCGTGATCTTGTAGTCGGGCGATTGCGTTGCCTTCGCGGGAGCCGAAGGGGCTGAACTCGGAGCGGCAGGAGCGGCCGCAGTGGCCTGGCGAGGCGCAGCCGAAGTGGCTTGGCGAGGCGCAGCCGAAGGCGAGCCGAGCGCATTCGAAGAAGCAGCCCCGGTTGCCCGCCCACCCTCCGGTTTCTTCGCCAGCTCCAGCAAATCGATCTGCTCTCGCTTGTCCCGCACCGCCTTGAGGTCGAGCCCCTCGATGTCCACGCCCGACAGCGTGACCACCCGCGAGACCAGGTTCACTTCCTTGAGCCCCACGCCGATGCGGGGCACCGTGAGGAACGGCGTGGTCTTGCCCACCTGGGCCAGCGCCAGGGAGGTCAGCGTGACATCGCCCGTCACGAGGCCCACCGCGAGGCCGCCCGGCCCCTGCCCCAGCTCGAGCTTGACCGCCATGTTCACGCCCGCGATGCCGGACTCGAGCGCCGCGGGCAGCGGCGGCAGATAGGGCCGGATCTGGAGCAGGCTGAAGTTCTGGATGGAGAACTTCCCGGCGAACGAGGTGGGCGTGAGGTCGATGTCCTGGGCGGAGAACTCCACCGGCGAGTCGTTGAGCGCGGCGTGCACCGCCAGCGTTCCGACCGGCCCGGACGGCCGCGTGGTCAGATTGTCCGCCTCGACGGTCAGATCGCGGACCCTCCAGTCACTGGTCGGGGTCACCGCGCGATCCGTGACCGTGATATTGGCCCGGATCAGCGCGAAGCGATCGAGGGCGATGGTCCAGCGAGACTTGGCCTTGGGCTCGGCCGGCTTGGGCGGGGGCTCCCCCTCTTTCGAGGTCGCCAGCCGCCTGAGGATGTCCGAGAAGTTGAACTCGGTCGGAGTCAGGCGCACGAGGTTGACGGTGGGCGCGGTGAGCCGCAGCTCGGCGACCCGGAGGTTACCGAACACGCTCGACCACGGCACGACGCGCACGTCCAGCCGCTCGAACTCCACGAAGGTCTGGGCGGGATCCGGCTCGGCGAGGCGGAACTTCTTGATCGCCACCCGCCCCGTGAACAGGTTGATGTCGATGTCCTCGATGGAGGCGGCCCGACCGGTGATCGCCGGGATCTGCTTGAGCGCCTGCCACTTCACGATCTCCGGCAGCGTCCAGATGAAGGCGACGCCCACCACCAGCAGGGCGGCCAGGACGATCAGCCAGCGCTTGAGGCGGCGGCTTATCACGCCCGTCTCCCGCCTAGACCGGGGCCTGACCCGAGGAGGGCTTCAGGAAGGAGTACACGCTCGTGAAGTCCCGCCGGCCGAGCCCGTGGGAGGAGGCGAGCCGGTAGACCTGCTGGGCGGCGGGCGTCACGAAGAGCGGCACCCGGAGATTTCGCGCCGCGTCCACCGCCAGCCCCAGGTCCTTGCACATGAGGTCGGTCATGAAGCCCGGCTTGTACTCGTTGCTGGACGCCGCGGTCGGCATGATCCCCGGGACCGGGTGCATGAAGCCCATGAGGAAGGTATTGCCGGAAGACTTGGAGATGACGTCGGTGACCACCTTGGGGTCCATGCCGAAGCCCTCTGCGATACGGAACGCCTCGCTCACCGCCACCCCCACCACGCCCGCGATCAGGTTGTTGCAGAGCTTGACCACCTCGCCGCTGCCCACCGCGCCCACGTGGATGACGTTGGTGCCCATCGCGGACAGCGCGGGCCGGGCCTCCTCGACGTCCGCCGCGGCTCCGCCCACCATGATGGCGAGCGTCCCGTCGGTGGCGCGGGGCGTGCCCCCCGAGACCGGCGCGTCGATGAAGCGCACGCCCCGCTCCTGCGCGGCCTTCGCCACCCGCTGGGAGACCGCCGGGTCGATGGTCGACATGTCGACGCACAGCGTGCCCTTCCGGGCGGCCGCGAGCACGCCGCCGTCGCCCGTGTAGACCGACTCGACATGCGGCGACGAGGGCAGCATGGTCACCACGATGTCCGCGGTGGCCACCGCCTCCGCCGCGCTGGCCGCGGCCGTCATCCCGGCCGCGGCGGCGGCCTTGACCGCCTCCGGATTGCTGTCGAACGCGGTGAGGCTGAAGCCCTTCTTCACGAGGTTCTTGGCCATGGGCAGCCCCATGGTGCCCACGCCGATGAAGCCGATGCGCGTCATGCGGTTCCTCCCTGGGATCGGAGCGAGACGCCCGCCCACTCCTCGATGATGCGGGCGATCGCGGTATGGTCCTGCTCGCTCATCCCGCGCGCCACCGCGAGCCGATAGATCTCGGCGGCGGCGCGGGCGATCGGCGACGGCACGCCCGCCTCCTGGGCGAGGCGGCCGTAGCCGTCGAGGTCCTTCATCATCAGCCGGATGGCGAAGCCGGCGTCGAAGGCCCCGTTGAGGATGAAGCGCGGAAACTTGTTGTCGCTGGCGTTGGAGCGCCCGCTGGAGGCCTGCAGGATCTCGACGGCGCGCGCGGGGTCCACGCCGGCCCGGGCCGCCACCGCCACCGCCTCGATGGTCAGGGCCAGGATGCCGCCCGAGCACATGTTGTTGACCAGCTTCATGGCGTGGCCGGCGCCGACGGGACCGGCGTGAAAGATGTTCTTGCCCATGCGCGCGAGCACCGGCCGCGCGCGCTCGAGCAGCGCGGGGTCGCCGCCCACCATGATGGCGAGGGTGCCCTCCACGGCGCCGCGCACCCCGCCCGAGACCGGCGCGTCGATCAGGGCGGACCCGCGGGCCGCCACCTCCCGCTCCAGCTCGCGCGTGGCCGAGGGATCGGCCGAGGTCATCTCGAGCACGAGGCTGCCCGGCCGCAGCGCGTCCAGCAGCCCCTTCGCGCCCAGCAGCACCTCCCGCACCTCGCGCGACGTCGGCAAGATCGTGATGACGGTCTGCGCGGCGGCCGCCACCTCGGCGGGCGACGCCGCCCACGCGGCGCCGCGGGCCCGCAGCGGGCGCGCCGCTTCCGCGCGGACGTCGTGCACCATCAGCGGGTAGCCGCCGTCCAGCAGGCGGCCCGCCATCGGCGTCCCCATGTTCCCGAGCCCGATGAATCCGATCGTCTCGCTGATCGTCATGCGGTTGTTCTATCCCCCTATTTTTCGTATCCGCTCGGCTCGCCTTCGGCTGCACCTCGCCCTATTTTCCCTATCCGCTCGGCTCGCCTTCGGCTGCGCCTCGCCCTATCTTTCCCTATCCGCTCGGCTCGCCTTCGGCTGCGCCTCGCCCTATCTTTCCCTATCCGCTCGGCTCGCCTTCGGCTGCGCCTCGC
>JBGOVO010000220.1:0-6608 GCA_041478145.1 Methylomirabilia bacterium
CTGCGGCTCATCGAGCGTGGCTTCCTGGACGACGGCAAGACGGTCGAGAACCTCGCGGACGCCCTCGGCATGACGGCCCGACATCTGCGCCGCCTGTTCGGGCGGCACGCCGGTGCCTCGCCGACCGCCGTCGCGACGACCCGGCGTGTGCAGCGGGCGAAGGCCCTGATCGACCAGACCGCGCTGCCGATGTCCGCGATCGCGTTCGCCGCGGGGTTCGCCAGCATCCGACGGTTCAACGCGGCGTTCCGCGCGGTGTATCGGAGGCCGCCGACCGCGATCCGCCGAGCGAAGCGCCGGAGTGGGAAGAGCCTCGCCGCTTCCGAGTCAGCGGGTCGCCGATAGCCAGCCGGTGACGATCGACACGAACTGAGCGGGGTCGTCGAGGATGAGGTGGTGATGGGCGCCCTTCACCTCGGCGAGCTGCCCCCGCTGCACGCTGGTGGCCACGCGCAGCCACGCCTCCCGATCCATGATCGGGCTGGCCGCGCCGCGGACCACCAGCGTGGGGCAGGCCACGCCGGGCAGGATCGACCAGGCGTCGGGCCGGGCATGAAGGAACACGCGCCGGTCGAAGGCGTGCTGCCAGACGCCGGGCTGCCGCTCGCGCACGCCGGCCTCGCCCAGGTGGCGGAGCCACTCGGCGGGCGCGGTCGTCTCCCGTGGGCTCAGCCGGAAGCGCGCTCCCGCCTCCACCGAGCTCGTGAACTCGGAGCCCGGCCGCTCGGCCTGCTCGAGCGCCCACGCCGTCTCCTGCTCGTTCCACTGCGTCATGGTATCCACGATGACGAGGTCGCCGACCCGATCCGGATGGAGTGAGGCGAGGCAGGCGCCGACGTAGCCGCCGAGCGAGTGACCCATCACGAGCGGGGCCCGCCAGCCGAGCGCGTCCATCGCCGCGACGGCATCGCCCGCGTAGTCCGGGGCGCGGTAGGCAGCCGGCTCGACCCAACCGCTACCGCCATGGCCGCGGAGATCGAGCGCGACGACGTGGAAATCCTCGGCGAGGAGGGGCGCCACCCAGTCCCACCAGTGGCTGTGGGCCGCCAGCGAATGCAGGAGCAGCACCGGCCCCGAATCCTTCGCTCCCCATTCGTGGAGCTCCAGACGGAGGCCGTCGGCCTCGATCACTCGCGGGGCACCGCAGGCCATGCCGGCGGGTCTCAGACGCCCGCGAATCGCGGCAGCACGTGTCGCGCCAGCAGCTCCATCGAGCGCAGCACCTGCTTGTGCGGCAGCCCGCCGAAGTTCCCGATCGCGAGGAGATGGGTGAAGCCCGCGTCTTCGTAGAGCCGGGCCACGCGGACGATCTCCTCGGGGTCCCCGAACGCCACCACGTTCTGCTCGACGAGCGTCTCGAAGGGCCGCTGCACCGCGTAGAGCCGGGTGCGCACGTAGCGCTCCATGCACTCGCGCGCCTCGGCCCGCGCGCGCCCGGTGCTCTCCGCGCAGTGCAGATGGAGACCAAAGGGCAAGGTGGCGGCCTCGGGCCGGCCGCCCGCCTGGACGAACGCGGTCTTGTAGCCGGCCACGCTCTCCGCCATCTGCGGGAGCGTCTCCGCGCTCGCGTAGGGGATCAGCATCGCCGGGAAGCCGCGGGCGCCGATGCGCGGCGCGCTGTCGGCGCGGAGCGTGGCCACCCAGATGGGCGGGCGCGGCCGCTGCAGCGGCCGCACGTTGAGCTGCACGTCGCGCACCAGATGGTAGCGACCCTCGTAGGAGAAGCGCTCGCCCGTCCAGGCGCGCAGCAGGATCTCCAGGGCCTCGTCGAAGCGTGCGCGCTTGTCCTCCGGGTCGAGGTTGAAGCCCGCGTACTCGTGCTTCAGATAGCCGGAGCCCGTGCCGAGGTCGAGGCGGCCGCCCGAGAGCACGTCGACCATGGCGTAGTCCTCGGCGGTGCGGAGCGGGTTGTCGAAGGGCAGCACGACCACGCCGGCGCCCAGCCGGATACGGCGGGTTCGCGCGGCGGCGGCCGCCATCCACACCGGGGGCCGGGGGATGCCTCCGTACTCGTGGAAATGGTGCTCGGCCACCCAGAAGGACTGAAAGCCGAGCGCCTCGGCTGCTTCCACCTGCTCCAGCAGCTCGCCGTAGAACTCGGCGGTGGTCCGGGTGAGCTCCGTCGGATAGTGGTCCACCACCGAGAAGAGCCCGAAGCCGAGCATCTCAGGGCGTGTCGGGACGCGGGCGCAGCTCGTCGCGGGCGTCGGCCAGCCCTTCGGCCAGGGACCGCACCTCGGCCAGCCGGTCCGGGCGATGGACGAAGCGCGGGTCGGTGGTGTAGCCGGCCCAGCTCGCCATGTAGTCGGGCCGCGACAGGCCGAGGGCGTACTCGGAGATCTGCGCCGGATTGACGAAGTCGGCCATGATGCCCACCTCGTTGTGCAGGTGCGGGCGATGGCCGTCCATCAGGGCCCGCTGGGCGGACGGCTGCGGACCGTGGGGCAGGCCGACCGGATGCACCGTCACCATGCCCTCCCGGATCACGCCCCCGCGGCTGAAGAAGTCGCCGAAGTGGTAGCCGATGGTCTCGCAATAGTCCAGGTTGCGATGGAAGAAGGGCAGCCACATCCCTTCCTTCTCGACCGAGCGCACCGTGAAGACGCAGAGATAGCAGCCGGGCAGCGTGAAGACGGTATGGCCCGAGGGCGGCACGTGGGAGCGGTCCGCGGTCAGCGGGCGCACGTCCTCCACCGCGAAGCGGTACGGGAGATAGTCGCCGCGCCAGCCCACCACGTCGAACGGATGCGTCGGGTGCACCCGCCGCGTGTAGACCGGACCCACCTTGGAGACGATCTCGAACCGCCCGGCCTCGTTCCGCGTGTCGAGCGTGCGCGGGAACCGGTAGTCGCTGCGGCTGTGGGTGATGAATTGCCCGGTCGTGGGCGACTCCGACTTCTCCGGATCGCCCGCGAAGCTCTCGTAGACCCAGTAGTACTGCGGCCCCGCCGCGCACTCGAAGCGGTGGGGAATGCCCTTGGGCACGACGAGGAAATCGCCGCGGCCGTAGGCGATGGGCCCGAAGAGGGTCTCGAGCGTGCCGCCGCCCTGGTGGACGAAGACCACGAGGGTGGCCGAGTGGTGCTCGAAGAAGTAGTCCATGGGCGCGGCGGGCGCGGTCACGTTCATGGCCACGGTGGCGTTGGCGACCAGGCGCGCCATCCCGCGATAGACATCGCGCGGCTCCGACGGGCTCGCCGCGTCGAGCGCGTGATGGACGCCGCCCACTGGACGCATGGGCGACTCCCAGAGAGGCGCGAAGCCCTCCAGGACGCGCGTCTCGCCGGGCAGCCAGTTGTTGGGCGGATACAGATGATAGGTGTGCGTCACCTTGCCCGCGAATCCGCCGCGTCCGTGCTCCTGCTCGTAGACGTGCTGGAGCAGCGGCCCGGCGTGGGGCGCCCGCGGCACGATACCCACCTCGGGGATGCCGGTGAAGTATTCGAACTTGTCCATGGCTCGAAGCCCCCTCTCATTCGCTCGGCTCGCCTTCGGCTGCACCTCGCCCTGCCGCGGCCGCTAACAGTGGCGACAGGGCGGAAACTCGCGCGAGTAGACCGGCTGCTCGAGAAACTTCTGCGGATCGTACGTCCAGAACTGGCTCACCGCCG
This sequence comes from Methylomirabilia bacterium, assembly GCA_041478145.1. GTDB lineage: Bacteria > Methylomirabilota > Methylomirabilia > Rokubacteriales > CSP1-6 > CAMLFJ01. The sequence goes on from JBGOVO010000220.1 coordinate 3,612, forward strand.
GGTAGGTCTGGATCACCGTGTTCTGGAGGACGCCGCCGACCCGCTCGACCTTGCGGATGTAGATGTTCTGGGTGGGGTTGCCGTAGGCGTCGATCTTGATGGGCCCGCGCGGGGCGTCGGTGATCTCCACGCGCCGCAGCGCGGCCATCAGGGCGGCCCGATCCTCGACCTGGCCCTTCACCGCCTTGACCGCCTCGGTGATCACCCGGGCGCCGGTGTAGCAGTTCTCCGAGTAGAACGAAGGCGTGCGGCTGTACGCCTTCTCGAAGGCGGCGCGGAACTTCCGGTTGGCCGGGGTGTCGAGCGAGGCGGAGTAGTGGTGGGCGCTGATCACCCCGATGGACTCATCCCCGAGCTGGGATAGCACGTGCTCGTCCGTGTACGTCCCGCCCGCGATCAGCGGGAGCCGGTCCTTGAGCCCGCTGTCCGCGTACTGCTTGGCGAAGAGCAGGGTCCAGCGCCCCAGCGCCACCACGAAGACCGCGTCCGCGTCCCGCCGCACCTGGGCCAGGTACGGCGCGTAGTCCTGGATATTGAGGGGCACCCAGAGCTTCTGGATCACCTGACCACCGTTGTCCTCGAAGGACTTGTGGAAGCCGCCCACCGTCTCCCAGCCGAAGGCATAGTCGAGGCCGATCGTCACGACCTTCTTGTACTTGAGGGTCTTCGCCGCATATTCCCCGAACGGGTGCATGTTGCCGCCGGCCGAGAAGCCGGTGCGAATGAGCCACTTCGGCCGCTTCCGCTGGGTCAGGTCGTCCGCGGAGTTGATCGGGTAGATGGTCGGGATGCCCGCCGCTTCGATCGGCGGCACCAGGGCGTAGGCCACGTTGGAGAGGATGACGCCCGCGAGCAGGTTGACCTTGTCGCTGTCGATGAGCTTTCGGAGCTTGCTCACCGCGGTGGCGGGCTGGCCCTCCGTGTCCTCCAGGATCACCTCGAGCTTCCGGTTCCCGATCTGCCAGCCGCTCTCCTGCCAGTAGAGCTCGCAGCCGCTGTACATGTCCTTCCCGGCCTGCGCGATGGCCCCGGAGAGCGGCGAGAGGAAGCCGAGCTTGATCGGTCCCTGGGCCGTCGCCTCATCGATCCCCACCCCCACGATCAGCCCGACGAGGGCCGCCAGCATTCCGATCGCGCGCATGCGTCGACTCCTCCCTTGGCGGGACAGTCTACCGCTTCGGCCTCGAGTGGGATATATGACCTGGATGCGCGTCGAGGTCCTGCTGACGGCGGTGGTCGGGCTGGGCGCCCTGTCCATCGACATGTTCCTGCCGTCGTTGCCCGCCATCGCCAGCGCGTTCGCGACGTCGCCCGCGACCGCCCAGCTCACGGTGACGCTGTTCCTCATGGCCTTCGCGGCCTCCCAGCTCGTCTACGGGCCGCTCTCGGACCGCTTCGGCCGCCGCTGGGTGCTGGTGGGCGGCCTGGGCCTCTACGCGGTGGCCGGGCTGGCCTGCGCGCTGGCCCCCACCATCGGCGTCCTGATCGGCGCCCGGGTGCTGCAGGCCCTGGGGGGCGGGAGCGGCCCGGTGGTGGCGCGCGCGGTGGTGCGCGACCTCCACGGCCGCGAGCGCGCCGCCCGCGTCTTCTCCTACATGGCCATGGTCCAGTCCCTGAACCCGATGCTGGCGCCCATCGTGGGCGGCTACGTGCACGAGGCGTTCGGCTGGCGCGCGGTCTTCTTCGTGCTGGCCGGCCTGGGCACGCTCTTCGTCGCGCTGATGGCGGCGGGGTTGCGCGAGACCAATGTCCGCCGCGATCCCACCGCGCTCCGGCCCGGCCAGATGGGCCGCAATCTCGGGGTCCTGCTGACCGACCGGAGCTACGTGGCCTACGTCCTGGTGAACGCCCTGATGTTCGGCGGGCAGTTCGCCTTCATCTCCGGCTCGTCCTTCGTGCTCATCGGCGTGCTCGGCGTCTCGCCGAGTGTCTTCGGCCTCTGCTTCGGCGCCGTCGCGCTCGGGATCATGACCGGGACGTTCCTGTCCGGCCGCTTCGGAGGGCAGTTCGGGCTCGATCGCATGATCCAGTGCGGCACGGCTCTGGGCGCGACGGCGGGCCTGACCCTGGCCGCGCTGGCCTGGAGCGGGATCCTGACGGTCGCGGCGGTGATCGCGCCGATGTACGTGTTCGCGATGGGCCTGGGGCTCACGCTGCCCAACGGCATGGCCGGCGCCATCGGGCCGTTCCCGCGCATGGCCGGACTGGCGGCGGCGGTGGCCGGCTTCCTCCAGATGACGGGCGCCGCGCTCTACAGCGTGGCGGTGGGGCGCTTCTACGACGGCACCGCGCGGCCGATGACCACCGCGATCGCCCTGGCCGGCGTCATCGCGCTCGTGTGCTTCCGGTGGCTCAGGCCGCGCCGGCCGCCGGGCGTGTTAGCATGATCGCCATGTCCGCGCGCCGCGCCCGGATCATCCGCTTCCCGACCCCGCCGCCCCGGGCGACGCCCGCCGCCGGGCTGCCCGCGGGGAGCCTGGTCGAAGCGCGCCGCTGCCGGGATCAGCCGGAGGCGCTGGTCGTCCGCGGGCTGCTCGAGAGCGAGGGCATCGAGGTCGTGCTGCAGAGCCGGCTCGCCCAGTCCGTGTACCCCTTCAGCGTGGGCGACCAGGCCGAGGTCGTGCTGCTGGTGGCCGCCGCCGACCTGCCGCGGGCGCGCGCGGTGCTGGCACGGGAGAGGTAGCCCCCGTAGACCGCCCCTCACCCTCGACCGCCCCTCACCCTGCCCTCTCCCCTGAGGGGAGAGGGGTAAGTGGAGAGGCGGCGGACGCGGGCGCCGGCCCGTGGTCCCAGCGCGGCACCATCTCACCGCCATTGCCTCGCCTCGGTGAGGCGAGTCTAGCGTTCCCCGGGCAGCGTCGGGCGGATATCGTGTTCCAGGAAGTCGATCACCGCCTCGGAGAACGCGTCGTTTTGGTCGCCCGCCACCATGTGGGCGGCGCCGCCAACGTCGACCATCTTCGCGCCGGGGATCTGGCGCAGGAACTCCCGCACGCC
>JBGOVO010000067.1:0-13508 GCA_041478145.1 Methylomirabilia bacterium
CGGCTGGTCTGGGCGAGCGGCGAGGCCTGGACGCCCTTCGGCAGGGCCTTGGCCGCCGCGACTGAGCGCGTGAGCGGGAACAGCGTCATGACGCCGCCCATGTCCTTGGTGATCGGATGGGACTCGTACTGGCCGACCACCGGAACGAGCGGCCCCACCCCGAAGAGCTGGCCGATGGGATTCAGCTCGATCACGACGTCCTCGTCCACCACGATCCCGTACTTGGACAGGTACTTCACGGTGGCGCTCGCCTGGAACGGCGTCGCCATGAAGAAGACCTTGCCGGCGCGCGCGATGTAGCCGTCGAGCGCGGCCAGCTCCTGCGGGAAGAGATCGGTACGGGGGGCGGGCACGATCACGATCGCCGCGTCGTCGGGGATCTTGGGGTCGCGGGCCAGGAACAGCTCCTTCACCTCGTAGTTCGCCTTCTCCATCTGCTCCTTGGCCTGGCTGAAGCCCGCCCGATCCGTCGCGCCGATCTCCCGCTCGCCGTGTCCTTTCAGCATGTAGATCACCCGCTTGCCCGCGCGCGTGATCTTGACGATGGCGTTGGTGAGCTTCTCCTCCTCGGCGTCCAGCACCTTCTCGGTGCGCACCTGCCCCGGAGGCCCGCCCGCGAGCACGACGGTCCCGTAGCTCTCCACCCCGTACTGCCGAGCGAGGGCGGGCGCCTTGTCCGTGTCCTCCAGCCGCCACTCGAACTTGCCGCCCGAGTACGTCTTGTACTGCGCGAGCAGGTCCTCCGCCGTCTTCTTGCCCGGCGTATCCGAGCGGAAGAAGGCGATGGCGCTCACCGGCGCCATGAGCGTGCGCAGCACCTGGATCGTCTGGGGCGACACGCTGTTGCGCTTGTTCTCGGTGAGGTCCCAGCGCTTGTTGTGCTTGACCGAGATCGCGTTGGCGGCGACCACGATGCCGAGGGCGAGCAGGGCCATCACCGCCGCGCCCGCCCCGTAGCGCGCGGTGCGCGTGCCCATGGCGGTGCGCGCCTCGCGGGCGTTCAGCACGAGGGAGAGCAACAGGAACCCGGCGCCCAGGCCCAGGAAGAGCCACAGGGCGGGTACTCCCGGGTAGCTTCGCCACAGGGCGAACGCCAGCAGCAGACAGACCACCGCCGCGGACACCGAGTGACGCTTGAGGAGGCTCATCGGCCTACCCCCGCCACCGCTTGGACTCGAGCGACCGGAGCGCGAGGAACAGCGTGAGCGCGATCCCGGTCGCGTAGTACACGAGGTCCTTGGTGTCGATCAGGCCGCGGATGAAGCCGTCGAGGTGCTCGCCCAGCGCGAGATACTGGAGCACGGTGCGCAGGTTGCCGCCCGCGAAATCCGCGCCCCAGCCCACGATCCAGAAGGCGAGCAGGATCCCGAAGGTGCCGAAGCCGGCCACGATCTGGTTCTCGGTCAGTGAGGAGACGAGCACGCCCACCCCGAGGAAGACGGCCCCGGTCAGCACCAGACCGAGGTAGCCCGCGAAGATCGGCCCCCACTCGACGCGCGTGAAGTACCGGATCAGCCCCGGGTAGAGCAGGGTCAGGGCGAGCAGCAGCACGTAGAGGGCGAAAGCGGCCAGGTACTTGCCGGCCAGCACCTCCGCGTCGCGCACCGGGTAGGTCAGCAGGAGCTCGAGGGTCCCCGCCTTCTTCTCCTCGGCGAAGAGACGCATCGTCAGCATCGGGATGAAGAACAGGAGCACCACGCTCATGTTGGTGAAGAGCGGGCGCATCACGTTCTCGATCACGTTGAGATTCTGACCGAACTGCGGCTGCATGAGCGACCGCATGGAGGCGTCGCTGTAGAAGAGGAAGATCGTGCTGAAGAAGTACCCCGAGATGAACAGGAAGAAGGTGAAGGCGACGTAGGCGACCGGGGAGCCGAAGTAGAGCCGCATCTCCTTCTTGAACACCGGCAGCCAGCCCATCAGCGTGCCTCCTCCTCGACCGCCGCCGCGTCGGGCGGCTCCGCCTCGCCCGCGACCGCGCGGATGAAGACCTCCTCGAGGCTCATGCCGACCTGATGCAGCTCCTGGAGCGCCCAGCCGTTGCCGGTGACGAGGCGGACCAGGTCGGGCCGCACGTCGCGGTCGCGGCTCGACTCCACCCGGAAGCCCACCGCGCCGTCGCGCGCCGCGAGCGGCTCCACGCCGACCACCCCGGGCAGCGCGCGCAGCGCGACGGCCACGTCTCCGGTGGCGCCCGCGACGCGGACCTCGAGGCGGGCGGTCGGGAAGGCCTGCTGGACCAGCTCCGACTCCGTGCCCTGGGCGACGATGCGCCCGCGATTGATGATGATGACGCCGTCACACACCATCGACACCTCGGGCAGGATGTGGGTGGACAGGATCACGGTGTGCTGGCCGGCGAGCGAGCGGATCAGGGCGCGGATGTCCGCGATCTGCCGCGGGTCGAGGCCGATGGTCGGCTCGTCCAGGATCAGCACCTCCGGATCGCCCAGGAGCGCCTGGGCCAGTCCCACCCGCTGCCGGTAGCCCTTGGAGAGCCTGCCGATGAGCCGGTGCTGCATGTCGGTGATGAAGCAGCGCTCCATCACGTCGGCGACGCGGCCCCGGCGCGCCGTGCGGCCCACCCCCTTGATCTCGGCCACGAAGTCCAGATACGAGGCGACGGAGAGGTCGGTGTAGAGCGGAGCGTTCTCGGGGAGGTAGCCGATGCGCCGGCGGACCTCCAGCGACTGCGAGAACACGTCGTACCCGGCCACCCGCGCGGTGCCGCCGCTGGCCGGCATGAAACACGAGAGGATCTTCATGGTGGTGGACTTGCCCGCGCCGTTGGGACCGAGAAAGCCCACGATGCGGCCCTTGTCCACGCGGAACGACACGTCGTGGATGGCCTCGATCAGCCCGTACCGCTTCGTTAGATTATCGACCTGGATCATACGTGTGGCCCGAGTGCTGCGGTGACCGCCGCAAAGTATATCACGCGGCTAGAACAATCCGGTGATGGTGCCGTCGGGGGTCACGTCGACCTTTTCCGCGTTGGGGCGGCGCGGGAGGCCGGGCATGGTCGTGATGTCGCCGGTGATCGCGACCAGGAAGCCGGCGCCCGCGGAGATGCGCACCTCGTTGACCGTGATCTTGAACCCGCGCGGGCGATTCAGCAGGGTCGGGTCGTCGGACAGCGAACGTTGAGTCTTGGCGACGCAAATTGGCAGCCTCCCGTAGCCGAGGCTCTCGGCCTGGGCGATCTGACGCTCGACCCGCTTGGGATATTCGACCCCGTCGGCGCCGTAGATCCGCCGGGCGATGGTGTCGAGCTTCACGGTGATCGGATCGTCGAGCGCGTAGAGCGGCGAGAAGGCCGAGCGCTCGCGGGCCATGAGCTTCAGCAGCCCCTGGGCCAGCTCCACCCCGCCCTCGCCGCCCCGGCCGAACACGTCCGCCACGTGCGCTTCCACGCCGAGGCGCGCGCAGCGCTCCTGTACCGCCGCGTACTCCCGCTCGGTGTCCGAGGGATAGCGGTTCAGCCCGATCAGCACCGGCACCTTGAACTGGCGCACCGCCTCCACGTGAGCCTCCAGGTTGTCGAGCCCGGCGGTGAGCGCGGCCACGTTCTCCCGGTCCAGCTCGGGCACCGGCACGCCCCCGTGATACTTGAGCGCCCGCGCGGTGGCCACGATCATCGCCGCGTCGGGCTTGAGGCCGGCGAGGCGGCACTTGATGTCGAAGAACTTCTCGGCGCCGAGGTCGGTGGCGAAGCCGGCCTCGGTGAGGCAGATGTCGCCCAGCTTCAGCGCCAGCCGCGTGGCCAGCACCGAGTTGCAGCCGTGGGCGATGTTGGCGAAGGGCCCGCCGTGCACGAGGGCCGGAGTGCCTTCCATGGTCTGCACGAGGTTCGGGTGGATGGCGTCGCGCAGGAGCGCCGCCATCGCGCCGGTCACCCCGAGCGCGTCGGCGGTCACCGCCCGCCCGTCGGTGGTGAGCGCCACCAGCATCCGGCCGAGCCGCTGCTTGAGATCGGTCAGATCCTCGGACAGGCACAACGCGGCCATGATCTCGGAGGCGGCGGTGATGAGGAAGCCCGCCTCGCGCGGGACACCGTCCATCCGCCCGCCGAGCCCCACCACCACCTGGCGCAGGGCGCGGTCGTTGACGTCGAGGATCCGCTTCCACGCCACCTGGCGCACGTCGATACCAAGCGGGTTGCCGTGATGCAGATGGTTGTCGATGGCCGCCGCGAGCAGGTTGTGGGCCGAGGTGATCGCGTGGAAGTCCCCGGTGAAGTGCAGGTTGATCTCGTCCATCGGGACCACCTGCGCCTTCCCGCCGCCGGTGCCGCCGCCCTTCATGCCGAGCGTGGGCCCGATCGACGGCTCGCGCAGCGCGATGACCGGCCGGGCGCCTATTCGGTGCAGCGCCTGCCCAATTCCGATGGTCATGGTGGTCTTGCCGTCGCCCGCGGGGGTGGGCGTGATGGCGGAGACCACCACCAGCTTGCCGTCGGGCCGATCGTGGCGGGCGGCGAGCGCGGAGACCAGCACCTTGGCCTTGGTGCGGCCGTAGGGGATCCACTCGTCGTCGCCGAGCCCGAGATCGCGGGCGACGTCGGCGATCGGGCGCGGGAGCCGGTCAGCGTCGGGGCGGGACGGGGTCGAGGTCGGCATCGGGCATGATCTCCTTCAGCCAGTCGGGAATGGGAATCATCCGGGCGGTGGCCGGGTTCCAGCAGGCGTGCAGGGTGTGGCCGGTGGCGACCAGCTCCTTGGCGTCGTTGCGGATCTCGTAGCTGAACCGGAAGCTGGCGCGCTTGCGCTCGCTCACCCGGGATGTGATCTCGAGCAGCTCGTCGAGCTTCGCCGGCTTCACGTACTTCACGAAGGCCTCCACCACCGGCAGGTGCACGCGCTCGTTCACCGCCGACATGGGCCAGCCGAACTCGCGGAGGTATTCCACGCGCCCCACCTCGAAGTAGGTGAGGTAGTTGCCGTAGTAGACGACCGACATCGTGTCGGTGTCCTTGTAGCGGACGCGCACGCGGGTGATCGATGGCATCGAGACGCGGGTCGGGCGCAAGCCCGGCGGTCATGGTACCACTAAGCCGGGAGGGACACCCATGCTGCTCGAACATCTGGGCCAGCGACCCCGCATTCACGAGACCGCCTACATCGCCCCCACCGCCACCGTCTGCGGCGACGTGACCATCGGCGCGGAGAGCCGCGTCCTCTTCGGGGCCGTCCTCGTCGCCGAGGGCGGACCGGTCACCATCGGCCGGCACTGCATCGTGATGGAGCAGGCCGTCGTGCGCGGCACCGCGCGCCATCCGGCCCGCCTCGGCGACCACGTGCTGGTCGGTCCCCACGCGCACCTCTCCGGCTGCACGGTGGAGGAGAGCGTGTTCGTGGCCACCGGGGCCTCCGTGTTCAACGGGGCGCGGCTCGGCGCGGCCTCGGAGGTGCGGATCAACGGGGTCGTGCACGTGAACACCGCGGTGGCCGCCGGCGCCACCGTGCCCATCGGCTGGGTGGCGGTGGGGAATCCCGCGCAGATTCTCCCCCCCGACGAGCACGAGCGCATCTGGGCCGTCCAGAAGACGCTCGAGTTCCCGCGCACCGTCTTCGGGCTCGAGCGCGCCCCCGCGGGCGGGACCATCATGCCCGAGCTGACCCGCCGCTACGGCCGCGCCCTGGGCGCCCACCGGCAGGACCACCCGCTCGGCCACCAGCCCTCCCACGACTTCTGAGGGCTAGCGCTTGAAGACCTCCTTCAGGAGGTCGGTGACGCGCGCCGTGGGGTTGGTGCGGATCTGCTTCTCCTGCTCGCCCAGCACGTGGAAGAGCCCCGCCAGCCCCTTGTCCACCACGTAGCCGTCCAGGTCGAGCGTCTGGGATTTGGCGAACGGGATCGCCTCGAAGCGCCCCACGAGGTCCTTGTACTGGCGCGTGACGCCCACCTCGTTCATGGATTTCGAGACCGCGGGCCGGAACGCGGAGGTGAGCTGCGGGGTGGTCTTCGACTTGAAGAACTCGGTGGCGGCGGTATCGCTGCCGTTCAAGATCTTGCGGGCGTCGTCGAAGCTCATCTTCCCGATCGCGTCGACGAAGATCTGCTTCGCTTTCGGCGCCGCGCTCTCCGCGGCCCGGTTCATGCTCAGCACGAACTCGTCGAGCTGCGGGCCGTACCCCACCGTGCGCAGCCCCGTCTCGAGATTCTTCATCTTGTCCGGCATCAGGATCTTGATGGCCTGATTGGCGAAGTAGCCGTCGGTCTTGCCGGTGAGGCTCACCGTCTTCTCGGTGGCCACCTGCAAGGCTTCCTTCAGCCCGTCCGCGATCTTGGCGTCGGAGAGCCCGCCGCCCGCTCCTGGCCCCGACAGCCCCTTCAGGAGCTTGTCGACCTGGGCCCCCGCGGGCGCGGAGAGCGAGAGCAGCAGCGCGGCGACGGCCAGCGCGAGGGACCATCGCCGCGATCGCTGACGTGAATGCACGAGGCCTCCTTGCACGCGGGCTAGAGGTACTGCCCGTAGCGGATCTTTTCGACGACGGCGCGGATGCGCCGGTACACGTCGACCTGACGCAGGAGGTCCTGGGTGGTGACGAGCCCCGACTCCTGCCCCTGCCCGGCCGCGTGGACTTTTCCCTCCAGCGCGCGACGCAGGATGTCCCGGATCTCCCCGCCGCTCATGCCGCCCATGGGCGGCAGCAGCAGCCCGTAGTCGAGCTCGCCCACGAGCGGCCGCCCCGCATTGTGCTCGGCGCGCGCGCGCGCCAGGGCGAGGATCTGCTGCTGGGCGGTCGCGTCCGGCAGCGGGACCTCGACGAGGTGGTCGAGCCGGCCCGGCGCCACCAGCGCGGGATCCACCGCGTCCGTCCGGGCGGTGGCCGCGATCGTCACCAGTCGCGAGAAGTCGTCGAGCGTGTCGAGCTTCTCGCACAGCGCGGCCACGATGCGCGCCCCCGCCTCGCGGGCCTGGGCCGGGGGCAAGAGGTGCTCGAGCGCGAGGGCGTCGGCCTGATCGAGGAGCACCACCGCCTTGCCCTGCTCCTTGGCCAGGCCGAGCACCTCCTGCAGCAGCTCGCCGGTGTTGGGCCCGAACTTGGAGGTGAGGGTGCCGAGCTTCAGATGATAGAAGACGGCGTCCGCCTCGGTGGCGAGCGCGCGCGCGAGGAGGGTCTTGCCGGTGCCGGGGGGGCCGTAGATCAGCATGCCCTTGGGCGGCGTGATGCCCCACTTGCGGTAGAGCTCGGGGTCGGTCAGCGCGGTGACGAAGCTCCGCACGATGCTCTTGGCCTCGGTGAGGCCGCCGATGTCGGTGAAGGACGTCTGCGGCTTGACCCGCACGTCGACGCGGCCGGTGAGGTCGGCGAGCTTCTCCCCGAGCTTGCTGAAGATCTCTCCGAGGCGGCGCTGGATCGCCCACTCCTGCCCTTCGACGTCGGCGGGCAGGGCGAGCGGCGCGCCGTCGCGCGGCGGGTCGGGCGACACGCGCCTAGATCCGCTCGCCCGGCCCCGCGGGGCCGCCCGGCACGCGCTCGGACTTGTCGAACACCCGTTCCTCGGCGAAGACGGGAGCCTTCGCGCGGATGGCGAGGGCGATGGCGTCGGAGGGGCGCGAGTCGAGCTCCATCGGGGTCCCGCCCGCGCTCAGGTGGACGGTGGCGTAGTAGGTGTTGTTGCGGAGGTCGGTGATGACCACCTTGGTGACGGAGACCTTGAGCCGCCCGAACAAGGTGAGGAACAGATCGTGGGTGAGCGGACGGGGCGGCGTGATGTTCTCCAGCGGGACCGCGATCGCGGTCGCCTCGGCGGCCCCGATCACCATGAGCACGCGCCGCTTGTCACGCTTGCCCTCGACCACCACGACGTGCTGGCCGCGCGGATCGCTGAACACGCCGACCACCGCGACTTCCTGGGGCCCGCCCGCCGGCGGCGCCGCGGGGTCACCCGGATCGCGCGCGCCCGACAGCACGCCACCCAGCGCCAGGATCAACACGACGCGGCTCCATTGGCTGAGTCTGCTCATGGTCGACCGGCCTCCCGCGGAACGACGTGCGAGCAGTATCGGCCCGCCCTCCAGGCAAGTCAACCGCGGGCGCCCTCGGGGGCGGGCGCCGGGACGGGCTGCGCGTAGCCCACCCGCAGCCGGAAGCTCGTGAGGAAGCCGACGGTCAGCAAGAGCGTGAGCGCGGTCCACATCACCGGGTATCCGAGACCGTGCGCCACGTACCCGAAGACGACGGCGCCGACCGTGTTGCCGACGAGGATGACGGAGCTGAAGATGCCCACCGCGCTGCCGCGGCGTCGCTCGGGCGTCACGTCCATCAGCAGCGCCGACATGGCGGGATAGAGGAAGCCGTGAGCGCCGCCGGCCAGGAAGCCGGCCAGGAAGAGGAACGGCAGCACCGGCAGCCGCAGCGCGGGCGCGAACAACAGCGCGACCATCGCGATGATGCAGGTGGCGCTGGTCTGCACGAACATGCACGGGATGATCACGGCCCGCCGGCCGCGCACGTCGATCAGGGTGCCCCCCACCACCCGCACCAGCATGGCGGCCACCGCATACGCGGTGTAGAAGAGGCCGACGCTCGTGACCCCGAGGATCTCCCCGAACGTCGGGAGAAAGGTGAAGATGGTCCCGGTGCCCAGCCCGAAGAAGAAGCCGATGAGCATGTGCACGTGTCGCAGCTCGAGGAGCCCTTCCCGGATGACGTGCAGGCCCGGGCGGGCGCCCAGCGCCGCCGGCCGCACGTCGCGCACGCGCCAGGACACCGCCACCGCCGCGCCCGCGATCGCGGTGTAGACGACGAAGAACCACGGGAAGCCGAAGCGCCGGATCATGAGCTCCCCGAAGAGCGGGGCCAGCGAGGTGGACACGAGGCCCGACAGCCCGAAGATGCCGAGCGCCCAGCCGCGCCGCTCCGCCGGCACCATCTCCACCACGTGAATGTAGTTGGCCACGAAGAACGCGGAGAAGGCCACGCCTTGCAGCGCGCGGAGCACCCCCAGCAGCGGGAGCGGGCTCGACACCACGAAGAGCGCGCAGGACACGAAGAGCAGCACCGCGCCCAAGCGCATGAAGAAGCGCCGGCCGAGGTAGTCGATCAGCGCGCCGACCACCGGCTGGCAGACGATGCCGGCGGCGCTGTAGAGGCCCTGCACGAGCCCGATGTCCGCCTCGTCACCGCCGAGCCGCTGGATGTACAGGGGCAGCAGCAGGAAGCCGTTCAGCGCGCCGAAGAAGAAGAAGTTCGTGAGCATGATCCGCGCGAACGGGCCATGACTCAGAAACTCGAGGGCGGGACTGCTCACGCGCGTTGCGGTCGACTCGACGGCGACAGTAGAATGACCGGCGACATGAATCCACGCGAGTATAGCACGCGACCCCGCGCGCGCCCGACGACCGAGCGCGTCGGCGACGTCCTGACCGCCGCCGCGCGGCTCGGGCCCGACGGCCGTGGCCGATTCTTCGCGCCGCCGTCGTTGCAGAGCTGGCCCGGCATCGTCCACGGCGGCGGCCTCGTCGCGCTGCTCGACGCGGCCGGCCGCGGACTCGCGCGCGAGGACGGCCCGCGGCGCATCGAGGGCCGCCTCGCCTCATCGGTGGCGATCGAGACCACACTCGATCTGGAGGGCCACGCCGCCGACGGCGGGGTCACCGTGACCATCGCGGAGCGCGGCCAGCCGCTCGCCTCGGCCACGATCACCGCCGGCGAGACCGAGGGCGCGGAGTCCGCTCCGGGCGGGCGGCTCGACGGACGCGAGGGCTGGCCGCTGCCCCTCTCCGATCAGTGCCTGGCCTGCGGCGCTCGCAACCCGCTCGGGCTCCGGCTCGGCCTGCGCTTCGATGCCGAGAGCGTCTGGGCGCGCTTCGTGCCGCGGGAGCCCTGGCGCCGGCCCGGCGGCCGCCTCGACCCCGCGCTGCCCGCGGTGCTCCTCGACGAGATCGCCTGGTGGCTCGGCGCCCTCGTCACCAAGGAAGGCGGCCTCACCAACCGCATCAGCCTCACCCTCCTCCGCCCCGACGCGGCGGCGCCGGGCCCGCTCACCGCGATCGGCCGCTTCGACGCGGTCACGCCGGTGGACCGCCGGCGCACCTTCTGGCGCACGCACTCCGCCCTGCTCTCCGCCGACGGCACCGTGCTGGCCACCGCCGCCATCGTCTTTCGCGCGGGCGCCGACTACTCGACGCGCCAGATGAGCTACTTCCGCTCCCGCACCGATCCCGAGATCTTCGCCCGGATGTTCCCGAACTACTCGACGTAGCGGGCGGGGCCCTTCCCGCGCGGCCCGCGCTAGGATCTGGCCGCGCGCGCGCGGATCTCGTCGATGCCTCCCGTGAAGTAGAACGCTTCGTCGGGAAGGTCGTCGTGGACGCCGTCCAGGATCTCCCGGCAGCCGCGGAGGGCCTCCGCCCGGCTCACGAAGACCCCGGGCCGCTTCGTGTACGGCTCGGCCACGAAGAAGGGCTGGGCGAAGAAGAGCCAGAGCTTCCGCGCGCGCCGCTTCTCGACCTCCCCCGCCACCGCCGGGGGCACGATCGTGGCGGGGTCGTCCCCCGCGCTCGCCATCAGCAGGCTCCGGACCCGCGCCGCGATCTCCGCGTGCTCCGGCTCGATCAGGCTCTCGGCGAGCAGCCGTGACCGCGAGACGCGCGCGTCGATGGTCGGATAGATGCCGAGCTGGGCCAGGTCGCGGGACAGGCGAATCAGCACGTCCACCGCGGGGAGGCGCGCCAGGCGCTCGGAAGTCCACTCTTCCTCACCGGCGAAGTAGAAGGTCTGGACCGTTCCGACGGTGCCGCCCGTGTACCCCTCCTTCTCCCAGACCTCCTGGAAGGAGACGCTCGGGCCGGGCGGGATGAAGGCGAAGATCGAGGCGCCGCCCGGCTCGCGTCGGACGCGCCAGCCCAGCTCCTCGACGACCACCATGGTGCCGGCGCGGTACTCGCCCGCGATCGCCACCGTGCCGCCGTGCACCAGGGGGCACATCACGTCGATGACCTTGATCCCGGTCTCCAGCAGCGCGGGGCGGCCGCCCGCCTCCGCGGACTGCCCGGGGAGGCGACGCACCGCCCCGTCGAGCACCTCGCGACTCATCACCCCCTCGGTGCGGCGGCCGGAGCTCAGCACGGTCATGCCGGGGGCGAGCCCGTCGCTCGGCGTCAGGGGAACACACCGGACGATGCCGTCCTTCAGGAGCTGGACCACTTGCACCGTGATCGCCCGGCGCCGGGCCTGATCACTCACGGTGAGCTCGGTGAGCGGGTCCGGCAGGTTGGTCGGGTCGAAGAGCACTTCGACGACCCCCTCGCGCGCCCGCGCGATGCGGCCGATCCGCGCCGCGAAGTCGTCGGGGAGCCGATGCGATTCCAGCGTGTCCTTGACCATGGTCAGCGTCCTCCGCTTGAGCTGCACGCGCGCGGCGTGCAGCCGGTTGTTGACCGTCGTCACCGGGATGCCCAGGAACGTGGCGATGTCCTGCTGCGTGCACTCGTGGACATAGAACAGCGTCACCACCTCGCGGAGGGAAGCCGGCAGCCGACCGATGGCGTCGAGCACGGTGGCGAGGCGCTGCCCCTGCTCCAGCCGGTGTTCGGGCCCGACGTCCTCGGCGGTGACCGCCTCGGCCGCGGTCAGGGGCAGCGCCTCGAGGTGCCGTTGCCTCAGCAGGCGGTGGGCCTGGTGCCGGACGATGGAGCGAAACCAGCCGGGAAAGGCCGCCGGGTCGGCCAGGGTCAGCAGCCCGAACCACGCAGCGACGAACGATTCCTGGACGACGTCTTCCGCCTGCTGCAGGTCACGCAGCAGGGCCACCGCGTAGCCGAACGCCATCTGCTGAAAGCGCCGGATCACCTCCGCGAAGGCGTCCAGGTCGCCTTGCCTGGCCCGCTCGATCAGCCCCTCCAGATCCATGCTGGCCCTCCACTCAAAGGTGCCAGTTCGGCGTCGTCATCTTTGACTCGCCCGTCGAGCCGCTTGACGACGGCGCCGGCTCACTCTAGCCTGCCGCCCGTGGCGACACCTCACCGCCCGGAGCCGGGCGGCCCGGGCCGATCGTGGGAGAGGGCTGCCTCTCCCGGTGCCCTCGGCTGGTCGGCGGAGAAGCTCGGAGCCGCGCGGGCCTACGCGGCGACCATCCCCACGGACGCGGTGATGATCGTGGTCGCTGGGCGCATCGTCGACGAGTGGGGTGAGCCCGCCGCCCGGTTCAACGTGCATTCGATCCGCAAGGCCTTCCTCAGCGCGCTGATCGGCATCCACGTGCAGGAGCGGCGCCTCCGCCTCTCCGACACGCTCGCGGACCTGGGGATCGACGACAACGAGCCCGCGCTGACCGCGCCCGAGAAGGAGGCGACGGTGGCCGACCTCCTCACCGCGCGCTCGGGCGTCTATCACCCCGCGCTCTACGAGACCGCCGCCAACGCGGCCGCCCGCCCGTCCCGAGGCAGCTACCGTCCGGGCGCCTTCTGGTACTACAACAACTGGGACTTCAACGCGCTCGGGACGATCGTGGAGCGCGCGGTCGGGACGAGCCTCTTCGAGGACTTCAAGCTCCGCATCGCCGACCCGATCGGGATGGAGGACTTCCGCGTCGAGGACGGCCGGTACGTCCGGGGCCCGGATTCGATTCACGCGGCCTACCCGTTCTGGATGACCGCCCGCGACATGGCCCGATTCGGCCTGCTGTACTTGCGCCACGGGCGATGGCGGGGCACGCCCGTCGTGCCGCGCGACTGGATCGAGGAGAGCACCCGCGCCTACTCCGATCTCGGACAGAAGGGCGGGTACGGCTACATGTGGTACGTGGCGCCGGCGGGCGGCCCGCACCTCACCTCCACCTGGTTCCCGGGGCCGGTGATCTCCGCGCAGGGCTTCGGCGGCCATTACATCGTCCTCGTGCCCCACCTGGACCTCGTCGTGGTCCATCGGGTGAATACGCGAGTCGAGGGTCGTCAGGTGACCGAGAGCCAGTTCGGCCACCTGATGCAGCTGATCCTCGACGCGGCGCCCGCCTAGCGAGACGAGCCTTCGTCGGCCTCGCACGCGGCCAGCCGGGCGGCGAGGAACGCCTGCTCGCGCGGGTTGTCCGCGAGCCGGAGCGCCCGGCGATACTCGACGGCCGCCTCCGTCCCGCGGCCGAGGCGGCGGAGGAACTCGGCGCGGGCGGCGGGCAGGAGGTGATAGCCGCGCAGCGCCGAGTCCCCGATGCGGTCGAGGGCGGCGAGCCCCGCCGCCGGGCCCTCGGCCAGCCCGATCGCCACCGCCAGGTTGAGCTCGACTACCGGCGACGGAGCGCGCTCGACCAGGGCCCGGTAGTGGGCGACGATCCGCGGCCAGTCGGTCGCCTCCCACGAGCCGGCGCGCGCGTGACAGGCGGCGATGGCGGCCTGGAGCTGGTACGGGCCGGCCCGCTCCATCGGGCCGGCGCGCTCGAGCGAGGCGAGACCGCGGGCGATCCGCGCGCGATCCCAGCGGAGCCGATCCTGATCCTCGAGCAGCACGAGATTGCCGTCGGCGTCGGTGCGCGCCGCCACCCGGGAGGCCTGGAGCTCCATC
>JBGOVO010000104.1:0-10830 GCA_041478145.1 Methylomirabilia bacterium
CTCGGTCGGGATCACCTGCTTGCCCGCGATGTGCCCGCACTTCTTGGGCGCCACCTGGTCCTCGATGTGGAGCCCCGCCACGCCCGCCTTCTCGTACTCCCGCACCGTGCGCACCACGTTCAGCACGTTGCCGTAGCCGGTGTCGGCGTCCGCGATCACCGGCAGCGAGACGCACGAGGCGAGATGCCCCGCGTGATCGGCCATCTCGGTGAGGGTGGCCAAGCCCAGATCGGGCTGACCCAGGTGCGAGGCGGCGGTGCCCGCGCCGGTCATGTACACCGCCTTGAAGCCGGCCGCCTCGATGAGACGCGCGGAGAAGCCGTCGTAGGCGCCCGGGGCGACGATGATCCCGGGAGCCTGGAGCATCTGGCGGAGGCGCGTCGTGGTGCGCATGGCAGGAACCTTTCTCGGGCGCTCGGCCCGACGCGGACTGCAGGCGATCTGAGGCTCCGCGGCGACGTGGATTGTGGGGCAGCCGGATCGCTCTTGTCAACGCGGGGAGGCTACTCGGGCAGTCCCTCCACCGCGTACATGCCGAGCGTGAGCGGGTTCGGGTCGCCCCACTGGCCGAACCAGCGCCGGTAGATGTCGACCACGAGACCCGACCGGTACAGTCGGGCCAGGGTCCGGTTGACCGCGAGCCGGAACGCGGGATCCCCGCGCCTCAGCATGAGCGCGTACGGTTCGTAGGAGAGATAGCGGTCCAGGAGCGCGAACTGCCCCGGATTGCCGGCGCTCATGGCGAGACCGATCAGGATCGCGCGGTCGGAGGCATACACGTCCGCGCGCTTGCCCACCACCGCGGCGAGGCCGTCGGCATGGTCCTTCACCGCGACCAGCTTGGCCGCGTCGGCCGTGGCGCCCATGGTGGTCATGGCGTTCCTGACCATCTGCTCGGTGGTCGTCCCCGGAATAACCGCGATCCGGATCGCCCCGAGCTCATTGCTCACGTCCGAGCCGGACAGGGCGAGCAGACTCGCGCCGGTGATGAAGGTCGTCAGGCTGAAATCCACCTGCTCCTGACGCGACAGGGTATTGGTCGTCGACCCGCACTCGAGATCGATCGTCCCGTCCACGAGGGCGCGGATCCGGGTGTCGACGCCGACCGGGACCCACCTGGGCTGGAGGTCCGGCAGCGCGAGGTCGCGCCGCAGGTCGTCGACCACGCGCCGGCAGAGGTCGACCGAGTAGCCCATGGGCTCCTGGCCGGGACCGGCGTACGAGAACGGAATCGACGAGTCCCGATAACCCAGCGCGATCGTCTTCGTCGTCTTGATCTTCTCGAGGGTCGCCGACGGCGGGGACCCCGGCCCCATCGACGCGCAGCCGGTCGTCACCACCACCCCGCTCAGCGCCAGCACCAGCCCGAGTCTTCTCACGTGATCCTCCCGCGCGCCCCCCGTTGACGGCGGCGCCTCGTCCGCGACGGTCCCGAACGCGTGCGAGGATGAGACCGAAACCGCGGCCCGTCAAGAGGGCGCGGGCGTCGCCCTCACCGCGGGAGCGCTGTCCGGTCGCCGGGCGCTTGTTGTACAATCCGCACGGACTGTCAACCAAACCGGAGCCAAGCCATGCCGTTCGCCAACGTCGGCGGAGTCAAGCTGTTCTACGAGGAGACGGGACAGGGCGCGCCCCTGCTCTTCGTCCACGAGTTCGCGGGCGACTACCAGAGCTGGCACCTCCAGGTGCGGTTCTTCGCCCGGCGCTACCGGACCATCGCGTACAACGCCCGCGGCTACCCGCCCTCCGACGTGCCCGACAAGGCGGAGGCGTACTCCCAGGGACAAGCCGCGGATGACATTCTGGGAGTCCTGGATCACCTGAAGATCCCCAAGGCGCACATCTGCGGCCTCTCCATGGGCGGCTACGCGGTGCTCCACTTCGGCCTGCGCCATCCGGAGCGCGCGCTCTCGCTCACGGTGGCGGGCGCCGGCTACGGCAGCGTACCCGGCGAGCGCGAGCGCTTCCGGAAGGACGTCGAGGAGACGGCGCGACGGTTCGAGACGGACGGCATGGTGGGCGTGGCCAGCTTCTACACCAAGGGTCCGACCCGCGTGCAGTTCATGGACAAGGACCCCCGCGGCTGGCAGGAGTTCTACGACCAGTTCACCGCCCAGTCCGCGCGCGGCCACGCGCTCACCATGCGCGGGGTGCAGATGAGCCGCCCGTCCATCTTCGAGCTCGAGGCCGCGATGGAGCGGCTCGAGGTGCCCACGCTCATCATGACCGGCGACGAGGACGACCCGTGCCTCGAGCCCGCCATCTTCATGAAGCGGAAGATCCGCTCGTCGGGGCTGGTGATGATCCCCAAGGCCGGGCACACCATCAACCTCGAGGACCCGGAGCTCTTCAACCGCGCGGTGCTCGATTTCCTCACCGCGGTGGAGGCGGGGCGCTGGCCGCTCCGCAATCCGGAGTCGCAGACCGGCTCGGCCATCATGCCGGCCCCAGCCGCCGTAGGCCAGACGGACAAGCCGACCCTACCAGGAGGATCGCGATGACGCTGCCTCTCGCCCCCTACACGGTGATCGACCTCACCCGCGCCCGCTCGGGCCCGACCTGCGTCCGCCAGCTCGCGGACATGGGCGCGAGCGTCATCCAGATCTCGGCGCGCGAGGACGTCGAGGGCGATTTCCCGCGGCGCGGCTTCGACTCGCAGAACCTCCACCGCAACAAGCGCTCGCTCACCCTCGATCTCAAGTCCCCGCGCGGCATCGAGATCATCCACAAGCTCGTCCAGAAGGCCGACGTGGTCGTCGAGAACTTTCGCCCCGACGTCAAGACGCGGCTCGGCATCGACTACGAGACCTTGAGCCGGATCAATCCACGCCTGATCTACGGCAGCATCTCGGGCTTCGGCCAGGACGGGCCCTACCGCGAGCGGCCGGGCTACGACCAGATCGCGCAGGGCATGGGCGGCCTCATGTCCATCACCGGCCTGCCCGGCCAGGGCCCGGTGCGGGTGGGCATTCCGGTCGCCGATCTCACCGCGGGCATCTTCCTCGCCCAGGGCATCCTGGTGGCGCTGCTCGAGCGCGAGCGCTCGGGACGCGGCCAGTGGGTGCACACCTCGCTCCTGCAGGCGATGGTGACCATGCTCGACTTCCAGGCCGCGCGCTGGCTGATCGGCAAGGAGATCCCGCCGCAGGCCGGCAACGACCATCCCACCGCGATCCCCACCGGCGTGTTCAAGACCGCGGACGGCCACCTCAACATCGCGGCCTCCGGCCAGCACATGTTCCGCCGGCTTTGCGAGACGCTCGGCACCGAGCCGCTGCTGGACGACCCGCGCTTCCTCACCGCGCCGGAGCGATCGAAGAACCGCAAGGCGCTCGCGATCGAGCTCGAGAAGGCGTTCGCCCGGCGCACTACCCAGGAGTGGGTCGAGCTGCTCAACGCCAAGGGCGTGCCCTCCGGCCCGATCCTCGACGTCAAGCAGGTCTACGAGAACGAGCAGATCCGCCATCTGAAGATGGCGGTGCCGGTGAAGCACCCGGTCCTCGGCGAGGTCCTCGTGCAGGCGCCGCCGGTCACGCTCTCCCGCACCCCGGGCGCGATCCGTACCCCCGCCCCCGACACCGGCGAGCACACCGACCAGATCCTGGCCGAGCTGGGCTACGCGCCGGCCGACATCGCTTCCCTTCGCAACGACAAGGTCATCTAACAGGAGAACGACGTGAGAGAGAACACGCTGAAGAAGATCTGGGCGCGGGGCGAGGCGGTGGTCAACGGCTGGCTATCCATCCCGAGCGGCTTCTCGGCCGAGGTGATGGCGCACCAGGGCTTCGACTCGCTGACCGTGGACATGCAGCACGGCGTGGTGGACTACCAGGTGGCGGTGAGCATGCTCCAGGGCATCTCCACCCTGGGCGTGATTCCCCTCGCCCGCGTGCCCTGGAACGATCCGGCGCGCCTGATGAAGATCCTCGACGCGGGGGCCTACGGCGTCATCTGCCCCATGATCAACACGCGCGAGGAAGCGGAGGCGATGGTGCGCGCCTGCAAGTACCCGCCGCGCGGCTACCGGAGCTGGGGTCCGGTGCGCGCCTCGCTCTACGCGGGCTCCGACTACGGCGACCACGCCAACACCGAGACCATCGTGATGCCGATGATCGAGACCGCGGAGGCGCTCAAGAACCTGGACGACATCCTGAGCGTGGACGGGGTGGACGCGATCTACGTGGGCCCCTCCGACCTGAGCCTGGCCATGGGGCTCAAGCCTCGCCTGGACCAGACCGATCCGCCGGTGGTGGAGGCCCAGAAGAAGATCGTGGCCGCGTGCAAGCGGCACAATGTCGTCGCGGGCATCCACAACGCCACCGCGGCCTACGCCCTCAAGATGATCGCGGACGGCTACCAGTTCGTGACGCTGGCCAGCGACAGCCGCTTCATGGCCGCCAAGGCCGCCGAGGAAGTGGGCGTCGTGCGGAAGACGGGCACCAAGGCCGGGAAGCTGCCGGCCTACTAGTGCCGGCCCGGCTGGACGGCACGCTGCTCGCGCGAGCGCGCGCCAACCTGGCTTCGTTCGAGCGGCGCTCCCTGCCCGACGACGGGCGGCGGCGCGCCGCGGTGGCGCAGGTGCTGCTGCCGGATGCAGACGGCCACGCGTGCTTTCTCATCACGCGCCGGGCCGCGACCCTTCGGAAGCATACGGGTCAGTGGGCGCTCCCGGGCGGCCGCGTCGATACCGGAGAGAGCGCGGAGCAGGCGGCGCTCCGCGAGCTGCGGGAAGAGGTGGGGCTCTCGCTCGACGAGAGCACCGTGCTGGGCGTGCTGGACGACTACGGCACGCGCTCGGGCTTCATCATCACGCCGGTGGTCGTGTGGGCCGAGCCCGAGCACGAGCTGGTGCCCAACCCGGCGGAGGTGGCGAAGATCTTCCGCGTGCCGCTCGACGATCTCGAGGGCCCGGACGTGCCCCGGCTCATCCGCATCCCGGAGAGCGACCGGCCCGTGATCCAGCTGCCGCTGCTGGGCACGCTGATCCACGCCCCCACCGCGGCCGTCCTCTACCAGATGCGCGAGGTGGTCGTCCACGGACGGCCCACGCGCGTTGACCATTTCGAACAGCCGGTGTGGGCCTGGCGCTGAGGCGCCGCGCGGCCGGGCCGGAAGGAGCAAGGAGCGCCATGGGAGTCCTCGACGGGCAGGTCGCGATCATGACGGGCGGCGGCACGGGAATCGGACGCGCGGGGGCCCTGATGCTGGCCGCCGAGGGCGCGCAGGTGGTGGTGGCCGGGCGGCGCAAGGCGCCGATCGAGGCGGTGGCCGGCGAGATCGCCAAGGCGGGCGGCCGCGCGGTGGCGCGAGTCTGCGACGTGGCGAAGCCGGCGGAGGCCCGCGCGCTCGCCGAGTGGACGGTGGCCCAGTACGGCCGGGTGGACGTCCTCGTCAACAACGCGGGCCACTCGAGCAAGGCGCGCAATGTCCGCTGGGTCGGCCAGGAGGAGTGGGAGAGCGTGCTCGCGGTGAACCTGACCGGCGTCTACGCCCTCACCCAGGCGGTGCTGCCCAGCATGATCGAGCGGGGTGGCGGCACCATCGTGACGGTGAGCTCGCTGGCCGCGCTCAAGCCCGGGCTGATCGGCGGGGCGCCCTACGGTGCCGCCAAGGCCGGCGTCCGGAACCTGATGGGTCACGTCCACACCGTGCTGCGGGAGAAGGGGATCCGCGCCACCACCATCATGCCCGCCGAGGTGGACACCCCGATCCTCGACAACCGCCCGCTGCCACCCGACGCTACGGCCCGCGCCACCATGATGCAGGCCGAGGACGTGGCCCGCGCCATCATGCTCTGCGTGACGCTGCCGCCGCGCACCGTGATCGAGGAGATGGTGATGAGCCCGACCATCCTGCGCGACCAGAGCGCCGACATCAAGACGGCGCGCGACCTCGGGGCGCCCCCGGGGGCAAACTAGCCGCGCCGAAGCGCGGCGCTCCGCTCAGTCGCCGCGTCCGCTCGTCCCCAGCGAGGCCTGCTGGACGTGGTTGCGGAAGCCGATCGGGTCGCGCACCCGGTGGAAGATCTCGCGCGCGCCGCCGGTGCCGGTCACGGTGAGATCGCCGAAGTTGAGGAGCCGGCCGGCGAGCCCCTGCTGGACGCCGATAGTCTCGACCTTGGCCAGCAGCAGCTCGGTGGTGTAGCGCGAGATCAGCCCCACCTTCAGGATCAGCCGGGTGTTGGTGACCGCGAACTCCGAGGTCATCAGCTCCACGTAGTGCGCGAGCCACCACACGAGCCCGAGCAGGGCGACGGCGGCCCCCACCATCCAGAGCCAGGGCGGCTCGGCCACCCGCCGGAGCAGCCCCGCGAGAACGAGCCCGCCCAGGATCAGCAGCCCCGGCTTGACGAACAGCATCCAGTGCAGCCGCGTCTTGTACACCACGCGCTCGCCGGGCAGGAGATGCCGCTCGACGTACCCCACGGGCCGAGACTACCTCACGGAGACCGGCGCGTCACGAGGGCCGCCGGCCGTACAGATCGCGGTAGTCGCGGCGCCACAGCGCGACGTAGTCGCTGGCGTTGCGCAGGATGTCCTCCACCTCCTCCGGGCTCATCCGGCGCACCGGCTTGGCGGGCACCCCCATGACGAGCCAGCCCGCCTCCACCACCTTGCCGGGCGGCACCAGGGCGCCCGCGCCGACCTGCGCGCCCTCCTCGATCACCGCCCCGTCGAGCACCACCGCGCCGATGCCGATGCGCGCGTTGTCCATCACGGTGCAGGCGTGAACGACCGCCCGGTGCCCGATCGTCACGTTGTCGCCGACGATGCACGGGAACTGCGGGGTGACGTGCAGCACCGAGTTGTCCTGCACGTTGGAGTTGCGGCCGAGCCGGACGTAGTTGTCCTGATCTCCCCGCAGCACGGTGAACGGCCACACGCTGGCGCCCGCCGCGATGGTCACGTCGCCGATCACCTGGGCCGCCGGGTCCACGTAGGCCTCCGGGTGGACCCGCGGCGCGCGCCCCGGCACCTCGCGGATCATCGGGCGGCCCTCACTTGCCGGTCCATCGGGCCGGGCGCTTCTCGAGGAAGGCGCGCACGCCCTCGCGGAAGTCCGCGCTCATGTAGGTGGTCGCGATCAGGTCCTCGTCGTCGGGCCGCGCCCGGCTCGCGGCGAGACGGCGGATGGACTCCTTGGTGACCCACAGCGTGATCGGCGCGTGCTCGGCGAGATGGTGGGCCAGCGCGGTCACGCGCGCCTCGATCTGCTCCGGCGGCACGATCTCGTGCACGTACCCCGCCGCGTGGGCCTCCTCGGCGGTGAGCAGGCGCGCGGTGAAGATCAGCTCCTTGAGGCGCGAAGGCCCGAACACGTCGAGCAAGCTCGCGTAGGCCGCCATGGAGAGGCAGTTGCCGAGCGTGCGCGCGATGGGCGCGCCGAAGCGCGCGTCGGGAGTCGCGATCCGGATGTCACACGCGGTGGCGATGCGGAATCCGCCGCCCACCGCGAAGCCCTCGATCTGGGCGATCACCGGCTTGCGCACCGATTCGAGCCGCGCCATGCGCTTGTCACCGTCGCGCTCGTAGGCGATGCCGTCCTCGGCCCGGTCGAAGACCGTGAACTGGCTGATGTCGGTGCCCGCCACGAAGGCCTTGCCGCCGGCGCCGCGCAGCACCAGCACCCGCACCGAGTCGTCTCCGTCCACCTCCTCGCAGGTCTGAGAGAGGCGGTCGTACATGTTCCAGGTCATGGCGTTGCGCGCCTCGGGGCGATTGAAGGTCAGCGTCACCACCGGGCCCTCGCGGGTTACCCGCACCTCGTCCGGCGTCTGCACGCGCGTGCCTCCCTCGCGGCGAGTCTTGCGAATCGCCGAATGGTAACACGGGCTCCCGTCGCGTAGCATCGAGGGCATGGCCCGGCCCGCGGGACTGATCCTCGACTACGGCAACGTGCTCACCCACCTCCAGGACGAGACGTGGATGGACGGGGCCGCCGCGCGGCTTGGCGCCGGCACCCCCGCCTTCCGGTCCGCCTACTGGCGCCACCGCCACGACTACGACACGGGCCTCCCCGTCGGCGACTACTGGCGCCGGGTGCTCGCCGACTCCCGGTCTTCCGGCGCCGGCTCGGTGTCCGACGGAGACCTTGCCTGGGTGATCGGACAGGATCTCGCCTCGTGGGCCGTCTATCACCTCGAGGTCTGGACGCTGGCCGCGGAGTTCCGCCGGGCCGGCGGGCGCACCGCGCTCCTCTCCAACAGCGGCCCCGAGATGATGGGGCGCGTGCGCGCGGATCATCCGCTCGAGGCGCGCTTTGACGTGGTGGTCATCTCATGCGAGGTCGGGCTGTCCAAGCCCGACCCGCGCATCTTCGCGCTCTGTCTCGCGCGGCTCGGGCTACCGGCGGATCAGGCGCTCTTCGTGGACGATCGCGCCGACAATGTCGCGGGGGCCGCCCGCATCCGGCTGCGGACGCTGCACTTCGAGGGTGCGGGCGCCGTCGATCGGCTGCGGGCCTTGCTCCGCTAGGCGACGCTACAGCCGGAAGCGGGCGCGGATCTCGTCGGGCCGCTCGGAGTAGGGGGGGATCGGCTCGGCGGGGTCGAAGGCGATCTCCACCACGATCACCGCCGGCGTCCCCGCCGCCCGCGCGCGGGGGAAGGCCTCGCACAGACCCGCGACGTCGGCGACGGCGGTGACGTGCCCGATCCCGGCCGCGCGGGCCAGCGCGGCCCAGTCCACCCGCGCCGCGGGCAGCGCCTGGCCGCCGGACGACTCGTAGCGGCCGTTCACCCAGAGCAGCATCGTGAGGTTGGACGGCCCCGCCGCGGCGACGGTGGCCAGCACGTTCGGGCTCATCAGGAGCGAGCCGTCGCCCTCGAGCGCGACCACGTGCCGGTCCGGCCGCTGGAGCGCCATGCCCAGGGCGAGCGGGATCGCGGCGCCCATCGAATCGCAGAGCGCGAACACCGGGCTCGCCACCGCCATGTGGGGCAGATACCGCGCGTTCGCGCCGAGGCAGGACACGAGCACGTCCCGGCCCGTCAGCATCGACACCAGCGCGTCCAGCAGAGGCTTGCGCGCGGTCATGCCAGGTCCTCGCCGCTGATCAGCAGCACGAACGGCCCGCGCGACTCGACGCAGAACTCGACGCCCTGCTTCACCTGGACCCCCAGATCACCCCGGCGGTCCGCGCGCGCGTACGGCAGGCGCCAGGCCCGGAGGGTCTCCTCGGTGACCCGGCCCTTGGGCGCGTGGTAGTAGACGGGATCCCGATGATCGCCCCGCAGCGAGACGATGAAGAAGCACGGGATATGGTACAGCTCGACCAGCCCGGCCAGCACGCCGCCGCAGTTGAGCAGGCCCGCGTTCTGGATCAGCACGGCGCCGCGTCCGCCCGCGAGGTTGGCGCCGCAGACCACCGCCACCGCTTCCTCCTCCCGCGCCGCGTCCACCGCGCGGATGCGCGAGGAGCGGCGCACCCCCTCCATCAGCCGGCCGATCCAGGTGTCCGGCACCGAGGCCGCGATGGAGACCTGGGCCGCCTCGAGCCCCGCCACGATCCGCTCGATACCGGTCATGCGAGCCTCATGAACGCGTCGGCGGGCAGATGCAGACGGAGGGACTGGCCCGGCGCCAGCGCGGCCGGCGCGGGCTCCGCCACGAAGACCAGCAGGCGCTGGCCGCCCGCGATCTCGGCCGTCACCTCGGTCTGCACGCCCTGGTAGACCACCCCCGTGATCGTCGCCTCGACGACATTCTCCCCCGCGCCGGCGGCCACGCGGATCCGCTCCGGGCGGATCGCGAGATCGACCACCTCGCCCACCCGGAACGGAGTACCCGCGTCGACCCGCAGGCCGGCGCCGCCGGGCAGCTCGAGGCGGTCGGCGGCGGCGGCCCGGCCGCGCAACACCGTGGAGGCGCCGATGAACTCGGCCACGAAGCGGGTCGCCGGGCGCTCGTAGATCTCGCGCGGGCTCCCGAGCTGCTCGACGCGTCCTCCGTGCATCACCGCGATGCGATCGGAAAGCCCGAGGGCCTCCGCCTGGTCGTGGGTCACGAAGATGGTCGTGATCCCCACCGCGCGCTGGATGTCGCGCAGCTCGGCGCGCATCTCCTCGCGGAGCTTCTTGTCCAGCGCGGCGAGCGGCTCGTCCAGCAGGAGCACGCGCGGCTCGTAGACCAGCGCCCGGGCCAGCGCCACCCGCTGCTGCATGCCCCCCGAGAGCTGGGCGGGCCGGTCCTCGGCCCGGCGGTCGAGGCGCACCAGCGCGAGCGCGGCGCGCACGCGCCGGTCGATCTCGGCCCGCGGCTGTCGCCGCTCGCGCAGGCCGAACGCCACGTTCTCGAACACGGAGAGGTGCGGGAAGAGCGCGTAGGACTGGAACACGACGCCGAGGCCGCGCTGGTGCGCCGGGCGGCCGGTCACGTCTTCCCCGTCGATGAGCACCGACCCCGCGGTGGGCGGGACGAAGCCCGCGATGAGGTTCAGGGTGGTGGTCTTGCCGCACCCGGACGGGCCCAGCAGCGACAGCAGCTCGCCCTCGTGCACCGCCAGGTCGAGGCCGGCCACGGCCCGGACGCCGTCATAGTCCCGGGTGCAGCCCCGAAGCTCCACGACCGCGCGCGCCATCAGCCCGATGCCATCAGCGCCGGATGCCATCAGCGATGATGCAGGAACACGCCGCCCAAATCCAGGAAGCGGTCGGCGAGCCAGACGACCACGAAGGTCCCCACCATGAAGAGCGTGGAGAGCGCCGCGATCGTAGGGTCGGTGTAGTTGACCACGTAGGTGAACATGGCCACCGGCAGGATCTCGGTCAGCCGCGTCGAGATGAAGAGCGAGACCACGAACTCGTTCAGCGACACGATCACCGCGAAGAGC
>JBGOVO010000205.1:0-7056 GCA_041478145.1 Methylomirabilia bacterium
GCCAGGCCGGCACGCTCCTGGGCGGATGAGCGCGGCGGGCGCGCGGCTCCGGCTCGTCTCCGTCTCCAAGCGCTTCGTCCGCGCCGAGCAGGGCGTGGCCGCGGTCGACGACGTGAGCCTCACGGTGGAGCCGGGCGAGCTGCTGACCCTGCTCGGCCCCTCGGGCTGCGGCAAGACCACCACCCTCCGGATGGTGGCGGGCTTCGAGCAGCCCGACTCGGGGCGGGTCCTGATCGACGAGCAGGACGTCACCGCCCTCATGGTCTACCGCCGCTCCATCGGCTTCGTCTTCCAGAACTACGCGCTCTTCCCGCACCTCACCGTCTTCGAGAACGTGGCCTACGGGCTCCGGGTGAAGCGGCTCGCCGCGGCGGCCATCCGCGAGAAGGTGGAGCGCGTGCTCGCCCTGGTGGGCCTGCCCGGCTACGAGCGCCGCTTCCCGAACCAGCTCTCGGGGGGCGAGCAGCAGCGGGTGGCGGTCGCGCGCGCGGTGGTGGTGGAGCCGCGGCTGCTCCTCTTCGACGAGCCGCTCAGCAACCTCGACGCCAAGCTGCGCGTGCAGATGCGCGAGGAGCTCTCGCAGCTGCAGCGCCAGCTCGCCATCACCACCATCTACGTGACCCACGACCAGGAAGAGGCCATGGCCATCTCCGACCGGATCGCGGTCATGCAGGCGGGCCGCGTGGCCCAGGTGGGCACCGCGCACGATCTCTACCGCGCGCCGCGCTCCGTGTTCGTCGCCCAGTTCATCGGCCGTGTCAATCTGCTACCGGCCCGCGTGCTGCGCGCGGGGCCGGGCGGCATCGACGTCGCGCTGTGGGGCCGCGAGATCAGCCTCCCCGCCGCGGACGGCGTCGCGGCGGGACGCGCCATCTCGCTCGTCCTGCGCCCGGAGTCGGTCGGGCTGCGGGCGGAGGGAGCCGCGGCGGGCGGGCGCGACGTGGTGGCGCCCGCGGTGGTTCGCGGGCGGACCTTCCTCGGCGAGAAGGTCGAGTACGCGGTCGAGGTTGCCGGCGTGCTCCTCCAGGCCGTCTCCTATGATCCCCTCCGCCACGGACTCTTCGAGGTCGGCGCCCGCGTCCAGGTCTGCTGCGACCCCGCGTCGCTCCGCCCCCTCGCCGACTCCTGACCCCGCTACTTCATCATCTGGCGAGGGAGCCAGAGGGCGAGGTCGGGGACGAAGAAGAGGATGCCCTCGAGGAGAATCATCAGGAGCACGTAGGGCGTGGTGCCGACCGTGACCTCGCGGGCGCTGCAGCCCGGCATGAGCCCCTGGATGACGAAGAGCGAGCCCGGCGATCAACGGTCCAGGATCCGGAGCGCCTGGTCCAGCAGATCGGACAGCGCGAGGTCCGGCGGCACGCCGAGGCTGCCGGCCGCGATGGCCAGCGCGGCCGCCGCCGTCATGATCCAGGAGCGCCGGTTCATCGTCAGTGCGGGGTGCCGCGACGCACGGGCGGCCCGGCGGCCCGGCCCTTGACTTCCGCGGCGCTCTGCGCTATCCGTGTCGGACCCCCACCACGAGGACGCCCCGGACCAAATGGACGAGCAGGCGCTACGGGAGCTGATCGCGCAGGTGAAGCACGGCTACCTCACGCGCCGCCACTTCGTGCAGGCGATGGCCGCGGTCGGGCTCGGCGCGCCGATGGCGGGGCGGCTCCTCGGCGCGGCGGGCGTGGCGTCGGCCCAGCCGCGCGAGGCCGAGTTCACGCCCACCCGGCGCGGCGGCGGTGGCACGCTCCGCGTGCTCATGTGGGACGCCCCCACCCTGCTGCACCCGCACTTCGGCCGCGGCCTCCGCGACTTCACGGTCCAGCGCCTCTTCTACGAGCCGCTCGCCGCCGCCGCCCCCGACGGCACCTTCGTGCCGGTGCTCGCCGAGGAGCTGCCCAGCCACAAGGCGGGCACCCTCGCCAAGGACGGCCAGTGGGTGACGTGGCGGCTCAAGCGCAACGTGGTCTGGCACGACGGCGCGCCGTTCACCGCCGACGACGTGATCTTCAACTGGGAGTTCGCGGTCGATCCGGGCACCGCCGCCGGCACCCGCGCGTCCTACGACGACATCACGCGCATCGAGCGCCTGGATCAGTACACGGTCAAGGTGGTCTTCAAGAAGCCGCAGCCCTTCTGGGCCTCCGCGTTCACGGGCGGCGGGCTGCTGCCGCGCCACGTCTTCGCGCCGGTCAAGGGCAGCGGCGCCCGCGACGCCATCGGCATGATTCCCGCGGTGGGCACCGGCCCCTACCGGCTCGTGGAGTTCCGCCCGGGCGACTTCATCCGCGCGGAGCTCCACCGGAGCTACCACGTGCCCAACCGGCCCTTCTTCGACCGCATCGACATCAAGTGCGGCGGCGACGCGGTGGGCGCGGCCCGCGCGGTGCTGCAGACCGGCGAGTACGACTTCGCCTACTACGTGCTGGTGGAAGAAGAAGTGCTGCGGCGGATCGAGCAGGGCGGCAAGGGCCGCGTGATGGTCATTCCGAGCAGCGGGGTGAGCTTCATCCAGTGCAACCAGACCGATCCGTGGCGCGAGGTGGACGGCGAGCGCTCGAGCATCAAGGCCCCGCATCCGCTCTTGACCGAGCAGCCGGTGCGCAGCGCCCTCAGCCTGGCGGTGGACCGCACGTCGATCCAGGAGCATCTGGTGGGCCGCACCGGTCAGATCACCGCCAACTTCCTCAACGCACCCGAGCGCTTCCGCTCGCACACCAGCACGTGGGAGTTCAGCGTCGAGAAGGCCAACGAGACGCTGGAGCAGGCGGGCTTCCTCCGCGGGGCCGACGGCATCCGCGCCAAGGACGGCCGGCGCCTCCGCCTGCTCTTCCAGGCCGCCGCCAACTCCACGGTGCAGAAGATCCAGATGGTGGTCAAGCAGGCGGCCGCCCGCGCCGGCATCGAGATGGAGGTGAAGGCGATCCCCGCCTCGGTGTTCTTCGCGGCCGACGTGAGCAACGCGGACACCAACGTCCGCTTCCTCGCCGATCTGCAGACCTACACCGTGTTCACCGGGCTCGATCCCCAGCTCTTCATGGCCCAGTTCGTGTCGTGGGAGGTGCCGTCGAAGGAGAACTCCTGGACCGGCCGCAACATCGCGCGGTGGCGCAGCGCGGACTTCGACCGCCTGTGGCGGAAGGCGGACGTCCAGATGGATCCGGTCAAGCGGGCCGCGCTCTTCATCAAGATGAACGACATGGTCGTCCAGAGCGCGGTGGTGATCCCGGTCACGTGGCGCAACGTGCTACACGCCGCCGCCACCAACCTGGCCGGGGTGGAGGCCAACTCCTGGGACTCCATCTTCGGGCGGATCGCCTACTGGCACCGGCAGGGGTAGGCCGCGCTTCCCCTGGACCACCCCTCACCTTCGACCACCCCTCACCCTGCCCTCTCCCCTGAGGGGAGAGGGACTACAGCTCTTTCACCTCGACGGTCTGGCCGGTGGCGGCGCTGCGGGTGACCGCGTCCGTGAACTCCATGTAGCGCACGCCGTCCTCGAACGTCGTCCGGGTGATCTTCTCCTGGCCCCGGATGGCGTTGACGAACTCCTCTTCCACGCGCCAGCCGATGCGCGTCCGGGGTGGCACCGGGATCTCGCGGAGCGCCGACTCCCCGCGCCGGCCGCCGGTGAGCCGGAGCGCGTCGGCTTCGAGCCGCAGCGTGCCGTCGCTGCCGTAGATCCACGCTTGCGACGCGGGCGCCAGCGCGGTCACCGAGCTGAAGCGCAGGTGGGCGACCGCGCCCTGCTTCAGCTGGGCCAGGATGTCCACGTGGTCGGGCACCTTGACCTCGTGGATCGCGCCGGCCGCGTCCTTGCGGCGAGGCACCGCGACCTTGGTCATCGAGGTCACCCGCTGGGCGGGGCCCAGCCAGCGCATCATCGCCTCGTACCAGATGCCCATGTTGAGGATATTGTGCCCGCTCAACGCGAGGTCGTGCCGCCAGTGGAGCGGCGCGTCCGGCTCCACGAAGCGCCCCGACGAGGACTGCAGCTCGACGGCCAGCACCTCGCCCAGGAAGCCCTCGGCGAGAAGCACCTGGATCGTCGCGTCCGCCTCGAGGGTGTGGGGCGCGGGCACGAGCTGGGCGACCAGGCTCGGGGCCTTGCGCGAGGCGTCCAGCATGCGCCGGCCCTCGGTGGCATTCATGGCCATGCGCGCCTCGCAGAGCACGTGCTTGCCGGCCCCGAGCGCGGCCGTCGTCATCTCGCTGTGCATGTAGGGCCAGGTCCCGATGCATACCGCGTCGATGTCCGGCGCGTGGACGATCTCCTGCCAGTCCCCGTGCACCCGGCCGATGCCGAACTCGCGCGCCACGCGCTCGCCCGACTCCTTCGACCGGTTGGCGACCGCGACCAGCTCGACCCCGGGCTGGGCCTTCAACTTGGGGATGTGGTGCTTGCGCGTGTTGGCGCCGGCGCCGATGAAGCCGACGCGGATCTTGGAGTCGGTCATGATTTGTCTCCCGCTTGTTGGATGCAGGTATCGAGCAGCTCGAGGGCGGCCCGGGTGAAAGCCCACATGTTCGCTTCGCGGTCGCTCCGGCCCGTCTCGAGGGTACGGGCCGCCTCCACCGCGCCCGCCACCGCGAAGCAGGAGTGCCCGGCCGCGTCCCCGTAGCGATTGCCGGTCGGGCCCGCCGCGCCCGTCTCCGCGAGCGCCCACGTGGTGCCGAGCCGCCCGCGCACCGTCCTGGCGTTGAGCCGCGCCGCGGCCTCGGTGCTGGAGCGGATCCCGCGCACCGCGTCGTCGGGCAGCATGAGCAGGCTGCGGCGCGCGGTCTGGGTGTAGATCACGCCGCCCCCCACGAAGTACGCGGAGGCGCCCGGAATCGACAGGAGCGCGGCCGAGATCAGGCCACCCGTCGAGGACTCGGAGACGGACACCGTCTCCTCGCGCGCGACGAGACGGGCGGCGACGGACGCGGCGAGCGCGGAGAGCAGCTCGGGCACGGGCGGTCAGGCGCCTCCCGCGATGGCCGCGTCCACCGCCTCACCCAGGCGCTCCACGATCACGGCCAGATCGGCCTCGGCCACCACGAAGGGCGGCGCGAGCAGCACGTGATCGCCCCGCTCGCCGTCGATGGTCCCGCCCATCGGATAGACGAGGAGGCCGCGGGCCATGGCCTCGCGCTTCACCGCCGCGTGCAGCGCGCGCTTGGGATCGAACGGCTCCTTGCTGGCCCGCTCGCGCACCAGCTCCAGCGCGAGGAAGAGCCCGCGCCCGCGAATGTCGCCCACGTGCGGATGGCTCCCGAAGCGGGCGCGGAGCATCTCGGCGAGGCGCGCGCCGCGGACGCGCACCCGCGCGAGCAGCCCCTCCGCGTCGATCACCTTCTGCACCGCGAGCGCGGCCGCGCAGGCCACCGGATGGCCCAGATAGGTGTGGCCGTGCTGGAATCGCCCCGAGCCCTTCGCGAAGGCGTCGTACACCGTCGCGGAGACGAGCACCGCGCCGATCGGCTGGTAGCCGCCCCCCAGGCCCTTGGCGATGACGAGAAGATCCGGCGCGATGCCCTCCTGCTCGCAGGCGTGCCGGGTGCCGGTCCGCCCCATCCCGCACATGACCTCGTCGAGGATCAGCAGCACGCCGTAGCGGTCGCAGATCTCGCGCACGCGCGCGAAGTAGCCGGGCACCGCGGGCACCGCCCCCGCGGTGGCGCCCACCACCGTCTCGGCCACGAAGGCGGCCACCGTGTCGCCGCCGAGGCGCTGGATCTCGGCCTCCAGCTCGTCGGCCACCCGCAGACCGTACTCCGCTTCGCTCTCGTGATCGCGCTGGAAACGATACGCGAAGCAGGGCGAGACATGGGCCACGTCCAGCAGCAGCGGGGCGAACAGCTCGCGCCGCGCGCGATTGCCTCCCACGCTCAGCGCGCCCAGCGTATTGCCGTGATAGCTCTGCCAGCGCGCGATCACGTGGCGACGCTGCGGCTGGCCGATCTCCACGAAGTACTGGCGCGCCATCTTGAGCGCGGCCTCGACCGCCTCCGAGCCGCCCGAGGTGAAGTAGACGCGGGACAGGCCGGCGGGCGCGCCCGCCACGAGGCGCGCGCCCAGCTCCTCGGCGGGCGGGCTCGTGAAAAAGCTCGTGTGCGAATAGGCGAGCGCCTCCGCCTGCGCCCGGATGGCCGCGACCACCGCGGGATGGCCGTGCCCGAGACAGGAGACCGCGGCGCCGCCGGAGGCGTCGAGATAGCGCTTGCCGGCCGCGTCCACGATGTAGAGGCCCTCCCCGCGCACGGCCACGGGCGGCTCTACCCTGGTCTGCCGATGGAAGACGGCGGTCATGTGCGGCTAGTCGTAGCCCAGCCGGGGCCGCAGCGCAACAAGGTTTTCTCCGTGATAGACTCGGCCGCGCCCCATGACGATGACCATGACACCGCTGTCCGTCTACCTCCCCTTCAACATGGACTGCCTCCGCGGCGAGTTCACCCCCGCCAAGCGCGGGGGCGGGCCGCCCGCCGGCCTCGGGCGCTGGCTCATCGTCCAGGATCAGAAGCTCCTGGTGGTGCCGGAAGGCGACGGGTTCGAGCTGCCGACCGGCGAGACGCCGGAGGCGCCGCCGGGGGGTATCGACGATCTGGGGCCGCGGCACTGGCTCGGCACGTGGGCGGGCGCGCCCTGCTGGGTGGCGGCGCTGCCCAAGGGCGCGCCGGTGCCCGAGGGCTTGCGGCCGGAGACGCTCGTGCCGATGCAGGGCACGCGGCTGCCCGACGATCTGCTGACCGTGGGCGGCATGGCCATGCAGCTCCTCTACTGGGAGTCCACGAGCGGCCACTGCCCGCGCTGCGGCGCGGCCACCCATCGGCTCGAGGGCGAGTGGGGCAAGCACTGCGGCGCCTGCCGCTACGAGCACTACCCGCATCTCCATCCGGCGGTCATCGTGCTGGTCCGCGACGGCGACCGCGTGCTGCTCGCGCGCAAGGCCATCTGGGCGCCCGGCCGCTACGCGCTCGTGGCCGGCTTCGTCGACAACGGCGAGTCGCTGGAGGGGTGCGTGGCGAGGGAGGTGAAGGAAGAGGTCGGGGTGGACGTCAAGGACATCCAGTACGTGGGCAGCC
>JBGOVO010000452.1:0-2816 GCA_041478145.1 Methylomirabilia bacterium
GCCACACGCTCGCGGGCGGCACCTCCGAGATCCAGCGCACGACCATCGCGGTGCGCGCGCTCGGCCTGCCCGCCGAGCCGCGGGCCCGAGCCTGATGGACCTTTCACTATCGCCGGCGCAGCAGCTCCTCCAGCAGTCGGCGCGGACGTTTCTCCAGCAGCGCTGCCCGCCGGAGCGCGTGCAGGAGCTGGCGCTCGACCCCCGGGGCTTCGCCGCCGACCTCTGGAAGGAGATCGCGATGCTCGGCTGGCCCGGCCTGCTGATCCCGCCGGAGCTGGGCGGGAGCGGGGGCTCGGTCGGTGACGCGCTGGCGCTGGTCGAGGAGCTGGGGCGCGCCTGCTTCCCGAGTCCGTGCATCGGCAGCGCCATCATCGCCACCACCGCGCTCACCGCGGCCGGCAGCGGGCGCGCCCGGGAGCTGCTCCCCGCCCTGGCAATGGGCGAGCGCATCTGCGCCCTCGCGGTGCTCGAGGAGTCCGGACGACTCGATCCGGATGCGCTCGCCATGGAGGTCGCGGCGGCCGGCCGCCTCACCGGGCGCAAGCTCTTCGTCTCCGACGCCCACGCCGCGACCGACGTGATCGTGCTGGGACGCGGGCCCGCCGGGCCGACTGCGCTCCTGCTGCCGACGGACCGCGGCGGCATCGAGGCGCGCCCGCTCGACAGCATGACCGGTGACAAGCTCTTCGAACTCGGCTTCACCGACGTGGAGACGCGCCCCGACGACCTCCTCGGCGCGCCCGGCGGCGGCTGGGCGCTGCTGGCGCCCGCCTTCCGCCTCGGCGCCCTCGCCCGGAGCGCCGAGATGGTGGGCGCCGCGCAGCGCGTGCTCGAGCTGTGCGTGGAGCACGCCCGCGTGCGCGTGCAGGGCGGCCGGCCCATCGGCGGCTATCAGGCCATCCAGCACGCGTGCGCGGATCTCTTCCGCGACGTCGAGAGCGCCCGCTGGCTCACGTGGGAAACCGCGTGGAAGCTCGAGTCGGGCCGGCCCGACGCCGACTCCGCCGTGGCCACCGCCAAGGCCTACTGCGCCGAGGCCACCCTGCGCGTGGCCCGCCGCGGCCACCAGATCATGGGCGCCATCGGCTACTGCGAGGAGCACCCCCTCCATCTCTTCCACAAGCGTATTCTCGCCGCCGGCCTCGACGCGGGCGACGCGGGCCTGCACCTCGAAACGGTCGCGAGGGCGATCGGGCTTCCCTGACGAACTCCCTGCGTGAGACGCTGCCCTTACTGGGTGCGCTTTTGTGACCGGCTCGCATGGTCCGAGCTACGATGTTCCCCGGCATGGCGCCCAGGCCCCGACCCCACGACCTGACGAGACCCACGTCCCGCTCGCTCCCGTATCCGCTCGCTCCCAACTGCCGAACCGCCGGCTATCTGCCCTGGCTTCACCTCGAGGAGGCACCCCATGCCCAGCAAGCCCAAAGCGGCTAACCAGAATGCTCGGGCCGGTGGTCTCGTGTTCGGGCGGCCTCGCCCTTCTCATGGGGGCAAGGTGTTCAAGCTGCATACCACACCGCAGCGGGCTACCCACTACCGCGAGTTCACGGAAGGGCCTGGCAACCCTCCGTACCAGCTGGATCTCAGATCGATTCTGCCCGCACACGACTACCACACCATCGCCCGGAAGAAGAAACTCACGTTTCACTTCAACGGTGACATGGGGGGGATCGAGTACGCCGTCCCCCAGGAACTCGTCGCGACGGGAATGGAGGCGGACTTCAATCCCAGCCGCGACGCGAGCGAGAACCCGGCGTTTCTCTACATCGTGGGTGACTGCGTCTACTTCAACGGTGAGGTGAAGGAGTACTACAAGCAGTTCTATCAGCCGTACGAGTTCTATCCCTCCCCCATCTTTGCGGTTGCCGGGAATCACGATGGCGAGAATCTTCCGGGTGACAATACCCTCGCTGGCTTCGTTCGAAACTTCTGCGCTCCGCACCCGGTGAAGATGCCAGAGTCCGGGGACTCCCATCGCACGGCAATGGTCCAGCCGAATGTCTACTGGACGCTCCTGACGCCGATGGCTCACATCGTGGGTCTCTACAGCAACGTTCCCGCGGGAGGAGAGGTGCGGCCACCCCAGACGGATTGGCTCGTGACGCAGCTCAAGACGCTTCCGAAAGATCGGCCCCTCATCATCACGTTGCACCACCCGATCTACTCCGCGGACGACCATCACTCCGGCAGTACCCGCATGAAAGACGTGCTCGAGAGAGCGGTAAAGGCCGCCGGGGGACGACACCCCGAGATGGTCGTCGCGGGCCACGTGCATGACTACCAGCGGCTCACCAAGAACATGTCCGGACGCACCCAGGTCCCGTACCTCGTGACCGGCGCAGGTGGCTACCACAACCTCCACCACATCATGAAGGTCAATGGCCAGCACATGATCCCTCCCGCGGTCTTCGTCGACCAAGGAGGTGATTCAGTCACGCTCGAACGATACTCCGACGATCATTTTGGGTTCCTGAGGCTCGAGATTACCGACAAGCTGATTGTCGGGCGTTACTATACGGTCCCTCGGCCGCAAGAGCCCTACAGCAAGGGCAACCAGCTCCTCGACTACTTCGAGTTTGATTGGCGGAAGAGGCGGTACGTCCCCAATTCGTTCTAGCGCTGCTCAGCCGGCCGGCGCGTCCAGCACGTGCCGGAGATCCTCCACGGGCCGTGCGGAAAACCGGCGCATGTCGCCCTTCGCGCGCCGGCCTGCGTCTTCGATCCGGAAGCCGCTGGCCTCCACCGCGCGCTCGGTGTCACGGTTCGGATGACACCCGCCAGTCAGCCCGGTCCAGGCCGGCTGGAGCGAGTCC
>JBGOVO010000342.1:0-4466 GCA_041478145.1 Methylomirabilia bacterium
AGCTCTTCGGCTTCCCCGCCTGGTTCATGTGGAAGACGATCTACATGCTGAAGCTCCCTACCTGGGCCGCCCGCCTGCGGGTGATCCTGGACTGGACGGTGGAGCTGTTCTTCGAGCGCGACGTCTCCGAGCTGAGCGTCGAGACGCCGGGGGAGAAGTGATGATGACGATGCGCGCGCGGCTGCCCATCTGGCGCCGGCTCGGCTGGCGACTCACCACCGCGGTGCTGCTGCTCACCGCGGTGGGCATCCTGGTCAGCGGGCTGCTCCAGTACCGGGCCCAGGAGCGGTGGCTGCGCGAGTCCCTCGGCGGCCTGCTGCTCAACATCGCGCGCACCGGCGGCCTCCTGGTGGACGGCGATCTCCATGAGCAGGTCGTGCGGGCCGGCCGCAACGACACCCCGGAGTACCAGGCCCTGCGCGATCGGCTGCTCCTGATCCAGGAGACGAATCAGCTCGGCGACGCGGTCTACACGCTCTCGAACATCGAGGGCGACATGGCCCGTTACGGGGTGATCAGCAACGGGGTGGCCCCGGTCGGGCAGGCCTATCGCCTGGCGCCCGAGACGCGCGCGGTGCTGCGGCGGGTGCTCGGGGAAGGCCAGGCCGGCTTCACCGGGATCTACACGAGCGACGACGGCCGCTGGATCACGGCCTTCGCCCCGATCCGGAACCGCGCGGAGCAGACGGTGGGGGCGCTCGAGGTGGACTTCCGCGCCGACGTCTACCTGGCGCAGCTCCAGGCGGTGCGGCGCCGTCTCTGGCTGCACTCCCTGGTGGCCGGGCTTCTGGCGGTCGGGGCGGGGGTGCTGATCTCCCGGCAGGTCACGCGGCCGGTGGGTCAGCTCGTGGCCGCGGCTCAGCGCGTGGTCGAGGGCGATCTGCTGACGCCGGTCCGGGTCGACGCCCGGGACGAGATCGGCCTGCTCGGCAACGTGTTCCATCTGATGGTGGACCGGCTGCACGCCTCGCACCGGAGCCTGGTGGACGTGCTCGTGCGGGCGCTCGAGTCGCGGGATGGAGAGACGGGCTCGCTGGCCCGGCTCGCGCGGGCGAGCGGCGCCCTGGCCGACGGTCTCGAGCTCGACCGCGCGCAGCGCGAGGCTCTGGAGCTGGGCGCGCTGCTCCACGACGTCGGGGATATTCGCGTTCCGGAGACCGTGCTGCACAAGCCGGGAGCACTCACGCCCGAGGAGCGGCTGCTCGTTGAGGGCCATCCCCAGGCCGGCGTGGAGATCCTCGAGACGGTCCCCTTGCTCACTCCCGCGCTCGACGTGGTGGGGGGCCACCACGAGCGCTACGACGGCGGGGGCTATCCCCAGGGGCTCAAGGCGGACGAGATCCCGCTGGTCGCCCGGGTCTTCTCGGTGGTGGATGCGCTCGACGCCATGACCCACGATCGACCGTACCGCCCGGCCGGGCCCGTCGAAGCGGCGCTCGACGTGCTCAAAGAGGAGGCAGGACGCCAGTTCGATCCGCGCGTGGTGGAGGCCGCGCTCGCGATCGGCTCGGCGCGATGGCGCGATCTCCTGAGCTGAGGCGGGAAGACAAAACCGGTTGCCCGATGTGCTAGGCTCGGCCCCGTGGAGAGCACGGGGCCGAGCGCCGCTCACCAGACGCTTCTCGAGATCAACAATGCCATCATCTCCAACCTGACCCGCGAGGGGCTCTTCCACGCCATCGCCACTGCCCTACATCGCGTCATCCCGTTCGACCGAACGGCCATCTTCCTCCACGATTCCGAGCGCGACGTCCTCACCCTGTCCGTTCTCGAGTCCTCGCTCCCGACGTCGTATTTCGCGGTAGGTCTCGAGATGCGCCCGGGCGAAAGCCACGTGGGCTGGGTCTTCAAGGAACAGAAGCCGCTGCTGCGGCGGAGCCTCGAGACCGAGCGGGTGTATGCCGCCGAAGAGATGGCACACGCCGACGGCGTCCGCTCGTACATCATCGTGCCCATGATCACGCGCGGCCGAACCATCGGCACCCTGGCGGTGGCCAGCACCGTCCCCGATCACTACACCGAGGTCGACACCGCGCTCCTGCAGGAAGCGGCCAAGCAGGTGGCGCTCGCCGTAGAGAACATGCAGGCCTATGAGGCCCTCGCCCGGGCCGAGGAGCTGGTCCGGGAGATCGCCGAGGGAACCGCGGGGGTCACCGGGCGCGACTTCTTCTACTCGCTCGTGCGCCATTTGGCCTCCGCGCTACGCGTGCGCTATGCCTTCCTGACGGAGTGCCTGCCCGACGGCGACCGGGTGCGCACGCTCGCCTTCTGGAAGGGAGATCGCTTCGGCGAGAGCTTCGAGTACGACGTGGGGCCGACCCCGTGCCGGGTCGTGCTCGAGGGGAAGCCGGGTCTCTATCCGGACGACGTGCAGCACCTCTTCCCGGACGACCAGGATCTGGTCGACCTGTCGGCGCGGAGCTATTTCGGGATCCCGGTCCTGGACTCGGCGGGCCACGTCGCCGGCCACCTGGCGGTGCTGGACGACAAGCCCTTCAGCGAGGCCGGCCGGGCCGCGCCCGTCCTGCGCGCCTTCGCTGCACGGGCGGGGGCCGAGCTCGAGCGGCTGAAGGCGGAGGAGCGGCTGCGGGCCGCGCTCGCCGAGGTCGAGGCGCTGAAGAACCGCCTGCACGCCGAGAACGTATACCTGCAGGAAGAGATCCGGGGCGAGCACAACTTCGTCGAGATGGTGGGGAGCAGCCCAGCGCTGCTGACCACGCTCCGCCAGGTCGAGCAGGTCGCCTCGACGGACTCCACCGTGCTGATCCTGGGCGAGACGGGCACCGGCAAAGAGCTGATCGCGCGCGCCATCCACAGCCGGAGCGGCCGACGGGATCGGCCGCTGGTCAAGGTCAATTGCAGCGCGATCTCCGCGGGCCTCGTCGAGAGCGAGCTGTTCGGCCACGTCAAGGGCGCCTTCACGGGTGCTTTGGAGCGGCGGATCGGCCGCTTCGAGCTGGCCGACGGCGGCACGCTTTTCCTCGACGAGGTGGGAGACCTGCCGCTCGAGACCCAGGTCAAGCTGCTGCGCGTGCTGCAGGAGCGCGAGTTCGAGGCGGTCGGCAGCAATCGCACGCTGCGGGTGAACATGCGGGTCATCGCGGCCACGAATCGGAACCTCGAAGAGGCGGTGGCGGCGGGCCGCTTTCGAGCCGACCTCTTCTACCGCCTGAACGTGTTCCCACTGCGGGTGCCGGCGCTGCGCGACCGCCGCGGTGACGTCCCCCAGCTTGTCAGGTTCTTCCTGGCCCGCTTCGCCAAGGAGTTCGGCAAGCCGCTGGAGGTGGTGTCGGCGTCGACCATGGACCGACTCGTGACCTACGGCTGGCCGGGCAACGTGCGTGAGCTGCAGAACATCATCGAGCGGGCCGCCGTCCTCTCCTCGGGGCCCGTGCTGGAGCTAGGGCCGGACCTGCTCCCGGTGGGACCCGCTCGCGCGGCTGCCGGAGTCGCGCCCGGGCCGGTCGCGGATCAGCCGGTCGGGACGCTCGAGGAGATGGAGCGCCGGCATATCCTGGGAGTGCTCCAGCAGACACGCTGGGTGATCGAAGGACCGGCGGGGGCTGCCAAGACTCTCGGCCTCCACCCGAACACGCTCCGCAGCCGCATGGCGAAGCTCGGCATCGCCCGCCCCCCCCACGGCATCTCGTAGCTCCCCACGATCGCTCGTGGCGCGCTCGGAAGGCGCCTGAGGCAGTAATATTCAAGTAGCTGATTCGGTTTACCTTCTTCCTCAGAGTTACCTGCGCCTCCTTGGGCACGCCACTTGCGATGTCGAACGGACGTCATGCTCAAGATCGAAGTGGCCGAGCGGCGGAGGGAGCAGGTCACGGTCCACTTGGAAGGGCAGATGGTGGGGCCGTGGGTGGACGAGGTCCGCCGCGCCTGCGAGCCCTTCCTGGGCAATGGGCACACCCTCACCCTCGACTTCGCCCGTGTCTCATTCGTGGACCGGGACGGGGTCGCCCTCTGCCGCAGGCTGCGGCTGCGGCGCGCCATCCTGCAAAACTGTTCCCCCTTCGTCAAGGAGCAACTCGATGCATGATCAGCCGCCGAACCCCGCCTCGGCTCAGTCCGAAGCGGCCCTGATCGCGCGCCTCCGTGCCCGCGACACCGAGGCCCTCGAGATCCTGATGGAGCGGCACGCCAGCCGCGTCTACCGCGTCGCCTTCGGCGTCACCCGGAACGAAGCCGACGCGGAGGAGGTCGTGCAGGACGTGTTCCTCTCGCTCTTCGAGAAGATCTCGGCCTTCGAGGAGCGCGCCGCGCTCGGCACGTGGTTGTACCGGGTCGCCACGAACACCGCGCTGCTGAGGCGCCGGGGTAAGCGCGTGGAGCTGGAGGTGAGCCTCGAGGACCAGCTCCCGGCCTTCCGCGAGGACGGGCACCGGGACGGGGAACGGTCGTTTCTCCTCGCCGACTGGTCAACGAACGCCGAGGAGGAGGTGCTGTCCGGTGAGACCCAT
>JBGOVO010000046.1:0-15333 GCA_041478145.1 Methylomirabilia bacterium
ACCTTTTCGAGGGGACGCCAGCCGCCCCGTAAGGGGTCCGGCCGGCCGATGGCATTCTGTGGCACCCGGGCTGACAATCCCGCGCTGGCCATCCGCCATGCCTGCCTGGCAAGTGCCTGAGTTATCGTCCTTTGAACCGGTGGCGCAAGCCTTGCTCCGAGGAACCGAGCAGGCACGTCATGACCCCAAGCGTGGTCACCTTGCAGGAGGTCCTGAGACACCACCGGACGCTGTCCCGGCGGGGGCGCGAGTTCTACGAGAGCCTCCTGGCCCACGGTGACGTGCTGGCGGTCCGCGTCGACTACCTGCCCGGGATGATGCTCTGGCTGGTGACCACGCCCAAGCAGGCTCACCTGATGCGGAAGGCCAGAGAAGGACGGCCCACCTCCGACGTCTGCGTGATGAGCCTCAGCGAAGCGCAGGATCTCTTCGGCGCGACGGGGGACCCGACGCCGGCCACCCTCTACGAAGTGGCCGCGTGGCTGCTGGCCCCGGCGCGGGACGAGATCGTGCCCATAGATCGCGAAGAGCCAGAAGATCCCCCCGCAGAGTAACCCGCCCGCCTCACCGATCGCTGCATCCCCCGCTTGACTCGCGGTACCGGCGTCCCTAGGATGCCGAGCAGCATGCCCGCCGTCTTCGTCCACGGTGTTCCCGACACGCCGCGCGTCTGGCAAACGGTCACCGCGCGGCTGGCGCGGCCGGATGTGGTCACGCTCTCCTTGCCGGGCTTCGGCCGTCCGGTGCCCGAGGGCTTCGACGCCACCAAGGACGCCTACGTGAGTTGGCTGCTCGACGAGCTGGCGGCGCAGCCTCAGCCGATCGACGTCGTCGGCCACGACTGGGGCGCGCTGCTCGTGCTGCGCGCGGTGTCGCTGCAGCCAAATCGCGTGCGGAGCTGGGCCGTGGGCGGGGCGCCGCTCGATCCGGAATACGAATGGCACCAGGCCGCGCGGCTGTGGCAGACGGCTGACGTGGGTGAGCGCGTCATGGAGGGCTTGACCGAGGCCGGCCTCCAGAAGGCGCTGGTCGCCGCGGGCGTACCGGCCGGCGATGCCGAGGAAGCCGCCCGGCACGCGGACGCCACGATGAAGCGCTCCATCCTGGCCCTGTACCGCTCGGCGGTGCACGTGGGGCGGGAATGGTACGACGATCTCACCCGGATCACCGCGCCGGGGCTCGTGCTCTGGGGTGAGCACGATCCGTATGCGGCGGCGCGCTACGGCGCCCGGCTGGCCGAGCGTACCGGCGCGCGCCTCGTCTGCTTGCCCGACTGCTCGCACTGGTGGCAGCTCGAGCGGCCCGCCGCGGTGGCCGACGAGCTCGATCGCTTCTGGAAGGAACACCGGAAATGACACCCCGGCCCACCCCCGACGGCAAGGAGGCCCGAGATGGGTAGAGTGCTCGCGCTGATCACGGTAATCCTGCTACTCTCACCGCTCCCCGGCGCCGCCCAGAGCGGGCGGGCCGCCCTGGAAACCGTCGCCAAGGCGCTCGGCGCCGACAGCGTCAAGACGCTCCAGTACTCGGCGAGCGGGGTGAACTTCGCCATCGGTCAGAGCGCCGTGCCGGGGGCGGCGTGGCCCCGGTTCAACATCCCGAGCTTCACCCGGACGATCAACTACGAGACGGCCTCGCTCCGCGACGAGCAGGTGCGGTCGCGGGCGGAGATGCCGCCGCGCGGCGGGGGCGTGCCGGCGGTGGGCGAGGTGCGCCAGATCCAGGTGGTGAGCGGCGATCTCGCGTGGAACGTGGCGGGCGAGACGGCGGCCCCGGCTCCGGTGGCTCTCGTCGAGCGGCAGCTCCAGCTCTGGACCACGCCCCACGGGCTCGTCAAGGCCGCCATGGCCAGCAACGCCACCGTGCAGGGGCGCACGATCGCCTTCGCGGTGCCGGGCCGCTACACCGTCAAGGCCACCCTGGACGACCGGAACCTCGTCGAGAAGGTGGAAGCGGTGCTGTCGAACCCGGTCGTGGGCGACATGCCGGTGGAGGTCGTCTACGCCGACTATCGTGACTTCGGCGGGGTGAAGTTCCCGACGCGGATCCGGCAGGGGGCGGGGGGCTTCCCCGCGATGGACATGGCGGTGACCGATGTGCGGCCCAATGCGCCGGTGGACATCCAGGCCCCGGACAGTATCCGCCAGGCCTCGATGCCCTACGCGCGGGTGGCGAGCGAGCCGGCGGCCGACGGCCTGTGGTACGTGGCGGGCGGCACGCATCACAGCGTGGTGATCGAGATGAAGGACCACGTGATCGTGGTCGAAGGGCCGCTGAACGACGAGCGGGCGACCGCGGTGATCGCGGAGGCGCGCCGGCTCGTGCCGGGCAAGCCGATCCGGTACGTGATCAACAGCCACCACCACTTCGACCACTCGGGCGGGCTGCGGGCGTTCGCGGCGGAGGGCATCGCCCTGATCACCCACGAGACCAACCGCGCCTTCTTCGAGGGTGCGCTGATGGCCCCGGCCACCATGACGCCCGATCGCCAGCAGAGCGCGCGGCGGAAGGTCGCGGTGGAGGGCGTGCGCGACAAGCGCGTGCTGACCGACGGAGCGCGCTCGGTGGAGATCCATCACATGGCGGGCAGTACCCACGCCGACGGCATGCTGCTGGTCTACCTGCCGAAGGAGCGGATTCTGATCCAGGCCGATGCGTTCACCCCGGGACCGCCGAACGCGCCGGTGCCGGCGATCATCAACCCGCTCAGCGTCGACCTGGCCGACACCATCACGCGGCTCGGTCTGGGCGTGGACCGGCTGCTGCCGCTGCACGGACGCATCGTGCCGTTGGCCGAATTGCAGCGGGCGATCGGCCGCGGCAACTGAGCCGGCCGGACTCCTGGACCACCGCGCACCACTCACTCAGGGCGGGGATTCACGGGCGTCGAGCTAGTCTCGGCACCCGTTCTGTTTCTGGGAGGCGTGGCGCCGCTTAGGCTACCCCCGGCTCGAGCAGGGTCAGCGTGCCGGCGTCGGCATCCAGCTCGGCGAGGCAGCCGACGGGCAGGGTGGCCTGGTCATCCACGTGGCCCACCATGAGGCCACTGACCGCCGGGACACCCAGCGCCCGGACGCGCTCGCCCAGGATGTCCTCGAGCGGACGGTTCTGCAGGAAGAACGGCGAGGGCTCGCAATTGGTGAACTTTCCGAAGGCCACGCCCGCCACACCCGCCAGCGCCCCCGACAGCCAGAGCTGGGTCAGCATCCGATCGATGCGGTAGTACGCCTCCTCGATGTCCTCCAGGAACAGGATGGCGCCGCCCAGGTCGGGGAAGTAGGGC
The DNA here is from genome assembly GCA_041478145.1 of Methylomirabilia bacterium. Lineage (GTDB taxonomy): Bacteria > Methylomirabilota > Methylomirabilia > Rokubacteriales > CSP1-6 > CAMLFJ01. Next base: position 3,284 of record JBGOVO010000046.1, read on the forward strand.
GTGCCGCAGAGGTGCGCCATCAAGCAGAGGTTGCCGCCGAGCAGCCGGCCACGCGCCCTCCCGGGCGCCAGCGTGGTCACGCGGTTGTCCCAGTCCACCTGGCCCTCGCGCCGCTCGAACCGCGGCGGGGCCGCGAGGCGCACGGGCGCCTCCGGCGTCCAGAGCACCCGCTTCAGCTCGCCCAGGGTGTAGGGCGTGAAGGCCCGCCAGGCGACCGGGCCGTGGAAGGTCACGAGGCCGGCGTGCCGCTGGATGGCCATGTGCAGCGCGGTGATGTCGCTGTAGCCGATCAGCGCCTTGGGCTTCCGCTGCATCAGCGCGTAGTCGAGCGCGGGCAGGATCCGTGAGGCGCCGTAGCCGCCGCGCACGCACCAGATCGCGTCCACGCCGTCGTCGGCGAACATGGCGTTGAGGTCGGCGGCGCGGTCGGCGTCGGAGCCGGCCAGGTAGCCGTCGCGGTCGTGGAGGTGGGGAGCGGCCTGCACCTTGAAGCCGAGCGACTCGACCGTCTCGATGGCAAAGCGGATGCGCTCGGGCTCGTTCGGCGCGGCGGACGGCGCCACGATCCCGATGGTCTGACCCGGCGCGACGCGGCGCGGGCGGAGAAGCGACATGCGTGCATCTTACCCTGCCTTGACTTGCCCCGGGAGCGCGGCTAGTCTCGGGCCACCCGCCACACATGATCGAGATCGCGTAGTTCCCCTCGGAGGAGGCGCCGTCATGTCCACCTCGCACCGCATCGATCGCCGGACTCTTCTCAAGTTGGGTGCCGCCGGCGCGGTCGTGCTGGGGGCGGGGACGCCGCGGGTCTCCGCACAGGAGAAGCCGAAGAAGGGCGGCACGCTCACCATCGGCCGCAATCACGACGCGGACACGCTCTATCCAGGTCGCTCCACCGGTCTCTCCGCCATCGCGACCAACCTGCTGCTCTACGATGCCCTGCTCCTGCACGACTTCCAGATGAAGATCCGGCCGGCCCTCGCGGAGAAGTGGGAGACCTCGGCCGACGGCCTCACCTGGACCTTTCATCTGCGCAAGAACGTCAAGTTCCACTGCGGGGCGCCGCTGACCGCCCAGGACGTCAAGGAGCACTTCGACCGGTGGATCGACCCCAAGGAGTCGGTGCCGACGCGGGCGAAGATGACGAGCCTGCAGGAGACGCGGGTCGTGGACGAGCACACGGTGGTCTTCAAGCTCAAGAACCCGACCCTGGTCTTCCTCAACAACGTGAGCCAGACCGAATGGGGCTACGCCTCCGTCCCGCACGCCAAGCACGTGAATCAGTACGGGCAGGACTACGGCGTGGTACCGGGCAGCATCTGCGGCACGGGGCCGTTCCGCCTGAAGGAGTGGGTCAAGGACGACCGGATGGAGCTCATCCGCAACGACGACTATGCGTGGGGCTCGCCCGCCTACGACAACACGGGAGCGCCGTGGGTGGACCGGCTGATCTTCCGCACGTTGCCGGAGGATGCCTCGCGCGCGGCCGAGCTGGAGACGGGCGGCATCGATCTCGACATCGACGTCTCGCCCCAGCACATCGGACGGCTCGAGGGGCGCGGCGTGAAGGTCACGTCCATCCCCCGTCTCTCCTCCAATCATATCGGGTTCAACCTGGACAAGGAGCTGTTCAAGGACGCGCGGGTGCGGAAGGCGGTGGCCCACGCGGTCAATCGCGAGCAGATCGTGCAGTTCGTTATGAAGGGCCAGGCCGACGTCGCGCACGGCTTCCTCCACCCGCTGGCGGCGGGGGCCACGCCCAAGGAGCAGATGCGGCCGTTCATGTACGAGTGGAGCCTCGAGAAGGCCAAGCGCCTGCTGACCGAGGCGGGCTGGACGCCCGGCCCGAGCGGCATCCGCCAGAAGGACGGCAAGCCGCTCAGCGCGAGCTGCTACGTCTTCACCGAGCTGCACGAGCGCATCGTCACCCCGGTGCAGGCCACGCTGCGCGACGCGGGCTTCGACATGCAGATCAAGCGGCTCGAGTCGGCGGCCTTCAATACCGCCACCCGGGGCGGCGAGCACGACATGCGCTTCCTGCCCATGATCTACAGCTCCGCCGATTTCATGTACTTCTTCGTCTCCCAGGCGATCCCGAGCCCCAACACGGTCCGCTGGCGCGACGACAAGACGGACACGCTATTCCAGCTCTCCCAGACGACGCTGAAGGAGTCCGAGCGGATCCGAGCCTTCCAGGGGATGGAGCAGCGGCTGGTGAGCGAGGCGGTGGTGGTGCCGATCCAGCACATCCGCTGGATCTTCGGCAACCGGCCGCGGGCGCGCGGGCTCAAGTACCATCCGATCCACGGCATCTACAAGCTGATGGACGTGTGGGTGGCCTGAGCCATGAGCGCGACCAAGCGCACCGCCATCCGGGCCGGCCACATCCTCGCCTTCGACGGCCGCGGGCACCGCCTTCTGCGGGACGGCGTCGTGGTGATCGAGGGGGACCACATCCTCCACGTCGGGCCCCGCTTCGACGGCACCGTGGACGAGACGGTGGACGCGCGCGACCGCATCGTCACCCCGGGCCTGATCTCCACCCACGCCCACATCGGCGGGTCTCCGCTCGACCGCTCCTTCATCGAGGACCGCGGCAACCCGCAGTTCTGGTACTCGGGCCTCTTCGAGATGCTGCCCGTGCGCAGCGAGGGGCAGGACGAGGAGGGCGGGCGCGTGTGCGTGGACTTCTCGATGGCCGAGCTGCTGCGGGGCGGGGTCACCACCGTCATGGAGATCGGCGGACTCGGGGAGTACGTGGTCGAGCGCGCCGCCCACTACGGGATCCGCGTGTACATGGGCCAGGCCTTCCGGTCCGGCCGCTGGCTCACCCGGGACGGCAAGCGCGTGGAGTGGGAGTGGAACGAGGAGCAGGGTCGCGAGGGCCTGCGTCGCGCGGTGGACTTCCACGCGAAATACGATGGCGCCCACGGCGGCCTCGTGCGCTGCTTCTTCTCGCCCGCCCAGATCGACACGTGCACGCCCGCCTTGCTCAAGGAGGCCAAGCGCCATGCGGACGAGGCGCGCGTGCCGTACCAGGTGCACACCTCGCAATCGGTGGTGGAGTTCAACGAGATGGTGGCGCGCCACGGCAAGACGCCGATCGCGTGGATGCGCGAGCTGGGGGTGCTCGGCCCCAATACCATCCTGGGCCACGCCATCATCATCGGCGGCTCGTCGTGGACGAACTACCCGGCGGGCGATGTGGCCATCATGGCCGAGGCGGGCTGCTCGGTGGCCCACGCGGTCTGGGTCTTCGCGCGCCGGGGTGTGGCGATGGAGTCGTTCGCGCGCTACCGGGCGGCCGGCGTCAACATGTCGCTCGGCACCGACACCAACCCGCAGAGCGTGATCGAGGCCATGCGCTGGGCCGCGGTGTGCTCGAAGATGACGGAGCGCAACACCGAGGCCACCACCGCCGCGCACGCCTTCGACGCGGCCACCCTGGGCGGCGCGCGCGCGCTGGGCCGCGACGACCTGGGGCGCATCGCCCCAGGGGCCAAGGCCGATCTCGTGCTGTGGAAGGCGACGTCATGGCGAATGACCCCGCTGCGCGACCCGATCAAGAACCTCGTCTACAACGCCGCCGACGAGGACGTCGACCGCGTCTACGTCAATGGCCGCCTGGTGGTGGACGGCGGGCGAGTGCTCGCCGCCGACGAGCGCGCCATCCTCAAGTCGCTGCAGGCCGCGGGTGACCGGATGTGGCCTCGCATGGCCAAGGCGGACTGGGCCGGACGGAGCGCGGACCAGCTCTCCCCGCAGACCTACGCGGCCTGGGACGCGTAGGCGGGGGCGGTGGGCGGGTACGTCCTCCGCCGTCTCCTGCAGACCATCCCCGTCCTCTTCGGTGTCTCGCTCCTGGCCTTCGCGGTCATGCACGTCGTCCCGGGCGACCCGGTGCGCCTCATCGCCGGCCCCGACGCGCCCGAATCGGTCGTCGAGCGCATTCGCGTCGAGCTGGGCCTGGACCGGCCGCTCTACCAGCAGTACGTGTCGTTCCTAAGTCGGGCGCTGCGTGGAGATCTGGGCCGCTTGCTCCGCTCGCGGGCGCCCGTCGTGGACGAGATCATCGCGCGCTTCCCCGCCACGCTCGAGCTGACGACCGCCAGCATGCTGATCGCGGTGGCGGTGGGAGTGCCGCTCGGCCTGCTCGCCGCCGTCAAGCACGCCACCTGGGTGGACTACCTCGCGATGGTGACCTCGCTGTCCACGCTGTCCATGCCCGTGTTCTGGCTGGCGATCGTGGCGATCTGGCTCTTCAGCCTCCAGCTCGGCTGGCTGCCCGTGTCGGGGCGCGGCGGGCCACCGTGGCGTTGGGAGGGCCTGCGGCACATCGTGCTGCCCGCCGTCACGCTGGCGACCACCTCGCTGGCGATCACGAGCCGGCTCACGCGCTCCGGGATGCTGGACGTGCTGGGGCGCGAGTACGTCACCACCGCGCGGGCCAAGGGCCTGCCGCCGCTCGGCGAGGTCGGCAAGCACGCGCTCAAGAACGCGCTGATCCCGGTGGTCACCGTGGTGGGGCTGCAGTACGGCTTCCTGCTCGGCGGCGCGGTGGTCACCGAGACCATCTTCGCCTGGCCCGGGGTCGGGCGGCTGGCCATGACCGCGATCCTCCAGCGCGACTACCCGGTGGTGCAGGGGTGCGTGCTGCTGGTGGCGGTGCTCTTCGTCCTCGTCAACCTTCTGGTGGATCTGCTCTACGGCTGGCTCGATCCCCGCATCCGCTATGAGTGAGCCGCGGTCGGGTGGCTCACGCGGGCGGCCCGCATGAGCGCCGCGTGGCGGCGCTTCGTGGCGCACCGGCTCGCGGTCGTGGGCCTGGGGCTGATCGCGGTGCTCATCCTCCTCGCCGCCTTCGCGCGCCAGGTGGCGCCGCACGACCCGATCCGCCAGGACCTGCCCCGCGCGCTGACCGCGCCGTCATCCGACTTCCCGCTCGGCGCCGATCAGTTCGGCCGCTGCATCCTGAGCCGTATCCTCTACGGCGCCCGGCTCTCCCTGCTGGTGGGTGTCATCGCCACCGCCATCGGGGCGGTCACCGGCATCGTGCTCGGGCTCCTGGCCGGTTATTTCTCCCGCCTCGACGCCCCGATCATGCGCGCGATGGAGGTGCTGCTGGCCTTCCCGAGCATCCTGCTCGCGATCGCCATCGTGGCCGCGCTGGGCCCGAGCCTGATCAACGTGATGATCGCGGTCGGACTCCGCTCCATCCCGGCCTTCGCGCGCCTCACGCGCTCGATGGCCCTGTCACTGAAAGAACTCGAGTTCGTCCAGGGCGTCCGGGCCCTGGGGGCCGGGCACGCGCGCGTGCTCTTCCGCCACATCCTGCCCAACAGCGTCTCGTCGCTCCTGGTCTTCTCCTCCATGCAGGTGGCCACCTCGATTCTCCTGGCCGCGATCCTGTCCTTCCTGGGCCTGGGCGTGCAGCCGCCCACCCCCGAGTGGGGCAAGATGGTGAGCGACGGCCGCGCCTACCTCATGGAGGCCCCGCACGTGTCGCTCTTCCCCGGGATCGCCATCTTCCTCACCGTGATGGGCTTCAATTGCCTGGGCGACGGCCTGCGCGACGCGCTCGATCCGCGACTGCGGACGCGCGTGAGCGACTGACGGACATTGCGGGGAGAAACGATGAGGTGAGAGGATGGCCACGTGAGGTTGCGACACCTCCTCCTGGCCGCTTCCATCGTGTCCGCGAGCCCCGCGTGGGCCGAACAGTCGGAGTACGTGATCACGTTCAACCAGGTGACGGTTCGCGGGTTCATGGGACTCTATGACACGCCTCAGATGGCCCACCTGAATTCCCCCGCGGAGACCCCGACGCCCTCATCGGCGCACGGAAGACGCGCTACCGAGCCGCTGCCGGATCTTGCCGGAGGCTCTCGGGCCGCGACGGAGCTGCCTCCGACGACGGTGCTCCAGGGCCGCCCGACCCAGCCCATGGCCTTCGCGCCCGGGCAGGGGACTGCGAATCCCAGCTTCACCGAGCAGGGCTTCCTGGTCGAGTCGTTCTGGTCGCTCCGAACCGGCACGCCCGAGGCCTTCTTCAGGCGGGGGCACTTCCATCCCCCTGACCTCGCCGCCGGCTTCGAGGCTCAGCACCTGGGCAATCCCTGGGAGCTCCACGGCATCTACATCCGGTCTCTCGACGGGAAGCCGTTCGGGGTGAAGAGTCTCCGGTATCGGGTGACGCGCAATCGCGAGCTTCCACACAAACCGCTCAGCATCGAGGGCTACAACAACTACAACGTCAACATCCTCCTGTCGCGGACGTACGATCCGCGATGGGCGAGCCGCGTCCAGTTCGTGGGCTTCCCGGTGGGCCTCCCAGCCGGGAACGATCTGGCGCTACCCTGGTGGACGCTGCCCGTGACCGGGTTCGAGGTGGTCGATCAGGTCTATATCGCCAGCTCCGCGAGTGTGGACTTCGACGACGTCGTGCTGATCCGCTTCCGGAGTGGGGAGGATCCGCCCAAGGAGTAGCAGGCGGCTCTACCGCGCGGCTCGGCGCTACCGGCGTCCCTTCAACAGCCAATCCACCGCGGCCGAGCCGTCGGTGCCCTCACCCTCCGTCCCACGCGCCGGCTCCGGAGCGCGGGCGGGCGCCGGCGGCGGCGCGGGAGGCGTCGATTGCGGCCGAGCCGTGGTTTCGGGCTGCCGCACCGCCTCCTGGGCCCGCCCCCCGTTCTCCGGAGCGGCCACGCTGTGGGCGGGTGTCGTCGACGCGCGTGGCGGGGCCTGCACTTCCGCGGCCAGCGACCGCGCCGGCTCGGGCCTGGATGCCGGCCGCGTGTCCGGCGGTCCGGGCACGGTTGGCCTCACCGAGGCGGCCGGCTTCGGAGGGGTCACGGCCACGAGCGGCGGCGCGGGCTCGATGGCCTTCGGCGCCGGACTGCTCGCGGCGCTCGCCTTGGTCGGAGCGCGCTCGGTGGCGGGAGCCCCTACCGCGCTCTTCAACCGCGGCTCACCGCGGCCCGGGCGCCGGGCTCCTTCGTCCACGAGGAGCTCGACGGTGCGGGCGAGCCGCTTGCCGTGATAGAGCTCGTAGGCGACCTTGACCTGGCCACCCGGCCGGATGTCCTCGAACCAGCCTTCCTTGGCGCCCACCGTGATCTTGGTGTGCTTGGTCACCACCAGCGGGACCACCCCGCCGCCGAACGGGCCCGAGTTGACGTGAATCGTGTTCGATTCCACCTTCGACACCCAGCCCACCGTCTCGCCGTCGGCCTGCTCGCGGCCCGAGCTGAAGCCGTAGTCGGTGGGATCGGCCGGCCAGAGTAGCAGCACGACCGCGGTCAGGAGCCCCAAGCTCCCGACCGCGGCGCCGATCGTGAGGAACCGATTGCTGCCAGGTGCCACGTGTCTACTCGTCGAGGAGCCCCTTGATGGCGTTGAAGACCGGGTTCTCGTTCTGTCCCGCCTTGGTCGGAGCGGCGGCCGTGCCGGCGGCGGCGGTGCCCAGATACTTCCGCACACAGTCGTACTGCTCCCAGCCCTTCAGCGGGTAGTTCAGATCGACCACCTTCCACTTCGGATGGCCGTTCTGCAGCAGCCAGTTCATCTGCCGCGACATGGTCTGGGCGAAGCGCCCGACGTTGTCGCAGTCCCTCCGCCGGAAATCGAACGACACCAGCACCGCCTTGACCGCCACGGTGCTCACCGGCGTCCGCTGCCACTCGTAGATGTTGGCGGGAATCTCGGCGCGCGGGTAGAACTCGGTGATGCTCTTATTGCTGATCGGGATCAGCTCCAGCCCGTCCTTCTCGGTGACGTCGTCCTTCAGGAGCTTCACCGGGTAGCCCGCCACGTAGAACATGGCGTCGATGCGCCCGGCCTTCAGCTCCGCGAGCGCCTCGCCGGTGTCGATCGGCACCATCTCGCTCGGATTCACCTCGGAGAGCTTGAAGAGCAGGCGCGCGGTGAGGTAGGTGCCGCTACCATCCCGACCGATGGCCACCCGCTTGCCGCCGAGGTCGTCGAAGTCGCGGATCCCGCGCTTGCCCAGCACGTGCACTTCCTCGTTGTAGAGCGGGAAGACCATCCGCGTCTTCTTGGCGATGCGGGTGAGGACCGGATCGGACTGCACGCGGGCGACGAAGGCGAGGACGTCCGACTGCACGATGCCCATCTGAACGCCCGGACGCTGGTACACCGCGAAGATGTTCTCGATGGAGCCCTTCGAGTTGTGCACGGTGAGGTTCACCCCCGCGGTCTTCACCAGCTTCTGGAGATCGAGGCCGAACTGGTAATACGTCCCCTTTTCGCCTCCGGTGATGAGCCCCATCTCCTCCGCGGCCGGGCAGAGGCTCGCCGCGATCAGGATCAGGAGGATAGCGAACGAGCAATGGATGACGAATTTCTTCACAGGTTTTCTCCTCGTAGGCGAGAGTTGCCCCCGGCGGATCACAAGGGCAAGCACCGTACCAGTCACCGAAGTGGAACGAAACCGGTGAGTTGCCGCGAACGATGCGAACCTTGCATGGCGAGGATTCCTGCTTTACTGGATAATCCACTACCCAACATGGCCTCTCTCGGCCCCCTCCCGTCGGCCGGCCCGCATCGCCGCCGCCGGCCCCGCGCCCCGAGTAGAGGAAGCGCGGAGCCGCAAACATGCCACAACGCCGGAGGCGAGTCAATCGCAGCAACGCGTCGCGTCAATCGCTTGCAACCGCGGGGGACCCGGCGTAGAGTCCCGCTTCCGGAGGACCGACATGCCCGAGCGTCCGCTGCCGACCGAACGTGAAGTACGCGCGCTGATCCACGACCGCCGAAACTGGGGCCGATGGGGGAAGGACGACCAGATCGGCGCGCTCAATCTGATCACGCCGGCCAAGCGCGCGGCCGCGGCGCGACTCGTGCGCAGCGGGCGCAGCGTATCGCTGAGCCGCCCGTTTCCGAAGGAGCCGGGACTGAACAATGCGCTGCCCGCGCACCACTACATGCGAACGCTGCCGCGCGGCAAGGGCGGGTTCGCCGCCGACTACTACGGCATCTTCTATCACGGGGTGGCCTCCACCCACCTCGACGCGCTCTGCCACACGTGGGACGAGGAGGCGATGTGGAACGGGCGCGACCCCAAGAAGGAGATCACGTTCGACGGCGCCACCTTCGGATCGGTCGAGCACTGGGCGGAGGGTATCATCACGCGCGGCGTGCTGCTGGACGTGCCGCGCCACCGCGGCGTGCCCTCGGTGACGGAAGACCGGCCCGTTCACGGCTGGGAGCTGGAGGACATCGCGCGGGCGCGCGGACTCCGGCTCGAGCCGGGCGATGCGGTCTGCGTGTATTCGGGACGAGAGGCGTGGCAGGCCGCCAACTCCGAGCGGGCCTACGGCCGGCCCTTCGGACCCGGCCCCATGGAGCGACCGGGCCTGCACGTCTCCTGTCTCGAATTCCTGCGGGATCACGACGTGAGCGTGCTCGTCTGGGACATGCTGGACCATCTGCCCGTGGGCTACGACATCCCCTGGGCCGTGCACGCCGCGCTCTTCGCGTATGGGGTGGCCCTGGTGGACAACGCGCTCCTGGAGCCGCTCGGCCGCGCCTGCGCGGAAGAGGGGCGCGACGAGTTCATGCTGGTGGTGGCGCCGCTCGTGGTGGTGGGCGGGACCGGGTCTCCCGCCAACCCGCTCGCCGTCTTCTGATCGGGCGCACCTGATCGGGCGGGCCAGGGTCAGTCCGCGCGGTACTTCCGTTCCGCCCCCGGCGCCAGGCTCACGCCGTGACCGGGCCGGTCGGGGATGAGGAAGTCACCGCCGTCGAGGACGGGCATCTCCGCGAAGAGATCTTCCGGTACCCAGTCGATCCACTCCACGAGGAAGCCGTTGCTGAGGGCGCCCGCCACGTGCAGCGACAGCTCGTGCACCACGTGCGGGGAGACGGCCACCTGGTGGGCGGCGGCGAGACGAGCGATCTTGAGTGTCTCGCTGAAGCCGTTGGCCCGGCAGACGTCGGGCATCAGGTAGCGGGCGGCGCGGCGCTCGATGAGGTCCCGGAACTCGAAGCGCGTGTAGTTGTTCTCCCCGGTGGCGACCGGGATGTTGATACCCCGGGCGACCTCGGCGCACGCGGCCAGGTCGTCGGCCAGTACCGGTTCCTCGTACCACACGAGGTCCAGGTCTTCCAGCACCCGAGCCTGCCGGAGATTGCCCAGCACGTCGAGCTTCTGATTGACGTCCACCATCATGCGCACGCCTCCGCCCACCGCCTTCTTCACCGCCTCCACGCGCTCGCGATTCACCCGCGGATCGGGATGGTGGATCTTCATCTTGTAGTAGCGGCAGCCGCGCGCGACGTAGGCCTGCGCCTCGCCGATCAGATCGTCGAGCGTGTAGCTCGGCCAGCCGCCGCTGCCGTACGCGGGGACGCGGTCCGTCACCGCACCCCAGAGCTTGTACAGCGGCAGGCCCGCGGCCTTGCCCACGATGTCCCACAGCGCGATGTCGAGCGCGCTGAGCGCGTAGGCGGCGACGCCCTGGCGCTTGATGCCCCGGTCCGCGCGATACATCCGCTCCCAGAGCCGCTCCACCAGCAGCGGATCCTGGCCCAGCAGCAGGGGCGCGAGCCGCGTCTGCAGATAGACCTGGATGGATTCGACCCCGCCGCCGCCGAAGGCGAGCGTGTAACGGCGGTGATTTTCATGGGCGCACCAGCGTGCTGCGCGTGCCCACCCGGAAGCCGATCGCGCTCGACTTTCCCCATCACAGCCTCGTGGTGGCGCACATCCGCACCGACGAAGGCGTCACCGAAGGCATGTCTGCGCAATGGTCCTGATGGGTAGTCGTGTTCCCTGAGTGAGGCCGCGCGTCCTCTCACCGGAGTGGCCGATTTCCACGCAAATGTTGCCGGCGGGGCATCGAGCCCGCTCAACTGGCTGGATTGGCAGATGTTTTTCGTGCTCTTTCCATGGCACGGCCCTCGCTTTGGTCTGCATCATGCGGCTCCCCTCGGGTTCTGGTGCCCTGCCCGCGCGCCGCGGCCGGCGGCTCCTGGTCGCGGCGCTGATTCTCCTGCTCGTCATGCTGCCACTCTATCTGTGGCCGTTGCGCGGGGGACGCGGGGGGCTGCCAAGCGCCTCCGCGCTGTCCGGATCGCTGCGCGATCCGCGGAATCCCGCCGCCGTGGCCGGCATTCCGAGCGATGTCTGGGATGCGCTGATGGCGCGGACGGGGGGACCCGCGCCGGCCCCTCCGAAACCGCCTCTCAATCTCACGATGATTGCGGCGCCCGAGGAGATCGGTGGCGCGCGGCCGTTCGGCGTCTTGTCAACGGGCGCCTTCGACGGGCCACTCCCGCACCGCCCGGGGATGATCGCGCTCCTCGGCGATGGCTCGCCGGCGTCGGAGAGCAAATCGGGCGGCGACGACTCGCCGTCGTCTCCGGTGCAGTTCCTTGCGAGCTCCTCGAATCAGGAGCGGGGAACCGGGAACGGGTCGGGCGGGTTTGGATCTGGCGGATACCCGAGTTTCTCGAACCTCGGTCCGTGGAGCGGCGGCGGCTCGGGCGATCCAGGAAGAGACAGTTCTCACTCGATCAGTCCGGGCTCGACGTGGGATCCGACGGATTCCGGTTTGCCGGCGCCGACGCCCGAGCCGGCGACCATCGTGCTGGTCGGTTCGAATCTCGCGCTGCTCGGCGCGTTCGGATGGAGGCGCCGCCGCGGCAGAGAGGAGACCGATCGTAGCGGGTGACAAGAATTGGACTTTCAGCCACCAGCTTTTGGCGTGAGCTTCCTGCGTGAGAGCCTCTAAGTGCCAGCTAGCATTGTAGTCCCCCGATGGCATACCCGTTGCGTGACCCCCTGTTCGGAGCGCAATTCCTTCTAGGAGTGCAAAAACGTGAATGTTCTGGTGCTTGACGAGACGTTGGAGCTATCGGCTCCAGTCCGTGGGCTTGCGAGTCTCTGCGGCTGGCAGCCGCATTTCGTAGGGTCGTTGCACGAGGTGGAGTTGGCGGTGCAGGCGCACGGGCGGCCGGGGCTGATGGTGGTGAATCTGCAGGCGCCGCTGACGGCGTGGGAGCTGGGGCAGCGGCTGCGGGGGTGGGGG
>JBGOVO010000181.1:0-7581 GCA_041478145.1 Methylomirabilia bacterium
AAGGCCGACGAGGTGCTGCCCGTGCTCGACCGCTGCGCCCGGCTGATCCAGGCGGCATCCTGATGGCCACGTTCAACCCCGCGCTCAAGCCGATCGCCTCGGGGCTGCGGTTCCCCGAAGGTCCGGTGGCCATGCCGGACGGCTCGGTCATCCTGGTCGAGATCGAGCGGCGCAGTCTCTCTCGCGTCACGCCGGACGGGAAGATCCACGTCGTGGCCACGCTCGGGGGCGGCCCCAACGGGGCGGCCATGGGCCCGGGCGGCAAGATCTACGTCACCAACAATGGCGGGCTCAAGTTCGTGGAGCGGCCGGGCAAGCTGTTCCCGGTGCTCCAGGCCGACGATTACGCGACCGGGAGCATCCAGATCGTGGATCCCGAGACCGGCAAGTTCGAGACGCTCTACGATCGCTGCGACGGCCAGCGCCTGCGCGGGCCCAACGACCTCGTGTTCGACCGGGCCGGCGGGTTCTGGTTCACCGATCTGGGCAAGACGCGCGAGCGGGACGGCGACCGGGGGGTCGTCTACTACGCCAAGGCGGACGGGTCCATGATCCGGGAGGCGATCTTTCCCCTCGAGCGCCCGAACGGCATCGGCCTCTCGCCGGACGAGAAGACGCTCTACGTGGTCGAGACGCCGACCGCGCGCTGCTGGGCTTTCAAGCTCTCCGCGCCCGGCCAGATCGAGTCGGCGAACGGGCCGTACCGCGGCGAGAAGGGGACGGTCGTGGTGGGGCTCGGCGGGTACCAGATGTTCGATTCGCTCGCGGTGGACGGCGAGGGTCACGTCTGCGTGGCCACCCTGATCACCGGCGCGGTGAGCGACATCTGGCCGGACGGCAGCCGCGTCGATCAGTACATGCTGCCCGACATGATGGTCACCAACGTGTGCTTCGGCGGGAAGGACCTGCGCACCGCGTACGCGACCCTGTCCATGGGCGGCACGCTCGTCTCGTTCGAGTGGCCGCGCCCCGGGCTGCCGCTGCGCTACCTCAACGCGTGATGCAGGTCGGGGTCTGGATCCCGAACTGCCGGCACCTGGCCACGCCGGACATCATCCGGCACGCCGCGGCTCAGGCCGAGCAGCTCGGCTACGACTCGGTCTGGGTCAGCGATCACGTGGTGGTGCCCCACGCCAACGTCGTCAACTTCGGCGAGACCATCTTCGATCCGCTCGTGACGCTCGCGGTGATCGCGGGGGCGACCAGCCGGGTGCGGCTCGGCACCACCGTGCTCATCGTCCCGTACCGCAACGCGGTGGTCACCGCCAAGATGATCTCCTCGCTCGACGCCCTGAGCGGCGGGCGGGTCGTCTTCGGAGTCGGCGCGGGCTGGCTGGCCGCCGAGAGCGCCGCGCTGGGCTTGCCCTTCGCGGAGCGCGGGGCCATGACCGACGAGTACCTGCGGGCGATGCGGGAGCTGTGGACCAGCCGGGCGCCGACCTTCGCGGGCAAGTACACCCAGTTCGACGGGCTCGTCTTCGAGCCCAAGCCCGTGCAGAAGCCGCACCCGCCGATCTGGGTCGGCGGCCACAGCAAGGCCGCGCTCCGGCGCGCCGTGGAGTTCGGGGCCGCCTGGCATCCGATCAATCGCCCCCCGGAGGAGCTGCGGGCCGGCGTCGCGGAGCTGGCCCGGATCGGGCAGGCCCGCGGCCGCGCGATGCCGCCCGCGCTCACCCTTCGCAACGATATCCGCATCCTTCGCCCCGGCCAGAGTGCGCCCCCGTCCGCCCATGCCGGGCGCGTGCTCGCGGGCGAGCCGGCCGCCCTGCTCGAGCAGCTCGGCGAGCTGGCCGACTGCGGCGTCGAGCACCTGGTGCTCGAGTTCCTCGCTCCCGATGGTCGCGAGCTGGACGAGCAGATGGCGCTCTTCGCCGAGCGCGTCCGGCCCCGGCTCCGCTGACCCCCGCCGCGTGAGCCCAGACCGGGCCCCCCGGATGGCGGTGCACCGGTCCGGTCGCGGACCGGACCTCGTGCTCTTTCACGGCGGCATGGGGTCGTGGAAGCACTGGATCCGCAACGTCGAGCCGCTGGCCGCGCGCTTCACCGTGCACGCGCTCGATCACCCGGCGTACGGTCACTCCGCCCCCGTCGCGCGCGAGACGACCGGCCCCGCGTACCTCGACCTCGTCCACGAGCTGCTCGTCGCGATGCTTCCGGGCGAGGCCCCGCTGCGGCTCGCCGGCTTCTCGTTCGGCGGCGCCATCGCCGCGAGCCTCGCCCGGCGCCTCGGTCCGCGCGTGACGCACCTCTGCCTGGTCTCGCCCGGCGGCTTCCCGGCGCGCCGCTTCGGCGGGCGGCCGATCCGGAGCTACAAGGAGGCGGGGAGCGACGAGCGCCTCTTTCGCGAGATCTGCCGCCACAACCTGCTGGTCAACATGCTGAGCGACGCGGCGAGCGTCGGTGAGGACACGGTGGACATCCAGGCCGAGAACGTCCGGAGGACCCGGTTCGACAGCCGGAAGGTCAGCGGTGGCGGGACGCTGCTGGGGGACCTGGCGGATCTGGCGCGGCGCGGCTGCAAGATCCGGCTGCTCTGGGGCGAGCGCGACGATTCCGCGTTCCGGCCCGCCGAGCTGCTGATCGGCGAGATCCGCGCCGCCGTCGGCGCGCTCGACCTGCACCGCGTTCCCCGGGCCGGCCACTGGTCGGCGTACGAGAACGCGACCGCGGTGAACCGCCTCATGCTGGAGTTCTTCGCGAGCTAACGCCCGGCCGCCTGGGCTATAGTCGAGAGGGCATGCGAGACCGATCGATCTTCTACGGCTGGTGGGTCGTCGCCGCGTTCTCGGTCACCACGTTCCTCTCGACGGGTATCCGCCACGCGGTCGGCCCCTTCCTCAAGCCGATCGTGGGCGACCTCGGCCTCGATCGCGCGAGCTTCTCGGCGGTGATCGCGCTGAGCCTCTTCCTCTACGGCGTCTTCATGCCCCTCGCGGGCATGGCGCTCGACCGCTTCAGCGTGCGCGCGGTCACCACCGCCGGCACGCTCCTGCTGGTGGTCTCGCTCGTGCTGACCGCGATGGTCCGCAACGTCTGGGAGTTCGCCGCGGTCTACGGCGTGCTGGTGCCGCTCGGGCTGGCCGGGACCGGGCCGGTGATCGCCTCCGGCGTGGTCGCGCGGTGGTTCAGCCGGCGGCGCGGCACCGCGCTCTCGGTGCTGGGCAGCGCCTCGATGACCGGGATGAGCCTGCTCGTGCCCGCGGTGACCTGGCTCATCCTCTCCGCCGGGTGGCGCGCCACCTACCTGTGGATGGCGGCCGGGATCCTCGTGATCGGACTGCCCCTCTGCCTGTGGGTGGTGCGGGACTCGCCGGAGTCGGTCGGGCTCACCGCCGACGGGATCGCCCCGAGGGCCGGCGAGGTCGCCGCCCCGATCGAGCGGGTCACCGCCCGCGAGGCGCTGCAGACGCTCGCCTTCTGGCAGCTCGCGGGCTCGTTCTTCACCTGCGGCTTCTCGATGAGCCTGCTCTCCTCGCACGGGATCCCGATGCTCACCGATCACGGGTACTCGCCGATGTTCGCCTCGTGGGCGCTGGGGGTGCTCGGCGGCTCGAGCATCGGGTTCACCGTGATGCTCGGCGCGCTCTCCGACCGCCTCGGGCGCCGCCCGGTGCTCGCCGCGATCTACGCGGGCCGGATCTTCATCTTCGCCGGCTTCTTCCTCATCCGGGACAACCCGGCCGCGATCCTGGCGGTGGCCGTGCTCGGGGGCATCACGATGGCGGGGACCGGCTCGATGACCTCGGCATTGACCGCCGACATCTACGGGCGCTTCTCGGTCAGCTCCGTCTTCGGCCTGATCTTCCTGGTGCACCAGACCGGCTCGGCCCTCGGCTCCTGGCTGGCCGGCGCGCTCTTCGAGACGACCGGCGGCTACGGCGCCGCGTACGCGCTGGCGTGCCTCTTCCTGGTGGGGGCGGCGATCGTCGCGCTCAACATCGACCGGGACGCGCGACGGATCTGGCGCGCCGCCACCGCGTCGGCCACGAACTGAGCGCGGCGCCGGCGGGTCTCAGGCGGTCAGGTCGAACCCCTCGTAGCCCTTCGCCGCGACCTCGTCGCACTTCTCCCGGTAGACGCCGACGCCGCCGATGTACGGCATGAAGATGCGGGGCTTGCCGGGGACGTTCGCGCCCATGTACCAGGACTTGGCCAGCGGGTAGAGCGTCGTGTGCCCCACCTCGTTGACGTGCGCGACCCACGCGTCCTGCGCCTCGGTGGTGGCCTCGATGGTGGCGCGCCCGTGGGTGCGCAGGTAGGCGATGCAGTCGGCGATCCAGTCCACGTGCTGCTCGATCGACACGATCATGTTACTGAGCACGGACGGGCTGCCGGGGCCGGTGATCGCGAAGAGGTTCGGGAAGCCGGCGACCGCGATGCCCAGATAGGTGCGCGGCCCCGCGGCCCACGTCTCCTGGAGCTTCTGGTCCGCCCGCCCGCGGATGTCGATGTTCAGCAGGGCGCCCGTCATCGCGTCGAATCCGGTGGCGAAGACGAGGCTGTCCACCGGGTACTCGGCGTCTCGCGTCCGGACTCCGTGCGGGGTGATCGCCTCGATCGGGCTCTTGCGCACGTCGACCAGGGTGACGTTGTCCCGGTTGAAGGTCGCGTAGTAGCCGGTGTCGACGCAGAGGCGCTTGGTGCCGAGGGGATAGTCTTGCGGACACAGGGTCTCGGCGAGCGACGGGTCACGCACGATGGTCCGGATCTTGGCGCGGAAGAACTCGGCGGCGGTGTCGTTCGCGTCCTGGCTGGTGAGCAGGTCGGTGTACGCGGCCGAGAACCCGAGCCCGCCGCGGCTCCAGCGCTTCTCGTACTCGCGCTGCCGCTCCTCGGCGGGCACCGCCAGCGCGGAGTCCCCGCTCCGGTCGACCACGAAGCCGACCCGTGACTCGCGGGCCTGGCGGCGGAACTCGGCGTAGCTCGCCTTCACCCGCCGCTCGTAGTCCGGATCCAGCGGCGCGTTCTGCGCGGGCATGCTGTAGTTCGGCGTCCGCTGGAAGACGAACAGGTGGGACGCCTGCTTCGCGATGATGGGGATCGACTGGATCGCGGACGAGCCGGTCCCGATGATCGCGACCCGCTGGCCGGTGAAGTCGACCCCTTCGTGCGGCCACTTGCCGGTGTGATACCACCGCCCCTCGAAGGTCTCGAACCCCTTGAACTCGGGCACCTGCGCGTCGGACAGGCAGCCGGTGGCCATGATGCAGAACCGCGCGGACACGCGGTCGCCGCGATCGGTCTCGATCGTCCAGCGACTCGTCGCCTCGTCGAAGACCACGGCGGTCACCCGCGTCTCGAACTGGATGTCCCGGCGCAGGTCGAACCGGTCCGCGACGTGGTTGATGTATTTCAAGATCTCCGGCTGGGCGGAGTAGCGCTCGGTCCAGCGCCATTCCTGCTGGAGCTCGTCCGAGAACGAGTACGAGTAGTCCATGCTCTCGACGTCGCACCGCGCGCCCGGATAGCGGTTCCAGTACCACGTGCCCCCGACGCCGTTGCCCGCCTCGTAGACGCGCGCGGTGAGCCCGAGCTCCCGCAGACGGTGGAGCATGTACAGCCCGGCGAACCCGGCGCCGACGATCACCGCGTCGAACATCACGCCTCCTCGTGAACCGGCACGACGTACGGGCCTTCGGGCACGAAGGCGACCCGGGGATCGCGGTGGCGCGCCATGCTGTCCGCGATGGCGGTGGTGAGATCGGTGACCCGCTCCACGCCGGTCAGACCGGCGTCGATCTCGTCCAGGCCGTCGGTGTAGAGGCGCACGCGGCCGACCCGCATGGGCTTGAGCTGCATCTGGGTCTGCCACTCGTCGATGTCGGCGTGCCGCTTGTGCTCGATGCTCGACGCGAAGCCCTCCGGGCCCAGCTCGACGAGCCGCCGCTGCGCCTCCACATAGTGCTTCGAGCCCATCCCTTCCGAGCAGGCGGAGGCGACGATCAGATCGCCGCCGGGCTCCAGGATGTCGAGCGGCCCCACCATCCCCTTCACGGTTTGGTAGTAGGTCTTGTCGAGCGGATAGCCGGCGGCGCTGGTGACCACGGTGTGGAAGCGCCGGCTCACCGGCACCTGCGCGTACCGGCGGGCGAACGCCACCGCCTGCAGATGGCTCCGGACGACCTCGCCGAAGTTGACGAAGGCGAGGCGGCGCGCGTCGTCGATCACGGTGTTCAGCGCCAGCGCGCCACCCAGCATCTCGATGATGGCGAGCTGCTCCTCGTGCAGCGGGTTGCCGTCCAGCACGCAGTTGGCCGCGCGCGGGTGCGCCATGAAGGCGGCGTTGTGGAACGTGGTGATCGTCTCGGCGTGGGCCACCCCGGGGGCGATCACCTTGCGGCCGCCCGACCAGCCGGCCATGAAATGCGGCTCCACCAGGCCGGTGGCGATCCGGAGCTCGGCCTCGACCAGCCGGCGGTCCAGGCGCACCACGGTGCCGCGCCCGGGAGTCCGCCCGAGCAGGACGTGGTCTCCGTCCACGGTGGCGTCGTGGTTGAGCACGTTCACGGTCTCGAGCACCCACGGGTCGCCGACCAGCTCGGCCAGCTCTGGTCCCTCGTTCGCCCGGTGGAGCCCGGTGGCGACCAGCACCGTGATGCCGAGGCGGGGCACGCCCGCGTCGAGCAGGGTGCGAACGAGCGACGGCAAGAAGAGACCGTTGGGCACCGGCCGGGTGATGTCGCAGATCAGGATGCAGGCCGAGCGCTTGCCGCGCGCCAGCTCGCGCAGGGGCGGGCTGCCCATCGGCGCGGCCAGCGCCCGCTCGATGGCGGCCCGCGGCTCCGCCAGGACCGGTATCGCGGCCTTCTGGATCACGGTGGGCTCGCAGCCGGCGGGCGGCGCGACCGGCAAGGTGCCGCGGCCGTAGAGGAGATCGATCGTCACAGTGGCCCCCCGCCGATCATATGCCATCATGCTCGCCGTGGCTCTAAGGGCCTCTCCTCCTCATCCCCCTCTCCCCTCAGGGGAGAGGGCAGGGTGAGGGGCCCAGGGTGAGGGGCCCAGGGTGAGGGGCCCCAGGGTGAGGGGCCCCAGGGTGAGGGGCCAGGGACGAGGTGCTAGTGCCCCACGGCCAGCGGAGGCAGCCCCATCTCGCTCGTGCACTCCCCGAACCACTGGATCACTTCCTTGTGGAGCGGGATCCCGTGGGCCCGACGATGCGCGATCTCCTCGGCCTCGGATAGCCCCGGATAGAGCACGCGCTCCTGCCCGGGCGCGGGCGCGGCGGTCCGCAGGGTCCGGAGCATCTCGTCCATGGTGTCCTTGAACCGCCCGAGGTCGGTGAAGGCCTCGATGTTGTACGCGGCGAACTGGTTCTTGGACCCGCTCCCGGGCGCCAGCATGGTGGGCAGCGCACCGGCCAGCATCGTGGCCAGCACCTCCGCCATCAGCGCGAAGCCGTAGCCCTTGTGCGAGCCCTGCTCGCGGGTCCCGCCGAGCGGCGCCTGGTAGAAGTCGTCGCGGTCGAAGACCGGCTTCTCCTCCATGATCGGGGTACCGTCCTTGTCGGTGACCCAGCCGGCCAGCAGCGGCGAGCCGATGCGCATGGCGAGGCGGATCTTGTTGCCCGCGATGGCGGAG
>JBGOVO010000064.1:0-13987 GCA_041478145.1 Methylomirabilia bacterium
CAGCTACAGGCCCGCACCGGCATCACCTTCCCGCGCTCGCGGTGGCCGATGAGCTGAGGCGGGGCCCGACTCCCGCCGCGCTGCCCAAAAGGGCCGGCGCTGACATTTCCTAGCAGCCCTGACGCCGGAGCAGGCCCGTAACCGCCTGATTTGCTTGGGCGGCCTCGTGGTGCAGTTCTTGCACCAGATACGCCCGCCGGTGGAACGAGCCGGCCGATCACCAAACGCAGAGCCGCACATCCGAGAGAGGAGACCGCCGGTGCCCGACGCGCGCATTCTCGTGGTCGAGGACGAGACGAACGTCCGCGAGCTGGAAGCGGAGATCTTGAGAGAAGAGTGGGAGCACGTCGACACCGCGGTGGACGGCACCGACGCCCTGCGGCTCCTCGCCGAGCACGTCTACTCGGCGATCGTGAGCGATCTCGCGATGCCGAAGATGGACGGCCGCGGCCTCTACGAGGAAGTCGAGCGCCGGTGGCCGGCCGCGCAGGGCCGCCTGGTCTTCGTCACGGGCTACGCGGAGGCGGAGGAGTACGACGAGTTCCTGAGGCGGAGCGGGGTCCCGGTCCTGGCCAAGCCGTTCACCATCGCGGACCTGCTGGGCGCGGTGCAGCGGGCCTTCTCGCCGGCCTAGCGAGCGAGCCTGTCGTGTCTCGAGTCATCGAGCCGTCGTCCGAGCAGCGCTACCGCGCGCTGGTAGAGTCGAGCCGGGGCCTGATCTGCACCCACGATCTGGCCGGCGTCCTGCTCTCGGTCAATCGCGCCGCCGCCGATCGCCTGGGCTATGCCCCGGAGGAGATGGTGGGCCGCAGCCTGCGCGATTTCCTCGCTCCGTCCGTCCAGTCCCAGTTCGCCCAGTACCTCGACCGGATCGGCCACGCGCCCAGCGACGAGGGCCTCATGCTCGTGGTGACGCGGGCCGGGGAGGAGCGCATCTGGACCTACAGCAACGTGCGCTGCCAGGAGCCCGCGGGGCCGGTCTACGTCCTGGGCCACGCCCACGACATCACCGACATCAAGCGCTCGGACGCGCGCGCGGGGGAGGCGGAGGCGCTCCGGTCCGTCGCCCAGCTCGCGCTCGCCACCGCCCACGAGATCAACAACCCGCTCACCGTCATCATCGCGAGCCTCCAGCTCATGGCCGCGCGCGGGCAGGTGCCGGAGGGAGCCGCCGGCTACGTCGACCGGGCCATCCGCGCCGGCGAGCAGATCCGCGACATCGTCCGCAACATGTCCCGCATCACCCGGCTCGAGCTGTCGCGCCAGGTCCCCCAGCTCCCCGCCGTTCTCGATCTCCGCAAGTCGAGCGACCCGCAGGCCTGACGCGTCCGGAAGGGCTTGCCGTCCGGGCCCGTCTCGGGCTAAGGTCTGGGCGGCGAGTGCCGGATTCTCCAGCCGTCCCCTGAGCGAGGAGCGATCAATGAAGCGTGCGAGCGCGATGGCACGGGTGTTCCTGTTCCTGGCGCTGCTGGGCGTGGTCTTCCTCGGTGAGGGCTCGGCCCAGCCCAAGACCGAGCTCACGGTGGCCTTCTCGAGCTTCTCCACCGAGGTGCTCGACCCGGCGCTGGGCGGCCACATCGTCAAGTACTACCTCTCGCTCATGTTCGACTACCTGGTGGGCACGACGCCCGATGGGCAGCCGTCGCGGGACGGCGGCATCGCCACGCGCTGGGAAAACTCGGCCGACTACAAGCGCTGGACCTTCCACCTGCGCAAGGGCGTCAAGTTCCACAACGGCGACGAGCTGACCTCGGAGGACGTCAAGTTCAGCCTGCTGCGGGCCATCGGCAAGCGCTCCACCACCGGCTACGCGGGGCCCTTGCGCACCCTGATCCAGGACATCGAGACGCCCGCGCCGGATCGCGTGGTGATCGTCACCAAGGAGCCGACGCTGATCATCCCGACGTATCTGTCGCGCTCGCTCTCCACCGAGGGGATGGTCCTGCCCAAGAAGTACATCGAGGCGGTCGGGGACGACGGGTTCGCGCGCAAGCCGGTGGGCAGCGGGCCCTACAAGTTCGTCGAGCAGGTCACCGGCTCGCACATCAAGCTCACCGCGGTGGACAGCCACTGGCGCATCGGCACCCCCAAGTACCGGAACATGACCTTCCGGCTCGTGCCCGAGGAGACCACCCGCATCGCGCTGCTGCGCCGCGGGGAGGTGGACGTGGCCGACGTGAGCCGCGAGCGCGTGGGCGAGCTGGAGAAGGAGGGCTTCCCGATCCACTACCGCCGGGAGGAGGCCATCCTGACCATGTGGTGGGTCCTGGGCCCCAACGGCCTGACCTCGCCCGTGAAGGACAAGCGGGTGCGGGAAGCGCTCAACCTGGCGGTGGATCGCGCCGAGATCGCGCGGTCCATCTTCGGGGGGAAGGCCGACCCCGCCGCCGTCCCGCTGGGTCTCTCGTGGTCGTTCAAGGACGTGGGCTTCAAGGTGACGCCCGAGATGGCCTATCCCTACGACCCCGCGCGCGCCAAGAAGCTCCTGGCCGACGCGGGGGTGGCCCCGGGGTTCAGCCTGGACGTCTACGCCTATCAGCTCCCCGGCTTGCCCGAAGGCAAGACCATGGCGGAAGCGGTCGCGGGCTACTGGGAGCAGCTCGGGATCAAGACGCGGCTCATCCCGGTGGACTACCCGGCCTTCCGCAAGGCGTGGGTGGATCGGGCCACGCCCGGCGCGGTCGGCTACTTCAACATCGCGAACCGCGACTGGATCGGCGCGTATGCCTTGCTCGAGAAGATGGCCTACACCCCATCCAAGGCCAACGATACCGTCAACGACGCGGAGATCGACGGCATGATCGCCCAGGTCATGCGCCAGACCGACAAGGACAAGATCAACGCCCTGATGCGGAACGTCTTCACCCGGCTGCGCGGCGAGCACTACGGCGTCCCGGTGGTATACCTGCACTCGCCGTATGCGACGTCCAAGACGCTCGGCAAGTGGAACGTCGGCCGCGTCATGTACGATCTCTTCTTCGACCAGCTCGCGTCCGGCAAGTAACCGCGCGGCCCCAGCGAGAGCGCGATGCTCCGATTCATCGCGGCCCGGCTGTTCCAGTCGCTCGTCGCCCTCGCCATCATCTCGGTGGTCGTGTTCGTGCTGGCCCGCGCCACCGGCGATCCGCTCTACCTGATCCTCCCCATGTCGGCCACCGAGGAGGACTTCGCCAACGCGCGCCGCTACCTGGGGCTGGATCGCCCCTACGTCGAGCAGTACCTGTCCTTCGTGGGCCGCGCGGTCACCGGCGACTTCGGCACGTCCCTGCGCGCGCGGCGCCCGGTCAGCGAGCTGATCCGGGAGCGCCTGCCCAACTCGCTCAAGCTCGCCGCGTTCGCCATGGGCATCTCCCTCGCGATGGCGTTCCCGCTCGGCGTGATGGCCGCGGTCAAGAAGGGCACCGGGATCGACCGCGCGGCCCAGATCATCTCCGTGCTCGGGCAGTCGCTGCCCACGTTCTGGGTGGCCATCCTCCTGGTGGAGTTCGTGGCGGGCCGCCTGCAGTGGCTGCCCGCGGGCGGGATCGACGGCTTCGCCAGCTACGTGCTCCCCGGCTTCACGCTCGGCTGGTTCGTGGTCGCGGGGCTCATGCGGCTGCTCCGCTCCGGGATGCTGGAGGTGCTCGACTCCGAGTACGTGAAGCTGGCGCGCGTCAAGGGTGTGGCCGAGCGCCGGGTCATCTGGATGCACGCGCTCAAGAACGCGCTGATCCCGGTCATCACCTTCGCGGGCATCTACTTCGCCATCCTGGTGACCACCGCCATCGTGGTCGAGACGGTGTTCGCGTGGCCCGGGCTCGGCCGGCTCGCCTACGAAGGCATCAGCTCGCGCGACTTCCC
The DNA here is from genome assembly GCA_041478145.1 of Methylomirabilia bacterium. Lineage (GTDB taxonomy): Bacteria > Methylomirabilota > Methylomirabilia > Rokubacteriales > CSP1-6 > CAMLFJ01. The sequence goes on from JBGOVO010000064.1 coordinate 3,841, forward strand.
GGTGATCCAGGCGGTGGTGCTGACCACCGCCGCCATCGTGGCCGTCGTGAACCTTGCCGTGGACTGCCTCTACGCGGTCATCGACCCGCGCATCCGCTATGCCCGCTGAGCCCGCCGCGCTCGCCCGGCCCGAGGCGGCGGTCTCCGCCCCCCCGGCCTCGCGCGGCCTGCGGCTGCCCCTCTTCTCGCTCGGCGTCATCGGGCTCTTCGTGCTGGTGGCGCTGCTCGCCCCGTGGCTGAGCCCCGCGGACCCGCACCGGCAATCGCTCCGGGACCGCTTCAAGCCCCCGGCGTGGCAGGAGAAGGGGAGCTGGGCCAACCCGCTCGGCACCGATCGCCTCGGACGCGATCTGCTCTCCCGCATCGCCTGGGGCTCGCGCGTGTCGCTCGGGGCCGGGGTGGTCACGGTGCTGCTGGCCAGCGCCTTCGGCGCGGCGGTCGGGCTCACCGCGGGCTACTACGGCGGCCGCGTGGACGCGGTGCTGATGCGCATGACCGACGCCACCATGTCCTTCCCGGTCATTCTCCTGGCCCTCATCCTGGCTGTGACGGTGGGCCCGAGCTTCACCAACGTGGTGGTGGCCATCGCGGTGATCCTGTGGGCGCGCTACGCGCGCGTGATCCGCGGGCAGGTGCTGACCCTCATGCAGCTCGACTTCGTGGCCCAGGCCCGCATCGCGGGGGCGGGGGCCTGGCGCATCATCACGCGCCATCTCCTGCCGAACACGCTCAGCACCCTGATGGTGCTGGTGACGCTGCAGATCGGCTACGTCATCATCGTGGAGGCCTCGCTGTCCTTCCTCGGCGCCGGCATCCCGCCTCCCACGCCGGCCTGGGGCTCCATGATCGCGGAGGGCCGCGAGTTCGTGACGAGCGCGTGGTGGGTCTCGCTGTTCCCCGGGCTCGCCATCCTGCTGGTGGTGCTGGCGTTCAATCTGCTCGGGGACTGGCTGCGCGATACCTTCGACCCGAAGCTCCGCCAGCTCTGAGCCCCACCTCGTCCGTGCCGCTTCCCGTCATCGACGTCCGAGACCTCCGTACCCACCTGGTCACCCGCTGGGGCACGGTCAAGGCGGTGGACTCCGTGTCCTTCGCGGTCGGGGAAGGGGAGACCCTCGGGCTCGTGGGCGAGTCGGGATCGGGCAAGAGCATGACCTGTCTCAGCCTGGTGCGCCTCGTCCCGCGGCCGGCCGCGCGCATCCTGGGCGGGCAGGTGCTCCTGGACGGCGAGGATCTCCTCACCAAGAGCGAGCCCGAGATGCGGAGGATCCGCGGCCGGCGGATCGGCATGATCCTGCAGGACCCGATGAGCTCGCTCAACCCGGTGTTCTCCATCGGCATGCAGATGCGCGAGCCGGTCGCGCTCTATCACGGCCTGCGCGGGCGGGCGCTCACGGCCCGCGCGGCGGAGCTGCTCGCGGCGGTGCGCATCCCGTCCCCCGCCCAGCGGCTGCGCGCGTTCCCGCATCAGCTCTCCGGAGGCATGCGCCAGCGGGTGGTGGGCGCCATGGCCATCGCGGCGCCGCCGCGGCTGCTCATCGCGGATGAGCCCACCACGAGCCTCGACCTCACGATCCAGGCGCAGTACCTGCAGCTCCTCCGGGAGCTGCAGGCGCGGCACCGGTTCGCCCTGATCTTCGTCACCCACAATCTCGGCATCGTGGCCAAGATGTGCGATCGGGTGGCCGTGATGTACGCGGGGCGCATCGTGGAGATGGGGCCGGTGCGGCGCATCTTCACGCGGCCCGCGCACCCGTACAGCCGCGCGCTGCTCGAGTCCATCCCGCGCCTGGGCCCGCGCGCGGAGCGGCTCACCGCCATCGAGGGCCAGCCCCCCGACCTGGCGCGCCTGCCCGCCGGGTGCGCCTTCGCGCCGCGGTGTCCCGACGTCATGGACCGCTGCCGGGTGGAGGCGCCACCCGAGACGCCGGTGGGGGCCGGCCACGTGACGCGGTGCTGGCTCGCGATGCCGGCTCCCGGTGCGCCGTCGTGACCGTGCTGCTCGCGGTCGAGGAGCTCACGAAGCACTTCCCGGTGCGGCGCGGGCTGCTGGGCCGGACCACCGCGCTGGTGCGCGCGGTGGACTCGATCTCGTTCACGATCGACGCGGGCGCCACGCTCGGCCTGGTGGGCGAGTCCGGCTGCGGCAAGACCACCACGTCCAAGCTGGTGTTGGGCCTCGAGCGGCCGACGTCCGGCGCGATCCGCTTCCAGGACGAGGACGTGTTGACGCTCGACCGCCCCGCGCTCAAGCGCTACCGGCGCGCGGTCCAGGCCGTCTTTCAGGACCCGTACGCCTCTCTCGATCCCCGGATGCGCGTCGGCTCCATCATCGCCGAGCCGCTGGTGATCAACGAGCCCCTGGACGCGGGCGCGCGGCGGCGGCGCGTGCTCGAGCTGCTGGATCTCGTGAGCCTCCCCGCGCGCGCGGCCGAGCTGTTCCCGCACGAGTTCTCGGGCGGCCAGCGCCAGCGGGTGGCCATCGCGCGGGCGCTGGCCCTGTCGCCGCGGCTCGTCGTGCTCGACGATCCCGTCTCCCCGCTCCACGTGTCCAAACCCCCCCAGATACAGAACCAGCTGCGCGAACAGCAGCAGCGCCAGGGCGTGTCCGATATGTTAAACGCGCACCACCAGGCCGCGGTGGCGCACATGAGCCACACCGTCGCGGTCATGTACCTGGGCCAGATCGTGGAGTGGGGCGAGGCCTCCGCGGTGGCGCTCGCGCCGCGCCATCCGTACACGCAGGCCCTGTTCGCGGCGGCGCTGCCGATTGACTTCGACACGCCGCACGAGGAGATCGTGCTCCCGGGCGAGGTGCCGAGCCCGCTCAGCCCGCCCTCCGGCTGCCGCTTCCACCCCCGCTGCCCCCACGTCATGCCCCGCTGCGCCACCGAGGAGCCGCGCCTGCGCCCCGAGGCCAACCGCCTCGTCGCCTGCCACCTCTACTAGGGGTCAGGTCTTGCATTCCGACATTCGGGCCGACATTCGGGCGGCGGGCCGGTCGGCTACTTGGCCAGCAACAGGCAAGCGGCGCCCGCGCAGGCCAGGAGGGCAGCGGTGAGGCGGCGGGCGAGATCGGGCTCGCCGAAGAGGGTGCGGCCGAGGAGCACCGCGAGCACCGCGGACATCCGGCGGATCGCGTTCACGTAGGCCGCGGGCGCCATGGTGAGCGCGGAGGTCTGCATGCCGGTGCCGGTGACGCCCAGGAGCCCATGGCTGACCACCGTCACCAGATTCCGCGGCGCGAAGCTGTCGAGGACGCCGCGCGGGGTGGTGACCAGGGCGATGACGGTGGCGAGCAGGGCGGTGCCGCCGTGGGCGCAGACCAGGTAGCTCGGCGGCCCGAGGGTGAGCGCGCCGTAGCGATCCACCGCGGCCAGGAAGCCGAGCAGGAAGGCCGCGCCCAGCGCATCGAGCGCGTCGCGCCGGGCGAAGAGAGCGCGCAGCCGTCCCGCGGGACCCACGCCGTCGCCTCCGGAGAGGCTGACCGTTCCGGTCAGGGAGAGGCCGAGGCCGATCCATCCGAGCGCGCTCGGCAGCCCGCCCGAGAGCACCGCGTCCGGCAGGATCGTGAACAGCGGGCTGAGGGCGAGGATCGGCCCGACGATCGAGATGTCCCCGCGCGCGCTGGCCCGCGCGAGGAGCCCGCTCATGCCGAGCACGAGAAACCACGAGGCGACGACCGCGGGCCAGGTCGCCCCCGGCGCGGTGAATGGATGGCCGGAGACGCGAAAGTAGACGGTCCACGCCGCGCCGGCCACGCCCTGCGTCCAGGCGACGATCACGAGCGGCGGGATGGACCGCGCGCGACCCTTGACGACGGCGAACTGGACGGCCTGGGTGAGCGCCGCCCCGAGCGACAGCACGAACCAGGTCAGACGAGATCGACGCGCGGCACGCCGCTCGCCTCAAGCGCGGGCATTTGATCGGGTGGCTCCCGGGGAGACCCTACCCGAGAAGTCGTCGGACGGTCAATCCGGTAGGAACCGCCGACCCGTCGCGGCGCCCGGGTCCGCACGCTTGACGTAGCCGCCGTCGGCCCCTACTGTGGCGCGGGAGGCGTCCAATGGCACGAGCATCCTTCGGTCTCATCCTGGCGAATCGCGCGGTCGTGCTCGGCGCGATCCAGGCGCGCGATCTGATCGAGCTGTCGCAGCAGGCGGAGGCCTCCGGCGCCTTCGACGCGCTGTGGGTCGGCGACAGCCTGCTGGCGAAGCCGCGCCTCGAGGCGGTGACGCTGCTCTCCGCGCTGGCCGGCGCCACCTCGCGGCTCCGGTTGGGCGTGGGCTGCCTGGCCACCTTCGTGCACCGCCATCCGCTGCTCTTCGCCCAGCAGTGGGCGAGCCTCGACGTGCTCTCGGGAGGCCGCGCCCTGCTCGCGGTGTGCCTGGGCGGGCCCGACGAGCAGAGCGCCGCGCAGGCGCTCGAGCACAAGGTGATGGGCGTCCGGTCGAGCGAGCGCGTCGGCCGCCTGGAGGAAGGCATCCAGATCCTCCGGAAGGTCTTCACCGGCGAGAAGGTCTCCCACCAGGGCCCGTTCTATCAGTTCGAGGGGGTGAAGATCGAGCCGCGCCCGGTGCAGCAGCCCTGCCCGATCTGGATCGCGAGCAATCCGACCGGGCTCACCTGGAAGGGCGGGGCCAGCGCCTCCGACGCGGCGGTGGAGCGCGGCTTCCGGCGCGTCGCCCGCTTCGCGGACGGCTGGATGACCAACAAGGTGAGCCCGGCGCAGTTCCGCGAGCAGTGGGCGCGGATCGCGCAGATGGCGAAGGAGGAAGGCCGCAACCCGGACGCGCTCCAGAGCGCGCTCTACCACAATATCAACATCAACGAGGACCGGCGGCAGGCGCTCGAGGAGAGCAAGACCTTTCTCGACACCTATTACACGTCCAAGTTCTCGCCCGCCTTCGTGGAAGGCTGGACCGTCGCGGGCAGCCCCGCCCAGTGCATCGCGGAGCTGCGCGAGTACGTGGCGGCGGGGCTCACCCACATCTCGCTGCGGCTCACGTCCTGGGACCAGCGCGGCCAGCTCAAGCGGTTCCTCGCCGAGGTGGCGCCCGCGCTCACCGGCCCCGCTGACGCGTGACGCCTCTGCGGCACCGCGGTGGTGGCTGCCAGGACGCCAACCAGACCCCGCCCGGCCGGGCCCCCGCTAGCGGCGGGGCCCGCGCTCAGCCGGTCAGGTCGAGCACCATCGCCGCGTGATCGCTGGCCGCGCGGCGCTCGGGTCGCGCGCGGCGGCCCCAGTCGTAGCGGAAGCCCTGCAGGCGCGGGCGCAGGGCCGGATTGACGAAGGCCTGGTCGATCCGGAAGCCGTTACCCCCGTTCGGGGAGTACCAGGTGTAGGCCCGCGCGGCTCCGCGCAGGTGCCGGAAGGCGTCCGTCCAGCCCGCCTCGTCCAGCTCGCGCATCCAGCCGTCCTCGACCCGGTTGAAGGCCGGCACCTCCTCGTCGAGCCCGATCCGGCCGGAGTTCGTGTCGCCGAGGAAGAGGGCGGGTCCGGGCCACGCGCGCCGCGCCATCCGGAGCACCGCGTCGAGATACGGATACTTGCGGCCGCTGACCCGGTTGGGGACGTGCATCACTCCCACCGCGAGCGGCCGGGGCGCGAGGATGCGGGCGAGCAGCCAGCGGCACGGCTCCACCGGTGCGCCGGCGAGGCGCAGCCGGCGCAACGGCCAGCGCGAGGCGAGCAGGATGGCGTTGACGCTCGGGCGAGCCGGGTCGGCCGTCGTGCACTGGTGAGCGAGGCCGAGCGTGGCGAGCGCCCGCGCCAGCTCTCCGCTCGGCGGCGTGCCCCGGAACTCGCACAGCGCGACCGCGTCGGCCTCCCAGGCCCCGATCTGCCTCGCGATCGCGGCGCCGCGGACGCCGCCCCCGGCCCGGATGTTCCAGAAGACGAGTCGCATCGGCCGCCCGCTACTTGTCGAGCCACACCTCTTGCAGGCGGCAGCAGTTGTACGTCACCTGGTTGGGGATCAGGTTCCTGACGTAGGGATAGTGCGCGAAGCGGTCGGTGCGCCAGCCCATCGTGGGCCGGGCCGCGTCCTCCTCCAGCTTCTTCTGGATCTGCCACACGATGGCGAGCCGCTTCGGCTGATCGATCTCCTGCGACTGCTGATCGATGAGGCGGCTCACCGCCTCGTCGCAGTAGTCCCCGTAGTTGCGGGAGGACCCGCAGGCGTAGTTCTCATAGAAGTTCGCGTCGGGATCGTCCACCCCGAGCCCGGTGAGGTTGGCCCCGATCTGGAACTCGCGGCGGGTCACCATCGGGTGCCACTGCGCGGTCTCGATCTGCCTGAGCGTCGCCTCGACCCCGACCTGCTTGAGGTCGCTGACCACGAAGCCCGAGAAGTCGAGGTAGATGGCGATGGCGCGCGTGACGATCTCGACCTTGAGCGGGTGCGACGGCCCGAAGCCCGCCGCGGCGAGGAGCTGCTTCGCCTGGGCCCGGCCCGCCGCGGCCCCCCCGTAGCCCGGGAGCTGGTTCAGATCCTTCTCGAGGAGCCCCCAGATCCCCCACGGCTTGGGGGCCAGGGAGGCGCCGATGACGGCGGCGCCGCGGTGCACGGTCTTGGTGTAGGCCCGCCGGTCGATGGCGAAGCTCAGGGCGCGCCGCACCTGGACATTGTCGAAGGGGGCGCGCTTGGTGTTCAGCAGCAGGTTCTCGCTGACATTGCTCGCGGTCTCGGTGAAGACCATGGTCGGCACCGCACCGCGGAGCTGCTCCGCGATGGCGAGCGTCGTCTCGCCGGGATAGGCCACGTCGATCTGGTTCGCCTGGAGCGCGGCCACGCGCGTCCCGCGCTCGACGATGACGGTGTAGCGCACGCCGTCCAGATACGGGCGGCCCTTGACGAAGTAGTCCGGGTTGCGAACCAGCTCGACCGACTGGCCGCGCTTCCACTCCTTGAACTTGAAGGGCCCGGTCCCGATGCAGCGCGCGCGGTGCTCGGCGATCGGCACGTGCGCGGGGATCACCGGCGAGTAGCCGGAGGCGAGCATGGCCACCAGCGAGGGCTGCGGCCGCTTGAGCCGGAACACCACCGTGTGAGGATCGGGGGCCTCGACCGCATCCACGTTGGCGTACCATTCTTTTCGCGGATTGATGCGGAGCTTGGCGGGGGCGTCGGCGGCCTCGCGCACCACGTCGAAGGTGAACTTCACGTCCTTCGAGGTGAAGGGCTGCCCGTCGTGCCACTTGACGTCTTTTCTCAAGAAGAACACGAGGTTTCTATAGTTGTCCTGCCAGGACCACTTCTCGGCCAGCTCGGGGACGATGGTCTCCATGCGCCCGAGCCGCTTCGTCTGGTCGTAGATGACGAGGTTGCTGTAGCAGGGCATCGCCGGCCAGGTGACCGAGTTGGTGGCCGTCTCGTGGATGGCGAAGCCCTGGGGCAGGTCCTCACGCAGCACCAGGCGCAGCACGCCGCCCGGCTTGCCCGGCGCGGGCGCCTGCGCGGCCGCCGGCGTGGCGGCGCCGACGATCAGGAGGAGAGCAAGGACGCGGGTGGCGTAGGGCATGGGCGAGACTCCGGGCCCCCTCAGCTTGCCGTGCCCCCTCACCCTGCCGTGCCCCCTCACCCTGCCCTCTCCCCCGGGGCGGGGGAGAGGGGGGATCGGGAGGAGAAGAGGGGAGCGATCAGACGGTGACGGGCTTGTAGACCGGCATCCGCCACTCGGGGAAGCGCCGGTCGGCGCCCCGCACCACGTTCATGTAGGAGGTGAGCAGCCGCTGGGTGATGGCGCCGACGCCACCGTCGCCGAGCGGGAAGCGGTCCACCGAGAGGATCGGGGTGATCTCGTAGCCGCTGCCGCAGAAGAAGGCCTCGTCGGCCACGTACAGCTCGGTGCGGGCGATGTTGCGCTCGACCACGTCCATCCCGAGGGCGGGGGCGACCGCCTCGATCAGCGTGGTGCGCGTGATCGACTCCAGGATGTCGCTGGTGATCGGCGGCGTCACGAGCTGACCCCGACGCACCATGAAAAAGGTCGCGCCCGAGCCCTCCGCCACCGTGCCCTGCTGGTTCAAGAAGATCGGCGCGTCGTAGCCGTCGGCCTTGGCCTGGAGCGTGGCGAGCCGGCCGTTCTGGTAGTTGGCGCCGCACTTCAGGCGAATCGGGATCGCGTTGTCGTGGGTGCGCTGCCAGGAGGTGATGCAGCAACGGAGCCCGTCGCCCTCGGTGATGCGCCCGCGGCGGCGGGGATTGATGTAGAGCCCCGTCGGCCCGGTGGAGTCGAGCCCGGCGCCCGCGACGTAGGCCACGCAATGCATGTGGACGTCCTCGCGGATCTCGTTGCCGCGCAGCACGTCCCGCACCGCCTCGTAGACGTCCATGTCGCTGTAGGGGATCGTGAAGCGCATCATCTTCATGGACTCGCGGAGGCGCGCGAAGTGCTCGGCCAGGCGGAAGCAGTAGAGCTCGCCGTCCGCCTCGTTCCAGTAGGCGCGCAGGCCCTCGAACACGTTGGTCGCGTAGAACACCGCCGCGCTGTTGACCGGCAGCACGGCCTCGGCCTGGGAAACGAGTCGGCCGTTCATCCAGATCTTGAGCTCTTTCGCCACGATGGATTCCTCCGTTGTCGGCGCCCCTGCGGTGCGGCGCCCGACCGCAGAGAGAATATCATCGTTGGGCGCCCAGGTGGGAGAGCAGGAGCCGCGTGACCGCCTCCGGCGCCTCGTCGGTCACGAAGTGGCCGGCGCCGGGCAGCACCTCGAAGCGGAAGGGGCCGGTGACGAAGTCCGCCGTGAAGCGGGCGGCGGACGGGCCGACGGTGGCGTCGCGGTCGCCCCAGACATAGAGCGTCGGCACGATGACCGGGCCCACCTCCGCCGCGGTGAGGGCCCCGGCCGCGCGGTACCAGGACAGCGCCGCTTCCAGCGCGGCCGGCTCGCCGAGCACCGACAGGTACTCGTCGACGGCGGCGGGCGCGACGCCCTGCTCGGCGAGCCGGCCCCGGAGGCGGCGGGCCCCGTCTTCGAGCAGGCGCGGCCCGGTGCTGGGGTCGTGGAAGATCTTGTGGTGCCGGGAGCGGTGCTGCTGATCGTCGGCGTTCTCCTTGAACGCGCGCCGGAAGGCGCCGGGATGCGGGCGCGAGAGGATCGTGAGCGATCGGATCAGCGACGGATGGCGGTGGGCCGTCACCCAGCTCACCTGCCCGCCCCAGTCGTGGCCGACCAGGTGGAACGGTCGGCCGGCTGTCCCCAGCGCGTCGGCCATGTCGAGCACGTCCTGGACCAGCCGGTCGATCCCGTAGGCGGCGAGATCCTTGGCCGGATCCGGGCGCACCCCGGGAGAGTAGCCGCGCTGATCCGGCGCCACCGCGTGGTAGCCGGCCGCGCCGAGGGCGGGCACCTGATGACGCCAGGTGTGGCGCGTCTGCGGGTAGCCGTGGAGGAGGAGCACGAGCGGGCCGTCGGCGGGGCCGTCGGTGCTCGCGGTGAAGTGGCCTTCTGGCGTTGCTACCGTGGCTTCACTCATGTATTCGTTCGCCTCGCCTTCGGCTGCGGCTCACCCTGCTCTTATCCGTTCGCCTCGCCTTCGGCTGCGGCTCACCCTGCCACTTCTGTCCACACCGTGAAGCCGGTCAGGGTGGTGCTGCCGAAGGAGGTGGTCAGCGCCACGTCCACCGCGTCGCGGCCGCGGCCCATGAGGACGCGGCCGATCCGCGGCTGGTTGTGCCGGGCGTCGAGCGCGTACCAGGCATCGCCCAGGTAGACCTCGAGCCATGCCGAGAAGTCCATCGGGCTCGGGTTCTTCGGCACGCCGATGTCGCCCAGATAGCCGGTGGCGTAGCGGGCCGGGATATTGAGCGCGCGCAGGAAGGTGATGGCCAGGTGCTGGAAGTCGCGGCAGACGCCCTGGCGCTCCGTGTAGACGTCGAAGGCGGTCTTGGTGGGCCGGGAGTACTGGTAGCCGAAGGTCACGCTGTCGTGCACCCAGTCGACCACCGCCTGCACCCGCTCCCACGACTCCGATGTGCTCCCGAAGAGATCCCAGGCGATCTCGCCCATGCGGTCCACCTCGCAGTACCGGCTCGCGAGGAGGAAGCGCCAGCACTCCGGCGGCATCTCGTGCGCGGGCGTCAGCCGCAAGCCTTTGAACGGCACGTCCGGGCTGCCCGGGTCGTCGATCACGTTGTCGTA
>JBGOVO010000307.1:0-4923 GCA_041478145.1 Methylomirabilia bacterium
GCATCAGGGGCAAGTCGTTCACGGTGGCCGAGCTGACCGCGGCGGGCGTGAAGCGGATCAGCCTCGCGACCTCGCTCTATCGCACGGCCATGAGCGGCCTGATCGATGCGGCCCGCGAGGTGGGAGACAAGGGCACCTTCGGCTACGTCGACCGCGGCGTCTCCTCGCCCGACCTCGCCGCGTTCATGGAGGGCTGAGTCTATCGGCCGATCAGCGTTTCCAGGCGCCGGAGCTGATCGCCCGTTCCCAGCGCCAGGAGGTGGTCGCCGGCGGCCAGCGCGAGATCGCCGGGCGGGCTCACCAGCGGGTTGCCGTCACGCAGGATCGCGAGCACGGTGGCGCCGGTCGCGCGCCGGATGTCGAGGCTTCCGAGCGTCTTGCCCAGGCTCGGACTATCGGCCGACATGGCGAGGTCCTCGATGTTGAGCGCGTCGTTGCCCCGCCGCAGCGCGGTCTCGAAGAAGTCCACCACCGCCGGGCTCAGCATCAGGTGGGCCAGGCGGTGGCCGCCGATCGCGTAGGGGCTCACCGCCCGGTTGGCGCCCGCGCGGGCGAGCTTGGTGACGCCGGCCTCGTCGGCCGCGCGCGCGACGATGTAGAGCTCGGGGCTGAGCACGCGTGCCGACAGGACGACGTACATGTTGGTGGCGTCGTTGGCGGTGGTGACGATCAGCCCTCGAGCCCTCACGATCCCGACCCGGCGCAGCACCTCGTCTTCGGTGGCGTCGCCCAGGAGCGCCAGGTAGCCGTGCTCGGTGGCATGGCGGATGGCCGGCTCACTCGGATCCACGACCACGAAGGGGGCGCCGGCCGCGTGGAGCTCGATCGCCGCCTGCCGCCCCACCCGGCCCAATCCCGCCACGACCACGTGTCCGGTGAGCTCTCCGATGCGACGCTCCATTCTGCGCCTCCCCATGGGATCGGCCAGGCGGACGCTGACCAGGTACTCCATGACTACGCCGAGCGTGTAGAACAGGCTGCCGATGCCGGTGAAGGCCAGCACGATGGTGAACAGCCGGCCGGCGGTGGTGAGGGGCTTGATCTCGCCGTAGCCGATGGTGGTGATGGTGGTCACGGTCATGAAGAGGGCGTCCATCCACGTCCCGCCCACGTCGTGCCACAGCCCGCGGTAGCCGAGCGTCCCGACGACGATGACCGCCAGCACGAGCGACAGGGGCAGGAGCAGCCGTACTCTCAGGGACCGGCCGGCCGGACTGTCCGCCATCGGCGCTTCGGGGTGAGGGCGGCCGGCCCTAATCGGCTCCGAGAGACCGGAGGATCGCGGGCTTCACGAACCAGCGCAGCCGGCCCGCCGCGGATGGGCCGTGCGGGAGATCGATCAGCGCGGCGCCGCCTTTCTTGAACGCGAGCCGGTCGTCGCCCGGCCGGATGCCGAGGAAGCGCGCGAGCAGCCGGGACAACGCGGGCTCGTGCCCGACGATCGCGATCGTGGCGTCGCGGGGATGCTTGCGGAGCGCGGTCACGACCACCTCGGCGCTCTCCTGGGCGAGCGCGGGCTCGATGCGGGGCGCGAGCCGCTTGAAGGCGGCGGCGGTGATCTCCGCGGTGGCCCGCGCGCGGGTCAGCGGGCTCGTGAGGAGCACGTCGGGGTGGTCGGCGATCCGGGCCAGCCCTCGCGCGGCCACGCGGAACTTCTCACGGCCTCGCCGCGTGAGGGGACGCTCGTGGTCGGGAATACCGGATGTTCCCTTCGGGACGGCGGCGGCGTGGCGGATGAGCAGCAGCCTCACGCGCGTCTCGCCCGCGGCTCGCTAGGGCGCGGGTATCTCGCTCCACACCTTCCGGCCGCGACGCTCGAGGCGGGGCCACTCCTCGAAGAAGGCGGTCCGGGCTCGCTTCCGCCGTTTGCGCTGCCCTCGAATGAGGGCTTGCGCGACGGCGTGCCCGGGCTCGGTGCGGTCCATCGCCTCATGGAGATAGCTCTCGATTATCACGGTGTCCTGATGTTCTCCAAGAATGTCTTGCACGGTCTTGGCCCGGTCGAGGAAGCGCTCGGCGGGTCGCCCCGCGGTGGCCCGCACGAGCTCCGCGGCGTACCGGGCGCGCTTCACCTTGATGCGGACGGCATGAAGGTCGGCGGCGCTCGGGTGCCCGGGCAGCGTCTTGACCGCCTTGCGGAGTTTCCGGAACTCGGCGGCGGCGACGCCGAGCAGGGAGACGTCCGGGCTGCCGACGCGGGGACGCCGGAGGGCCACCTCGAGGCGTGCGAGCAGCCTCGGATATCGGGGGCCATCGAGCGCGCTGCGCAGAGCGTCCTGGGCATCGGCCCGGCCCGCCTCGAGACGGCGGAGCAGGCGCCGGCCCACCGAGCGCTTCGAGCCGGCGAGCGCGCCGACGTGGGGCTGCAGGTACGCGCGGAGCACATCGAGATCGCGGACCCGGCCGAGCGCGGTGCCGAGCCAGTCGAGCTCGAGGCGAAGACGCTCGACCCACGTCGACTCGAAGAGCGGCCGGGCGGCGCGGAGGATGGCCCGGAGCCGGCGGACCGCGACCCGCATCTTGCGAAGGGCTTCCGGGTCTCTTCCGGACCGGGTGCCCGCTTCGTGGGCCCGGATGGCTTCCACGTGAGCGCTCATCGCCGCGAGGACGTGCTGGAGACTCGAATTGGTCGACATGCCCGGTCCGCCCCTTGGGTCCGATGAGCCGGGCGGACCCTATCATGGGCGGACGCCGGTCGCCACGACGTCGCGGAAATGTCATCGAATCGTCACGGACCGCCCTCGAGGCCTCGCGGGCGATGCGCGGCCGGGTCCGCTCGTGTCTAGCGGGCCGGGAGGAAGCGCGGGGCGAGCGCGCGGAGCTCGCCCGAGTCCACGTCCGACACGAGCGCGTAGCCGAGCTCACCGGCGCGCCAGAGGGCGACGTGGAAGCCGCGCACCGTCCGGATCTCGGGGGCGTCGGCGTGGGCCGTGATGCCGGCGAGGCCGGCCAGCCCGTCCGCCCGGAACACGAGGAGCGAGACCGTGTGGAGGCGCCGCGCGTAGACGAGCACCGCCGCCTGTCGGTCGAGGAAGCGCTCGACGGTCCCCCCGCGGAGCGGGAAGTCGGCGTCGCCCGGGAAGGACACCGCCGGCGCGAAGTCCACCTTGCCCGCGAACCAGGGCCGGACCTGATGGATGGCGCCGCTCTCGACGTCGAGCGGCCGCGCCCGCTCGAGGACGCGCAGGTGATCGTTGACCGCCTCGCTCGCCAGCAGCGCCAGCGGGTCCGCCCGACCTGACGACCACGGGAAGACGCCCGCGGCGATCAGGCCCAGGACGAGCAGCGCCGTCGCGAGGCCGGGGATCAGGAGCCGACGGAGCGATACGACCCGGCGCCGCGGAGCGGACCCGCCCGACCATTGGGTGGCCAGCCGCCGCTTGAGGGCGATCGGCGCCGGGTGCTGAGGGAGCCGCTGCTCGAGCGCGCGCGAGAGGGCGAGAGAGGCGGCGGCTTCGTCCGCGCAGGCCGGGCAGGACTGGAGGTGCCCCTCGAGGTCGGCCTGCACCGGGGAGGCGAGCCGCCCGCGCTCGTGGTCGATCAGGAGATCACGCGCCGCCACGCACTCCACCCCCTAGCTCCCGTAGTCCCGCAGGCGCAGGCGCAGGGCCGCCCGGGCGCGGGCGAGCCGCGACTTCACCGTTCCCGCCGGGCAGTCCATGACCTGGGCGATCTCCGCCTCCGAGAGCCCCTCGAGATCAAGCAAGACGACGGTGCGCGCCTCGTCCGACAGTGCCATGAGCGCCTTCTCGATCTCCTCCGCCACCACGCTCCGGAGCCGGTCCAGCTCGAGGTCGCCGCGCAGCCAGTCGCCGCCATCCCGCGGCTCGCGGCCGGGCGTGACGGTGTCGAGCCCGCCCACCACCGGGTTCGCGCGCCGGCGCCGGTAAAGGCTCGCGGAGGTATTCCGCAGGATGCGGAAGAGCCAGGCCTTGAGGTTGGTGCCGGGGGTGAACTGGTGCGCGGCGGCGAGCGCCCGCGTATACGTCTCCTGCACGAGGTCCTCCGCGTCCGCCGCGTTGCCGGTGAGGTAGCGGGCCAGGTTGTGGAGGGCGTCGGCGTGAGCGAGCGCTTCCGCCCAGAGACCCTCCTGCTCCGGCTGCCGCCACCGCCACATGGGGTGACCATACCAGCTTGACCGGACCGCCGTCGATCCGGTCTGCCCTCCGCTCACTCCACTTCCGGCCGGCTCTCATCCGCGCCACTCCCGGGCACCGGCTGATCCTGGAGGCGCGGAACGTGACGAGCACGCTGCACACGCTCCAGGTGGCGGGGCAGGCCGCGCCCCGACGGGCCCGGCGCCCGGCGATCCTTCCTCTCCCGCCGCTTCTTGACCGCGAGCCCGCGCCGGCGCAGGATGACGCGGGGCCGGCGCGATCTTGAGGCGAGCGTGAGAGGCGCATTCGATGGCTGATGGGGTTCGCATCGGAGTAGACGTCGGCGGGACGTTCACGGATCTGGTGGCGTGGGATCCGGCGGGGCGGATGGAGTCGTGCAAGGTGCCGACCACGCCCGCCAATCCCGCCGAGGGCGTGCTGAACGGCATCGCGGCGCTCGCGCCCAGGACCGGCGCGTGGGCCTCGCTGGCCCACGGCACGACCATGGTCACGAATGCCATCGTGGAGCGGCGTGGTGCTCCCGTCGGCTTCATCACCACGCGTGGCTTCCGGGACGTGCTGGAGATCGGCCGCATGAGCCGCCTGCATCTCTACCGGCTCGACCTGCCCGCCAGACCCGAGCCGCTCGTGCCGCGCCGGCTGCGCCGCGAGGTCACGGAGCGGGTGGGGCCCGACGGCACCGTGCTGGCGCGGCTGCACCTCGAAGAGCTGCCCGCCATCGTGGATGACTTCAAGCGCGAGGGCATCGAGAGCGTGGCCGTCTGCCTGCTCCACTCCTATGCCGCGCCCGCCCACGAGCAGGCGC
>JBGOVO010000004.1:0-33182 GCA_041478145.1 Methylomirabilia bacterium
ATCTCCCCGTTGTGGATGACCCAGACGGTTCCGTCCTCGTTCGACATCGGCTGGTGGCCCGTCTCGAGATCGATGATGCTGAGACGCCGAACCCCGAGGGCAGCGGACTCGTCGAGATACAAGCCCTCGTCGTCCGGGCCACGGCGCTGGAGTGACCGGGTCATGCGCTGCAGCGTGGATCGCCCCTCGGGAAGCATGCGGTCGACCACGAACCCCGAGATCCCGCACATGAACGGCTTTACAGCTTTACACGCTCACGAGTGGCTTGTCTGAATGGGTGCCCATTTCACGAGCCGAGAGGCTCTCGGCGCCGAGACTACACCATTGTGCCCGCGGTCACAAGACTGTCACGCCAGCCCCAGGGCGCGACGGAGCAGCGCGCGCAGCGGCAGCGGCAGAGCCAGGACCAGCGCGGGGCGCAGCGCGAAGGCCGCGCACCGGAGGGGGTAGGCCCCGCGGCGTACCGCGCGCCAGCGCGCCCGCGCCTCCGCCCTGAGACGCTCGCTGTCGCGCGCGAGCGTCACGCGGCCCGGGACGAGGCGGCGGACCACCAGCGGCTCCGGCAGATTGGCCATGCGCGTGATCCCGCTCAGGCGGAGCCAGAGATCGTAGTCCTGCGCCACGGGAAAGGAGGCGTCGTAGCCGCCCAGCCGCTCCACGAGGGTCCGCCGCATCATCACCGACGAGTGGACGAAGGGATTGCGGCGGATCAGGGCTCGCCGGATGACGGCGTCCTCTTGCGGCGGCCAGATGATCCGCAGCTCGCGGCCGGCCGCGTCCACCTCGCGCGCGCCCGTACCCAGGAGCCCGATCTCGGGGTGGGCACCGAGGAACGCCCGCTGCCGCGCGAGGCGCTCGGGCAGGGCGAGGTCATCGGCGTCGAGGCGCGCCACCAGCGGGGCGCGGGCTTGCTCCAACGCGTCGTTGAGGGCCCGGGCGAGGCCGGCGCGGGGGCGCCGTTCCGCCCGCAGGCGAGGGTCGCGGATGGAGGCCAACAGGTCCGGGGTCGCGTCAGTGGAGCCATCGTCGATGACGATCAGCTCGAGGTCGCCCGCGGTCTGGGCCAGGACACTCTCCACCGCCTCGCGCACCCACGGCGCCCCGTTCCGGACACTCATCAGCACCGACACCGCCGGAGAGCTCACCGCGGTCTCCGCACCGCCTCGACGGACAGCACGCCGGCCCAGTGCCGCAGCCCCGGCAACCGGCCGAGTCTGCGCTCGAGGGCGAAGCGCCGCTCCGGATCGCGGATGAGCCGCCGGGAGTAGGGGATCCAGTAGCCGCCGATGGAGGTCACCTCGAATCCGCCCCGGCGGCAGAGGGCGCGGAGCTCTCCCCGCGTGAGGAAATCGTGGGTGGCCCAGTTGAGCTCGTCGCGCCAGAACTCGGGCGCCCGGTACTGGGCAAGCCACTTCCGGAGGAGACGGGCCGCCCGCCGCACGTTGTGGTGCGGCTCGACCATGAGAAGCCGGCCGCCGGGCCGCACCACCCGGCCCACCGCCTCGAAGACCCGATCTCGGTCGTGCAGGTGGTGCAGGCTCTGGATGATGAACGCGGTGTCCACCGACGCCGCCTCGACCACCGCGGGCAGGTCAGCGGCGGGCACGCCGAGCACCTCGACGTTGTCAACGCCATGGGCGCGGCAGCGCGCCTTCAGAACGGCCTGCATGTCGGGCACCGGCTCGAGCGCAATCACGCTCTTGGCGTGACGGGCGATCAGCGTCGTGAAGTAACCGCTGCCCGCGCCCACCTCCAGGGCGCGGCCGTAGCCTTTGCCGGGCCAGATCTCGGCCACGAGCGCGCGCGCGGGGTACTCGTGCTGCTCTTCCTCGGCGTACCGGTGAATCTGGTCGTAGGCGCTCGCGCCCGCGCCGGAGTAGATGGTCTCGTTGAACGCGCGGTTGACGCGATCGAGCTTGGCGCGCGAATCCGGCGTCAGCAGGCGCGACTTCAGACGATGCGGCAGCAGCAGGTACAAGAGGTAGTTGCACCGCCCGATCTCGATGCGGATCACAGCTTCCGGAACAGCAGGTTGAGATAGGGCAGGCAGAGCGAGGGCGACCACCCCACCGCGCGGAGCGCCGCCGCGGACGCGGCGAAGAGGGGCAGCAGCGCGCGCCGGGTCCGCGAGCGCGCGGTGTCGCGGAAGAAACGCCAGCCGTAGCCCGCCTCTTCCGTCACGTCCACCAGCTCCGCCCCGCCGCGCGAGGGCCGGCAGTCGGCCAGGGTGGCGTTGCGCCATCCGGTGCCGTCGGCGACGAACGTCTCGTAGCTCACCGCGGCGAACTTCCGGCGCCGCGCGAGCCGGGCGTAGGCGTAGGCGAGGCGCGGCGGCAGCCACTGCACGAGCGGTAGCCCCACCGAGTGCGTCTCGAGCGGGAAGAGGCGGTTCGGCGTGTCGAGGATGGCGATGTGGCCGCCGGGCGCGAGCACCCGATAGTACTCGTCCACCTGGGGGCGCCGGTTGCGGACGGGCAGGTGCTCCACCACCGCGACGACGAGGACGAGATCGAAGCGGGCGTCGGGCCACGGGAGCCGCCGCGTCTCGTCGTTCCCGAGGAGCAGCACCTCCTTCACCCGGTCGAGCCCCTGCTCCTCCACCTTGGCCCGCACGATCTCCACGAACGCGGGATCGGTGTCGAGGCAGTGGATCTCGGCCACCTCGGGCTGCTCGGCCAGGTACTCGGTCACGTGGCCGAAGGAGGAGCCGACCTCGAGCACCGAGAGGCCGCGCGCCCCCCGCGCCCGCAGGTAGCCGAAGAGCGGATCGAGGTAGAGGTGGGCGCGCTCCTCTTTGAATGGGAAATAGAGTGGGGCACGGCGCGCGCCCTTCCGCTCGATCAGCAGGCGGACCACGCGCGCGCTGTACCGCGTCGGGTACTCGCGGCCGTCCACCGTGAGCACGCGCCGGTCTCCCCGGTCTTCCAGCCGGTATGGCGGCTCGCTCATCGCGGGCAGTATAGCAACACGCGCTGCCGCCTCACCGCCAGTCCGCGACCTGGCGCACCAGCGCGATCTCGCGCTCCACCAGCACCCGCAGATCGTAGCGGGCGACGATCTCCGCGCGCGCGGCCTCGGCGAGCCGCCGCCCCAGCCCCGGCTCCTTGAGCACGCGCTCGAGGCTCCGGGCCAGCGCCTTCGGGTCGTGCGGGTCGAAGAGCAGGCCGGTGCGACCGTCCGTGACGAGGGAGCGATTGCCCGCGCAATCGGAGGCGACGCACGGCACCCCGCTGGCCATGGCTTCGAGTAGCACCTTGGGATGGCCCTCCGTGAAGGACGCGAGGACGAAGACGTCGGCGCTCGCGTAGACCTCGGGGAGGCGACGCTGATCCATCACCCCGGGGAAGCTCGTGACGACACCCAGCTTCTTGGCCTGGGTGTCCAGCTCGTCTCTGAGTGTCCCCGAGCCCACCATGACGGTCATGACACCATCACCCAGGTAGCTGGTCGCCGTGACGACCGCGCCCAAGTTCTTCTCCGCTGACAGCCGCCCCACGTACAGGATGCGCTTGGGATCGTTGCGCGGCCCGCTGACCCCCGGCTGGAACCGCGAGGTATCCACGCCGTTCGGGATCAGCTCGACCCGCCGGGCGAAGCGCGCGGCCCGGGCGGCCAGCTCGGGCGTCGTGGCGATCACCGCCGCGGCGCGCTTCAGCCCCAGCCGTTCGACGAAGCCCTTGAGCGCGCGCTTCGGTCCCGGCTGAGAGAGGGCGGCGTACCAGAAGCCGTAGGTGGTCACGTAGGGGATGCCGAACCGCCGCCGGGCGATGATGGCGGGGATCACGCCGGTGATCTGGAAGACGCGCAGGGCCTTGCAGGCGCGCAGCTCCGCCGCGTGGCGGAACGGGATCTCGACGGCGCGGCGACCGCGCGAGAGCGGCCGCGCCGGGGCCAGCACCCGCACCCGGTCCCGCAGCGCGGCGTCGTCGGTGAACTCGGCGAGCGTCTCGGGCAGGTAGCTGAAGTACGTGACACCGTCGAAGGCCCGCGCGTACGGGCGGAAGTAACCGTCGATGAGCCGGGACTGCTGCCCGGACTGGGCCAGCGCCCGGATGCCGCCGCCCAGGGCCGGCAGCAGCCCGATGCGCATCAGGGGCGCTTCCTGGCCACGACGCGGAAGCCCGTGCTCTCCTCGGGGTGGCGCAGGGCCGCTTCCCGCTTCCACCGGCTGAGGCGGTCGTAGAGGGAGAGCGACAGGCCGCCGACCGCGTCGATGAAGCCGGCCCACGGCGTGTCCAGCACCACCGGCATCACGACGCCGTCCGGCTCGAAGCCCGCCTGGGCGAGCTCCACGAGGAACTCCTCGCGGGTGTACTCGATCTTGTGGTCGGGATCGGAGTAGGAGAAGAGTCCGGCGGCGCGCAGCGTCCGCCGCCAGGAATTCTCCCGGTTCGGGCCCGAGACCAGCAGCCGGCCATCGTCCTTGAGCACGCGGTGGATCTCGCGCAGCACGGCCACGCGCGGGACGAGGTGCTCGATCACGTCGAGGAAGAGGGCCTTCTCGAAGGTGCGGTCGGGGAACGGGAAGGGCCGCGTGATGTCCCAGGCCAGCACGCGGGCGCGCTCGAGCCGCCGCTCCCGGATCGTCCGCCCCGCGATCGCGAGCTGGGGCAGGTCGTAGTCGAAGCCCACGATGGACCGGCAGGCGGTGGCCGCGCGCGCGAGGTGGGCCCCGTTGCTGCAGCCGACGTCCAGCACGAAGTCGCCCCGGTCGAGATAGGGCAGGTACCAGTCGTGCCAGGGCTGCTCGACCAGGTGCTTCGGGTGGATCGCGTACGGCCGCTTGCCGGTCAGCTTGACCAGGCGCACGCCCACCGACTTGCCGCGCCGGTTCACGAGGTCCACGCCGCGCACCATCAGGCGTTGCAGCCCGTTCATCGCGAGCGCGGCCCTCCCCCGCGGCGGCGCCAGTCCTCGATCGCCTCCTCGTAGACGCGGCGCGTGCCCGCCACGCAGCGCTCCCAGCGGAACAGACGCTCGACTCGCTCGCGGTTGGCGAGCCCGAACTTCTCGCCGAGCGCTCGGTCACCGAGCAGGAGCGCGAGCTTCTCCGCGAACGGCTCGGGGCCCGAGGGATCGCAGACGAACCCGCCCTCGCCTTCGACCACCAGCTCCGGGATCGACCCGCGGTTCGAGGTCACGACGGGCAGGCCGGAGGACATGGCCTCCGCCACCGTGAGCCCGAAGCCCTCCAGCGCCGAGGGGAAGAAGAAGAGGTCGCCCAGGTTGAAGTGATCGGCCTTCTCGGCCTCGGCCACGTAGCCGGTGAACACCACGCGGCCGTCGAGGCCGAGACGGCTGGCCCGGGCCTTCAGATCGGCGAGCAGCGGCCCGCCGCCCGCGATGAGCAGCGTGGTGTCGCCATGCCGGGGCGCCACCGCCCGCCACGCCTCCAGCAGCAGCCCGAGGTTCTTCCGGGGCTTGAGCCCGCCGAAGTAGAGCACGACGCGGCGACCCGCGAGCCCGTAGCGCGCCAGCAGGTCCTCGCGGCGCGGTCGGGGGGCGAATCGCGCGTCGACCCCGTAGTACACCACCGTGACGTGGTCCGTCCGCGCCCCCAGCTCCTCCCGGAGCTGGCGCTTGCCGAACTCGCTGCCCACCACCACCCGGTCGGAGGCATCGACCACCCGCTTCTCGATCAGGCGGTTGAGCGGGCTCGGGTCGAGGTGATGGTGGTGCGACACGACCGGGACGTCCAGCGCGTAGTGCCGGCGGGCCCACAGGGCCGACGGCCCGATGTAGCGCAGCGAGTGCACGCGCAGGAGATCGAAGCCGGCGACCGCGTGCACGCGACGGATGGCCGGGGGCACCACCAGCGGGGCCACGTACCACCGGAGGCCGCGGGCGATCGCGAAGCGGTGCACGGTCCAGTTGGGCACGGCGAGCGGATGCGGCTTGCCCCGGGCCAGGATGATCTCGAGCCGGACGCCGGCCCGCCCGAGGCGCTCGAGCAGCTCGCGCTCGTAGGTCTCGCCGCCCGACGTGGTCTCGGGCGCGACGCCGCAGTGGGGCGTGCAGATCCTCATGCGCGAGTCAGGATCCGGGCGGCCGCGCCGCCACGATGAGGTAGCCGCCCACGAAGGCCGCGAAGTCGGACCGCCGGGCGCGCGATAAGGCGTCGAGCCGCGCGAGCAGATCGAGCAGCGGGAAGAAGCCGTAGCCGGCCCAGCGCACGGGCCGCGGCGCGCGCAGCACCAGGAAGCGCAGCAGCCCGGCCAGATGCGTGAAGTAGCCGCCTTGCTCGGTAATGGTGACGGCCTTCAGGTCGGCGTCCGCGAGAAGCCGCTCCCACATGCTGCGCGTGTAGCGGGAGAAGTCGCCGGGATCGCCGTGCAGGCGCTCCAGGAACGGCGCGGTGATCACCACGTGCCCGCCGGGACGCAGCACGCGGCGGCACTCGGCCAGCGCCCGCGCCACGTCCGGCACGTGCTCGAGCACCTCGGTGGCCTTGACCGCGTCGAAGACGCCGTCCCGGAACGGCAGCGCCTGCACGTCGGCGCCCACGTCGGGCCGGTGCGCGCGCTCGATGTCGGCGACGACCCAGTGCGTCCCGGGCGGGCGGCGGAAGGCGCCGCGCTGCCGGGCGCCGCCCACGTCGAGCACCCGCCCGCTGAAGTGGCCGGACGCCGCCGCGAGATCGGCGTCCACGCGCTTTCTCCGGTACGAGACGCCCAGATAGTAGGAGAGCCCGCCCTTCACGCCGAGGCCGCCTCCCGGTAGGCGTCCAGCAGCGCTCCCACGAGCCGCTCCTCGTCGAAGACCGTCAGGGCACGCTGCGCGGCGGCCCGGCCCATCCGCTCCCGTCGCTCGGGATCGAGCAGGAGCTCGATCACCGCCTTGGCGAGCGCCTCGGGGTCCTGCCGCGGCACCAGGAGCCCGGTCACCCCGTGCTCGACCGCCTCCGGGCTCCCGCCCACCGCGGTGGCCACCACCGGCCGGCCGATGCGCATGGCCTCCAGCAGCACGCGGCTCAACGGCTCCGGCCAGACCGAGGGCACGACCACGACGTCGGCCGCCCGGTAGAGCGCGAACAGCTCGGGCTGGGCGAGCACGCCGAGCGCGCGGAGGTCCGGTCGCGCCGGGATCGCCATCTCACCCTTGCCCGCCAGGACGAAGCGCGCACCGGGGACGGCGGCCGCGATGCGATCGAGCGCCTCGAGCAGCACCGGCGTCCCCTTTCCGAGCGAGAGCTTGCCCGCGTAGAGCACCAGCGGGGCCGAGCCGATCCCCAGCCGGTCGCGCGCCGCCCGGGCCTGGGCATCCGACGGCGCCGCCACCCGGGGCGGGAGATTGTAGACGACCCGGCACCGCGCGGCGCTGACCAGCCGGGTCGGATACACGGCCAGGATCCCCTCGCTCACGCCGATCACGCCGTCCGCCCGGCTCAGTATCCGCTGGCGCAGCCGGTGATCCACCCAGGCGGCGAGCGCGGAGACGCGGACCCGCGCGCGGCCGAGCCGGCCGAGCCCGGTGGCGTAGTGGGCCAAGTGATACGGCACGCACTTGCCGAGATACTGGGCCGTCGAGCAATCGAAGCGCTCCCACGGCTCGAACACGGGGCAGTGGCCGAGCGGACAGAGCAGCCCCAGATCGCGGATGGTCACCAGCACCGGGCGGCGGAGCGCGCGGGCGGCCAGCCACGCCCCGACGAGCGCGGCCTTCCCCTGGGCATGGATGATCTCGGCGCCCGACGCTCGCGCGGCCCGCCGGATCTGCCCGGCGAGGTAGAGATGGAAGATCGGGTTCCGGTGCACGATCCAGCGCGCCTCGCCCGGCCCCGGCCGGAGCTTCACCGGAAACGGCACGCGGATGATCGTGGCGCCATCGCGCTCCTCCCGCGGGGCCGCGCCGTAGTTGGGCGTCACCACGGTCACCCGGTGGCCGCGCCGCGCGAGTGCGGCCGCCCACGCGGCGGTGCTCCACTCGGCGCCGCCCGGGGCGAACGGCGGATAGTACTCCGAGGCGAACAGCACCGACGTCATGGCTTGCGGGCGACCAGCTCGATGAACGGCGAGACGCCGGAGAGGCGGTAGTAGAGCCCGATGGGCACCCGGAGCGGCCCGAGCGACTCGCGCGGCGGCGCGTCGTCGTAGAAGCGCAGGCCGTTCACGCCGGCGCGCGCGAAGGCGCGGCGGATCGCCGAGGGTGTGAGCCGCCGCAGCGTCGCCAGGTAGCCGCTCGGCCGGCCCCGCAGGCGCAGGTAGAGCCGCCCGAGCGGCCCGGGCAGGAAGGGCGCCCACAGGAGCTTGTAGTGCCCCTCGTACCAGGACCAGGCATTGGGCGTGTGCAGGTAGATCAGGCCGCCCCGCCGGGTCACCCGCACCATCTCCGCCACCGACTCCCCCACCGACGCGACGTGCTCGATGGCGGAGAAGCAGTAGACGACGTCGAAGGCGCCGTCGGGGAACGGCAGCCGCTCGGCCGCCGCCCGCACGAAGCGGCCGCCGCCCTCGGGCCGCTTCAGCGCGCAGATGGCGATGGCCTCCGCGTCGGCGTCCACCCCGACCGCGCGGGCGCCCGCCGCCTCGGCCACCAGGTTGAAGCCGCCGGTGCCGCAGCCGACGTTGAGGAGGCGGCCGCGCAGCGCCGCCTCGCCGAGCAGCCCGCGCAGCCGATCGAGGCGGCCGCGCTCCTGCATCTCCTCCTCTTCGCGGAGCGAGACGAGCACGGACCAGCCCGGGATGCCGAGCACGTCGCGATAGTAGCTGGTGTAGTAGTGGCGCAGGCGGTCGCGCAGCTCGACGGCGCGGCTCACCGCAGCCGCTGAACGACCGCGTCGACGACGTCCTGGCGCTCCTCCGGCGTGATCCCCACCGAGCACGGCAGCGAGAGGCCCCGGCGGTAGAGCCGCTCCGCGACCCCGCCCGGGCCCCGTTGAGCCTCGCGGAACGCGGGCTGCAGGTGGAGCGGGCGCCACAGGGGCCGCGCCTGGACGCCCGCCGCGTTGAGATCGCGGACCAGGGCGGGGACGTCCGCGCAGCGGCCCTCGTCGAGCAGGACCGAGGCCATCCAGTAGGTCGAGCGCGCCCACGCCGCCTCGACGAAGGGGCGCACGCCGTCCACGCGGCCGAGGGCCTGCTGGTAGAAGGCGGCGGTGCGTCGCTTGTCCTCGACGAAGCCGTCGATCTGCTCGAGCTGGGCGACCCCGAGCGCGGCGTGAAGGTTGCTCAGGCGATAGTTGAAGCCGATCTCGTCGTGAATGAACTCGAGCGCGTCGCCGCGCGCCTGGGTGGTGAGGCGCCGGACGCGCGCCGCCGTCGGCGGATCGCGGGTCAGCACCATGCCGCCGGCGCCGGTGGTGATGATCTTGTTGCCGTTGAAGGAGAGGCAGCCGGCCAGCCCGTCCGCGCCGACCGCGCGGCCCCGATAGCGCGCGCCGAGCGCCTCGGCCGAGTCCTCCACGAGCGCCAGCGGGTACCGCCGGGCCAGGGCCAGGAGCGGATCGAGATCGCACGGGTGGCCGTAGAGGTGCACCGGGAGCAGCGCGCGCACCGTCCGCCCGGTTTGCCGGTTCGTCACGCCGCCCGCCTTCACCTCGCACTCGCCGTCCAGGAACTCGGCCACCCGGGCGGGATCGAGGCCCCAGGAGGCCTCCTCGCAGTCGAGAAGGACCGGGTGCGCGCCGCAATAGGCCACCGCGTTGGCGGTCGCCACGAAGGTGAAGGCGGGCACCAGCACCTCGTCGCCCGCGGTGACGCCCGCGGCGAGCAGGGCCACGTGAAGCGCCGCGGTGCCGTTGACGGTGGCCACCGCGTGGGGCACGCCCAGGTACCGGGCCAGCTCGCGCTCGAAGCGCTCCACGAACGGGCCGGCCGAGGACACCCAGTTGGTGTCGAGGCACTCCTTGACGTACTTCCACTCGTTTCCGGCGAGGTGCGGAACGGCGTTGGGGATCACGCGGCGGGGCGCCGTCACCGCGCGCGCTCCTGCCGCTGCCACCACTCCCGGTACCAGGCGAAGGTCTCCGCCACGCCCGCCTCGAGCGAGACCTTGGGCGCGAAGCCGGTCAGCGCGCGGAGGCGGCCGATGTCGGGGCAGCGGCGGGCCACCGAGCCCGGCGGCGCGGGCCGCTCCTCCACCGTCGGCCGGAAGCGCGCGGTGCGGAGGATCAGCGCCAGCAGCTCGCCGATCGGCGTCTCCTCGGTGTCGTTGCCGACGTTGACGACCTGTCCCCACGCCGCTTCCGTCGCGGTGAGCCGCGTGATGGCCTCCACCGCGTCGGTCACGTGGCAGAAGGCGCGGCGCTGCTCGGCACCGAACACGGGGAGCGGGTCCTCGCGGCGGAGGGCGCGCAGCGACAGCTCCGGGATGACGTGGTCGGCCCCCATGCGGGGGCCGTAGATATTGTGGAAGCGGCCGATCACCGCGCGGAGCCCGCGCGCCCGCGCGGTGTGGATCACCGCCACCTCGCCCAGCATCTTGCTGGCCGCATAGGCGAAGCGCGGCGCGGCCACGTCGGGCACGCCGAGGGGCACCGCCTCGGGCGTCGGCACCGGCACGTGGCCGGCCGCGACCCCGCCCGCGTAGGTCTCGCTCGTCGAGGCGAAGAAGAGCACCTCCCCGCGGCCCGGCATCCAGTCCAGGAGATGGAGCAGGGCCAGCGTGTTCACCCGGACCACCCGGGCCGGGTCGGTCTCCACGTTGCGCACCCCGACCACCGCGGCCAGCATGTAGACGTGGTCCCACTGCCGCGGCAGCGCGTCGAGCGCGCCCGCGCGGGTGAGGTCGGCCTCGACGAAGCGGACATTGGGGAGCGCGGTGAGGGTGACGATCGCCTCGTCGCGGCGCCCGCGCGACAGATCATCCACCAGGGTGAGCGCGTGCCCTTCGGCGGCCAGGCGCGTGGCGAGGTGGCCGCCGATGAAGCCCGCGCCGCCCAGGACGAGGATCCTAGCCATACCCGATGCCGGCGTAGCGCACGCCTGCCCGGCGCGCCGCCTCCTCGTCCAGGATCCGCCAGGAGTCGTACAGCACCGCGGGCCGGCGCATGCGGGAGAGCGCGGTGGGCAGGTCGAGCTTGGCGTACTCCGGGTGATTGGTGATGACCAGCACCCCGTCCACGCCGTCGAAGGCCGCTTCCGCGCCGACCGGGGTCGCGCCCAGCCCGCGGATGACCTCCGGCGCCACGAGGTAGTCGTGACCGCGCAGGTCGAGCCCGGCGGCGCGGAAGATGGGCAGCATCGCGTGGATGGGCGCGCCGCGCATGTCGTCGGTGGGCGGCCAGCCCTTGTAGGCCCAGCCGAGCACCGCGAGGCGCGCGCCCTCCGCGCCGCCGCGCGCCTCGCGGATCAGCGCCACCACGCGCTCGGCCACCCGGAGCGGCAGATGCTCGTTCAGCCCGCGCGCCTGCCCGACGAGCCACGGCGTGTAGCCGGCCGCCCGCGCCGCGCTCATGAGGATGTAGGGGTCCTTGGAGAGACAGCCCCCGCCGACGTAGCCGGGCCGGGCCAGATCGGGACGCGGGTAGTCGAGGTTGGCCGCGCGAATGATCTCGAGCGGATCGAGGCTCCAGCGCTCGGCCAGCAGCGCCACCTCGTTGCCGTAGGAGTAGATGAGGTCGGTGTGGCAGTTGTTGACCAGCTTCACCAGCTCGGCCGCCTCCAGCGAGCCCACCGGGACGATCCGCCGCGTGACGCGCGAGAAGAGGGCGGCCGCCGCGTCCCGGCTAGCGTCGTCCACGCCGCCCACCACCTGCGGCAGCTCCTCGAGCTCGCGCAGGGCCTGACCCTGGATGGTGCGCTCCGGCGCGAAAGCCAGGCGCACGCGTGCGCCCCAGCGCGCGGTCAGCTCCGGCAGCACCACGTTACGGGTCGCGCCCACCGGCACCGTGGAGCGCACGATGACGAGCGTGTCGGGCCGGCCGCGCTCCGTCACGTGCCGCGCCGCCGCCCGGAGATTCTCGAGCTCCGGAGCGTGCGTGACCGGATGGGCGGGCGTCGACACGCAGATCATGACCGCGTCGACGCCGGCGGAGGGCAGCGTGGGGCCAACCGTCAACTGGGTGCCCAGGAAGGCGCTCAGGCCTTCCTCCACGCCCGGCTCGAACAGGTGCGCGCGGCCCCCGGCCAGCGCGGCCAGGACGGTCGGCGAGACGTCCACGCCGTGGACGGTGAAGCCCTTGCGGGCCAGCGCCACCGCCATGGTGAGTCCCACGTACCCCATGCCCACGATGCCCACCGTGTACATGCGGCTAGTCGAGCAGCCCTTCGGCGATGTCGCGGTCGGCCTTGCGCAGATCGTCGTGGCGGCCCACGTCGAGCCAGTACTCGCGGATCAGATAGGCCGACACGAGCAGGTCGCGCTCGAGGCAGGCGCGGATGAGGTCGGTAGCGTCGAAGTACTGTCGCAGGGGGATGAGGTCGATCACCGACGGAGCGAGCAGGTAGATCCCGGCGTTGATCGGGAACTCTTTTCGAGGCTTTTCCTCCACGCGGGTGATCTGGGATCCGTGCAGGGTGAACTCGCCGTACGGGATATCGACCTGATGGAGGGAGACGCCCACCGTCATGCGCGCGCCTTCCGCGCGGTGGAAGTCCCACATGGCGCGGAAGTCGCACTTGGTGAGGATGTCCCCGTTGATGACGAAGAAGGGCTCAGGCAGCCGCGGGCGGATGAGCGTCAGGGCGCCGATGGTGCCGAGGCGCTCGGGCTCGTCCACGTAGGAGAGCCGCACGCCGAAGCGGGCGCCGTCGCCGAGCTGATCGCGGATCATGTCGGACTTGTGGTGCACGGCCACGAGCACATCGCCGATGCCCGAGCGCGCGAGGCGCTCGATGAGGATCTCCACGAGGGGGCGGCCTCCCACCCGCAGCAAGGGTTTCGGCACGTCCTCCGTGAGCGGCCGGAGCCGCGTGCCCATCCCCCCCGCCATGATCACCGCCGAGGCCGCCAACGGTACCCGCGCCAGGACGTCGTCGAGGAAGACCACGTCCGCCAGGCGGCCGGCCGCATCCACGAGCGGCAGGTGGCGGATGGCGCGCGCCCGCATCAGCTCCGCCGCCGCCGCCCGGCTGAGCCCGGCGGGCGCGGTGATCGGCGCCGCGTTCATGTTCGGACCGATCGGCGCATCGAGCGAGGCGCCCCGGAGCAATGCCTTGCGGACGTCGCCGTCGGTCACGATGCCCAGTAGGCGCTCGTCGACGTCGGTCACGAGCGCCACCTGGCGGCCGTTCTTGGTGATGGCTTCGAGGGTTGCACGGATGGTGGTGCCGGGCGGGACGCAGAGATTCTGGGGGATGCTCGCCATTGGGGGCCTGGGGGCATGATAGACAAACGCCCCGGAATCCTCAAACTCCGCCGGAAGGGCCCCCCGACCCCGGGGCGGGCCGGCCGCCGTACGGGCCGGTCAGGGCTCGAGGGGGCGAAGGCGACGAATGCGGATGTCCAGGAAGAGGTCGCCGAGGGTGCGGCCGACCTGCACCATGTTCTTCCAGCGGAAAGCGCGCGAGCGCCGCCCTTCCTTGGGCGGTTCGATCTGGATCGGCACCTCGACGAAGCTCTTCCCGGCGGAGAGGAGCTTGATGAGGATCTCCGCCTGGTAGGCGAAGCTCGATGTCTTGATGGGGAGGCTCTTGAGGTTGGCGGTGCGGTGGATGACGGTGCCATTGTAGTAGCGGACGCGAAGGCCGAACAGGGCGTTCAGCACCCCGACGTAGACCCGCGACACCGCGTGCCGGACGAATCCGCGCACCGCCGAGTTGACCGGGTACGGCAGCACGATGTCCGCCCGGCCGATGGCGTCGAAGGGCGCCTGCAAGGCGTGGCCCGGGTTCTCGTTGTCGCCAGGGACCATCAGGATGTAGTCCATGCGCGCCAGCGCGATCCCCTGCTTGTACACCCCGCCCAGGTTCCGCGGCGTCGGGTTGTGCGTCACGCGGACATGCCGGGGGTCCGTCGCGGCCAGCTCATCCATGATGGCGCCGGTGCGGTCGGTGGAGCCGTCGTCGAACAGCAGCAGCTCGTAGTCGCCGAACCGGTCACGCATCGCGGCCACCGCCTCGCTTACCGCGGCGGCGATGTTGGCCTCCTCGTTCAGCGCCGGGATGACGAAGGAGACGGTCGGGCGGCCGGCCGGGTCCATCACTAGACGAAATCGAGGTGTTGCGGGGCTGGTCCGGAGGGTTCCTGGAGGACGTGCAGACCCTTCTTGTATCCGTCGAGGAACTCGTTGACCTTGTGCTGCAGACACAGGGTGCCGCACATCTTCTGGGCGTTGAAGTCCGGCGAGGCGAGGTAGTTGACCACCTCCCAGTACCGCTCGGAGGCCCAGATATCCTTGAAGCGCTGCTCGCAGATGTTGCCGATGTGCATCTTCTTGTAGCGCTCGTTGAAGAGCATCCCGCAGGGCGCGATGAGCCCCGAGCCGGAGATCTGGAGCATGAACGGCGGCCCGTAGCAGCGCTGGTAGCTGCGCTTGCCCTTGGCCTCGATCTTCGACCACTTCACCTTCACCGCGTACTCGGGGTCGGAGATGGCCTCGGCCTCCCTCAGCGTGTCGTACAGGCGATCGTACGCCTCGTAGTCGACCCCGAGGGTACCGTCCTCGTCGTCGCTGCAGTGCTTGATCACGAGGTAGTCCGGCCGCAGCTCCTTGCCCAGGCGGGCCAGCGGCATGATCTGGTCGCCGTAGCGCGGGTCCAGCACCATCTGAAGGCCGATGGTGACCGGCAGGTTCTCCCGCTTCTTGATGTCCACCATGTCCCGGATGTTCTGGACTACCCGATCAAACCATTCCTCCCTTACGCCCATGATCTCCGCGTAGCGCTTGCGCTCGCCCGCGGAGATGTTGATGCGCAGGTAGGTGAGATGCGGCAGGACCTCCTCCAGCTTGCGGCGGTTGAAGATGAAGCCGTTGGTGCCGCAGGCCATGGACAGGCCCACCTCGCTGCCGTGCACCACCGCGTCGACGAAGACCGGGGAGATGGTGCTCTCCCCGTCCGAGACCAGGCTGATGCCCTTGACCCCGATCTCGGCGCAGTCGTCGAGGAAGTTGGTGATCACTTCCTTGGTGATCGTCTGGCGGTCGTTCTCCTGGAGCATGGCGTAGCAGAAGTGGCACGCGTAGTTGCAGGCGCGGGTCAGCGCCATGTCGATGGTGATGGGCGCGATGCGCTCGCCCCGCTCCCAGGCGCGCACCCGGTCCAGATGCCACTGGATCTTGGTGCCGTCCAGGATGAGGTCGGTGTGATCGGTCAACGCCTGACTCATGGTGTGGGTCACCCCCTTCTCAGAGCCGCCGTATCTTGTTCTTGTCGTGCATCTCTTCCTGATACAGGTGAATGGCGCCTTCGACCGAGTCCTTGAGCCCACGCTCGAGGGCCATCATGAGCGTGGCCTTCCCCTGGACCGGCAGCTCGGCGCGAAACTCGACGGTGGCGCGGGTATTCCGGTCCAGGCGCGTGCAGACCACGTCGCCCGACCGGAGGCCTCTGCGAGCGATCAGCTCGTCCAGGGTCGCCTGGATGCGGCCGAGGCGCTGGTCCTGCGTGAGCGCCTTCCAGTCCGCCGAGGGCTCGGGATCGAACCGGTTCTCGGTCTCGGGGTACCCGCTCCGCCGCCGGTACTCGGCCAGCAGGTCGCGCACCGCCACGGTGAGCGGGACGAAGGCCGGCTCGACGCTCTCGGGGGTGACGATGCCGGCCACCGGCCGCGGGCTCGAGCGGTCGCGCAGTCGGTGCTCGAGGCGGATGACCGCGTGGTCGGCGCACTCGATCAGCGGCTTGTCCTCCATGATCGCGCACAGCGCCTCGAGGAGGGCGCGCGTGTCCTTCCGAGCGCCCCGATGCCGGGCGGCCCGGACGCGATGCGTCGCTGGATCGACGAGCGCTCCGAGCACCCAGCCGTCGCGCGCCGCCTCGAGCCGCTCCAGACCCGGGGCCGCATCGACCGTGCCCTCGCGGGTCAGCAGCCCGGCGAGGATCTGCGCCACCGCGTCCCGATAGATCGGATGCAGACCTGCCGCGGGGGCTCGCCGCGCCACGGTCAGGGCCTGCGCGCTCAAGCGCGCATCGCGTGCCTCGCGAGCCCGGCGGGCCCGATCGCGCGCTTCCGCGCCGAGCCCGGGAGCGACGGCCGCGGCGCGAGTGAAGCGTACCGTGAGCGCCAGCCCGCCCTCGCGCGCCTCCTTCGCCACCTGCCCGAGCGCGCCGGCCAGCTTGTCCAGCCGAGCCACGTCGAGCGCCGTCTGTGTGCGCGGGCCGAGAACCACGGTGACGTCGCTCAGGCCGTCGGTCTCCGCCGCCTCGATCATGTTCACGATGCTCTTGACCGGATCCGGATCGTGGACCCAGTGCTCGAGGAAGCGCGCGCCGCCGCGGAAGCCGCGGAGCTGCGTGTTCAGACCGCTCTCGTAGGTCCCGGTAACCTGATCGTAGTCGACGACGTTGGCGGAGATCGTCACTTCAGAATGGCCCCTCGAACTCTTTTCGATTGCTCGGCGCCAGCCCGTCCGTGGTCGAGGTCGCCGGCGCCTCCAGGCACTGTTTCACCGCGGCCACGATCTCGCGCGGCCCCGGGTAGTATGCGCTCTCGAGCGCCGAGCTGCCCGGGGTGGGCACGTCGGGCAGCGCCACCCGCCTGATCGGCGCCTTCAGGACCCCCCAGAGCTCCTCGGCGGCGCGCGCCGCGATCTCCGCGCTGACCCCGTAGCTGCGCCAGCCCGTGTCGGCGATGACCAGGCGGCCGGTCCGGGCGGCCGAGCGGCAGATCAGCGCCGAATCGAGCGGCCGGAGCGTGCGCGGATCGATCACCTCGGCCTCGATGCCCTCGGCGGCGAGCGTCTCGGCCGCCTGCAGCGCCTCCAGCACCATGTGCGAGACGGCCACGATCGTGACGTCGCGCCCCGGCCGCACCACCGCCCCGACCCCGAGCGGTGTGTAGTAGGGATCCTCGGGCACGGGCCCGCTCTTGTCGTAGAGCCACCGGTGCTCGAGGCAGATGACGGGGCTGTCGCTGCTGAGCGCGGTCATGAGCAGGCCCTTGGCGTCGGCGGGTGAGGTGGGCATGATCACGGCCAGGCCGGGCACGTGCGCGAACATCGCCTGCAGGCTCTGGGAGTGCTGGGCCGCCTGGCCCCAGCCCCGGCCGATGATGGCGCGGATGGTGAGCGGCACCTTGAGCTTGCCTCCGCTCATGTAGCGCCACTTGGCCGCGTTGTTGACGATCTGGTCCATCGTGAGCAGCAGGAAATCGTTGCGCGCGTGGACCAGGAGGGGGTGGAAGCCGCGCATGGCCGCGCCCACCCCCATGCCGGTGAGAGCCGCCTCCGACAAGGGCGTGTCGAAGACGCGGCTGCCCCCGAACTGCTCGAACGCCCCCCGGGTGGTGCCGAAGATGCCCTTGGGATCGTCCACCCCCACGCCCATGACGAAGACCCGCTCGTCCTTCGCCATGGCCTGGCGGGTCGCCTCGTCGATCGCCTCGCGGTACTTGAGCTGGCGCATGCGGCGGTCTCCCTACTCCACGTCCGCGTACAGCGCGGCCTGCTCGGGGAACGGGCTCGACTTGGCGAAGGCCACCGCGTCCGTGATCTCGGCCTCGACCTGCGCGTCCAGCGCCGCGCGCCGCGCCGGCTCCAGCATGCGGGCGCGCTCCAGGCGCCGCGCGAGGGCCCCCATCGGCTCCCGCGCCATCCAGCGGTCCAGCTCGGCCTGGGTGCGGTAGCCCAGCTCGATATCGTAGTTGGGCCCCACGTGCTCGCGGAAGCGATACGTCTTGACCTCGATCAGCGTGGGTCCGTCACCGCGCCGCGCCCGATCCACCGCCGCCTTGGCCGCGCGGTAGACCGCGATCACGTCGTTGCCGTCCACGGTGATCCCCGGCAGCCAGTGGCCGGCGGCCCGCTGGGCCAGATCGCTGCCCGCCTGGCGGATCCGGAGCGGCGTGTTGGTCGCGTACAGATTGTTCTCGCAGACGAAGAGCACCGGGAGGCGCCGCAGGGCCGCCAGCGCCAGGCTCTCGTGCGTTACGCCCTGCTCCATCGCCGCGTCGCCGAAGAAGGCGACGGCCACTTCGTCGGTGGACGCCATCTTCGCGGCCAGAGCGGTCCCCACCGCCAGCGGCACCGACCCGGCCACGATGGCGGAAGCGCCCAGCATACCGACCTCAGGAGCGGTGAGGTGCATGGAGCCCCCCTTGCCCCCGCAGCAGCCCGTGACCCGACCGTAGAGCTCGGCGAACATGGACCGCAGGTCCCCGCCCTTGGCGATGTAGTGGGCGTGGCAGCGATGGGTGCTCACCGCCGTGTCGGTGGTCCGCAGGGCCAGGCACACCCCGGACGCGCCCGCTTCCTGGCCGATCGAGAGGTGGGTCGGGCAGCGGATCTCCTGCTCGGGATAGAGGGCGGCGATGGTCTCTTCCACGCGCCGGATGCGCCGCATCGTCACGTAGAGATCCACCAGGAGCGCGGGGCCCAGGCCGCGGAAGCCGGCATCCCTCTTGCGCGGAGCCGCGGGGCGCCGGCGCGCGGAGCGCTTCGTCGTCGCGCGGCTCATCGCCCGTAGAACTCCCGGATGCGCTCGACCACGTACTGCTGCTCGCGCTCGGTCAAGTACTCGTGCACCGGCAGGGACACGATCCGCTCGCTCTGCGCCTCGCAGACCGGGAACGCGCCACGCTTGTAGCCGAGGCCCTGGGCCGCCTTCTGGAGATGGATCGGGATCGGGTAGTGGATCTTGGTCTCGACCCCGCGCGCCTCGAGGAACTCACGCAGCCGGTCGCGCGACTCCGCCTGCACCACGTAGAGGTGGAAGACTTGCCGCACCCCGGGCCGGCGGGGCGGCACCACCACGTCCGGGGCCAGATCAGCCAGCGCCGCGTCGTAGAACGCGGCGTTCTTGATCCGCGCGGCGGTCAGGCGCTCGAGGGTGTCGAGCACCGCGTCGCCCACGATGGCCTGGATCGTGTCGAGCCGGCTGTTGTAGCCCCAGGTCTCGCACTCGTCCCGATTGCGCAGGCCGTGGTGGCGCAGGAGCCGCACGCGGTCGGCGAGCTCGGCCGAGTTGGTGGTGAGCATGCCCCCGTCGCCCGCCACCCCGAGGTTCTTCAGGGGGAACAGGCTGAACGCCCCGGCCGCGCCGATGGAGCCCGCCACCTTGCCGTCGACCATCGCCCCCACCGCCTGGGCGCAGTCCTCGATGACGCGCAGCCCGCGCCGCGCCGCGACCGCCCCGATCGCGCGCATGTCGGCCGGGTTGCCGTTGAGATGGACCGGGATCACCGCGCGCGTGCGCGGGGTGACCGCGTCGGCCAGGAGGGCCGGATCCATGAGGTACTCGGCGTCGACGTCCACGAAGACGGGCGTGGCACCGGTCATGACGATGGCGCCCGCGGTGGCCACGAAGCTGTTGGGCGCGGTGATCACCTCGTCACCGGCGCCGACCCCGAGGGCCCGGAGGGCCAGAAACAGGGCGTCGGTCCCCGAGTTCAGGCCGAGCGCGTGCGCGGCCCCGCAGACCCGGGCGAACCGCCGCTCGAACTCGGCCACCTGGGGCCCGAGGACGAACTGGCAGCGCTTGAACTCGTCCACCACCCGCGCCACGACCGTTCCATCCTCGAACTGGCGCGGCAGATCCATGTACTTCACGTGCATGGGTGCTCCCTTCGCGCGAGTGCTCATCGGCCGCGATAGAACTCGGTGACGCAGTCGATCATGTACCGCACCTGCTCGGCGCGCAGATGCTGGTGCACCGGTAGCGTGATGATCCGCTTGGCCTGCCGCTCCGCCTCCAGGAAGTCGCCCTCCTTGTACCCGAGCCGGCGGCTCGCCGGCTGCAGGTGCAGCGGGACGGGATAGTGGATCTTCGCCTCCACCCCGCGCTCCTGGAGCCAGGCGAGGAGCCCGTCGCGGTCGTCCGCCTCGAACATGTAGAGGTGGAAGACGTGGCGTTCGTTGGGCAGCCGCTTGGGCACCCGCACCCGCGGCGCCAGCGGCCGGAGCCCCGCGTCGAGGGCAAGGGCGTTCTTGATGCGGGCGGCGGTGATCGCCTCGGTGTCGCCGATCAGGTGGTTGCCCACGATGGCCTGCAGCGTGTCGAGGCGGCAGTTGTGCCCGAAGATCTCCACCTCGTCGCGGTTCACGAGGCCGTGGTTGCGCAGGAGCCGGAGCTTCGCGTCCAGCTCGGAGGAGTTCGTGACGATCACTCCTCCGTCGCCCCAGACGTTGAGGTTCTTCAGCGGGTGCAGGCTGAAGCCGGCCGCCACCCCGAAGTTGCTGACGAGCCGGCCGTCGATGGCTGCGCTGATCGCCTGGCAGGCGTCTTCGACCACCGGCAGCCCGCGGCGCCGCGCGATGTCGAGGATCGGGCTCATCTTGGCCGGCTGCCCCGCGTAGTGCACGGGCAGCAGCGCCTTGGTGCGGGGCGTGATCGCCGCCTCGATCTTGTCCGGGTCGAGGTTGAAGTCGTCGAGCACATCCACGAAGACCGGCCGGGCCCCCGCCTGGACGATGGCGCCCGCGGTGGCGATGAAGGTGTTGGCGGCGGTGATCACCTCGTCGCCCGGCCGGACCCCGAGCGCCTTGAGCGAGAGCGACAGCGCGTCGGTGCCGGTGCCCACCCCGATCGCGTGCCGCGCCCCGCAGAGGCGAGCGAAGCGCTCCTCGAACTCGGCCACCGGCGGGCCCAGCGTGAACTGGGTGGATTCGAGCAGGCCCTTGATGTCGCGGAGGATGGGCTCGGAATCGGCGAACTGCTCGCGCAGGTACGAATAGGGGACGCGCATGCTAGAGCTTCGCCTCCAACATCGTCTTGATGTTGTAGTACCGCTTGTCGGTCATCGCGTCGGGGATCGAGCCCCGGCCATAGGCGGCCGAGAGATCGCGCACCGCTTCCTCGACGCTATGGCTCGGCTCGAATCCGAGCATGCGCTTGATGCGCTCCGAGGAGATGTGGTACGAGCGGTGGTCGTCGGTGGGCGTGGTCACGATGTCCACCTTCTCGCGGCCCACGACCCCCGCCACCATGTCCGCGAGCTGGGCCACGGTGTGGTTCTCGTACCCCGCGTTGAAGATCTGCCCGTCGATGCTCTGCTCGGGCCACTCGAGCGACCGCACGTAGAGGTCGGTCACGTCCTCGATGTGGATGTTGGGCCGCTTCTGGGCGCCCCCGAACACGGTGATGCGCCCGGTGTTCACCGCGAGGTTGGTGAGGATGTTCACGGCGAGGTCGAGGCGCAGCCGCGGCGAGTAGCCGCACACGGTGGCCGGCCGCAGGATGAGGCTCGTGAAGCCCGGGGCCTGCGCCTTCAGGAGCACCTCCTCGCAGAGGGCCTTGTACTTCGAGTAGTCGGTCAGCGGCTGGAGCGGCAGGTCCTCGGTGACGTTCTCCTCGTCCTTGATGCCGTACACGCTGGAGGACGAGGCGTAGATGAACCGCCGGACGCCCTTGTCCTTCGCGATCTCCACCAGCGGGAAGAACGCGTCGTAGTTGATCGACTTCCCCAGCTCCGGGTTCAGCTCGAAGCTCGGATCGTTGGAGATGCAGGCCAGGTGGATGACCGCGTCCACTCCCGCGAGCTCGCGCTCGAGAAGCCGCCGATCACGGATGTCCCCCTTGACCTCCCGGAGGCGGGGATGTCCACTGACGGCCTTGAGCACTTGGTCGCCGAAAATGTACAGATCCAAGACGGTGACCCGGTGGCCACGGGCCAGGAGCTTGGGCACCAGGACCGCGCCTACATAGCCGGCTCCGCCCGTCACCAGGACGCGCGTTTCACTCATAAGTATCGGCCCCTTATCGGTTTCCGTATCCGCCAACCACGGCCCCATCCGGCTGGGCGCCCGGCACGAGCCGCTCGGCAGAGTCGACGGTAGGCGGCCAGCGCAGGAAATGCATGCAAGAGCCAGGCCCGACCGTCTGAGGCGAGATTACCCCTTGGCGGCGATGATGCTGTCGACGATGCAGTGGCAGATCGCCAGATGCGTGATCTCGACGTAGCCGTAGGAATCCGAGGGCACGTAGAAGTTCAGCTCGCCGAGGCGGCGGAGCGGGTTCTCGGGGCCGAAGCCGGAGAGCGTGATCACACGGCAGCGGGTGCGCTCCCCCGCCATCACCGCCCGCAGGATGTTCTCCGACCGCCCCGAGCTCGAGATGGCCATCAGCACGTCCCCGGGGTCCGCGAACATCTCGATGGGCTTCTCGAAGACGTGCGGGTAGCCGAAGTCGTTGCCGACACAGGTCAGGAGCGAGGAGTCGTTGAACGCCACCGCGCGCATGCCACCGTTCTTCCAGTAGTCGACCGCCTGATGGCTGGCGATCGCCGCGCTCCCGCCGTTGCCGATGAAGATGACCTTCCGACCCGCCGCGGTCTGGCCCCGGACCAGCGCGACCGCCCGGTCGATCGCCTCCGCGCACTCGAGCGTCCCGCCCGGGCGGTCCGACGCCTCGACCCGCTGGAGCATGTCGCCCAGCTCGACCAGGAATTTGGGAATCATTGCAGGAGCGCGGTGATGAACTTGAACAGGGGCACCGGCTCGACGGGGGTGCGATTGCCGACGATCCGCACCGCGAGGGCCCCCGCGACGTTCCCGATGAACCCGACCACCTCCGGCGAGTAGCCGACGGCCACGCACGGCGAGGTGACCGAGAGGTAGGCGTCGCCGGCCCCGATGCGGTCCACGATCTCGCGGGAGAGCACCGGCGCGTGGGAGAACCCTTCCCCGTCCGCGTAGACCACGCTGCCCTTGTGGCCGCGCGTGATCGAGACGCGGGCGCACGACAGATCCTTGGCGAGCCGCCGGATGATCTCCTCCAGATTGCTCCGGCGATCGTGGGCGGCCAGGCGCACCTCGGGCTCGTCGATGCACACGTAGTGGGCCCGCGGATACTTGGTGACCAGGTTGTAGCCGAGGTTGGCGCTGTTGGTCTGGACGTTCAGGGCCAGGAAGCGCGACTCCGAGGCGAGGAGCGCGATCAGATCCCGGTTCAGGAACCCGTGGCCGTAGTCGGCGACGATCACGAGGTCGTAGTCGGCCAGCACCCGGGCGAGATACCGCTCCACCCGCTGGACCACGCGCCCGGGCAGCTCGCCGTCCTCCAGGAACGACACCTCGAACATCTTGTTCAGGAAGGCCTGCTCGACGTACCGTCGCTTGACGATGGTGCCAGTATCCTCGTGATAGAAGAACGTCGGGGTCACGTTCGGCTTCAGGTTGCGCCGGATGAATTCCTCGCGGGAATCCTTCGATCCGAGCACCGCCACGAGATCCACCTGTCCGCAAAAGCCGGCCACGTGATTCGCGCAGGCGAGGATGCCGCCCGCGAAGTGCTCCTCCCGCACGTAGCGGGTGGTGACCAGGAGCTCCTTGGGCGATTTCTGCATCGACTGCACGTAGTGATACTCGTCGATGATGGCCTCGCCGACGAGCAGGACCTTCAGGTTCTTGAGATCCTTGAGGAGTCCGATCACCTCGTCCGCGGAGTGCCGCTGGCGGAAGTCGCGGAGGAATTCCTGCGCCTCCTCCGGATAGACGTCGAAGTGCAGGTTGAGCAGATTGCTCGAGCTGAACGCGATCTCGGTCGTGAAGTGAACCCGACCTCCGGTCTCCTCGACCGCCCGCCGCTCGTCGATGATCTTCCCGGTGAGATCATCCTTCGCGTCGAGGTAGTCGCTCCCTTTCACGTACACCGCGGGCCGGATCTGCCGGATCACTTCCTCGGCGGTCGGGGACTCGGTGACCGCCACGTATCGCACGCAGCCCAGGGCCGCGACCGCCTCGGCGCGCAGCCGCTGGTTGAAGACCGGGCGGCCCGGCCCCTTGTTCACGAAGCGGTCCGGGGTGATGGTCACCACGAGCACGTCGCCCTCCGCGCGCGCCGCCTCGAAGTGCCGGACGTGGCCGGGGTGGACCAGATCGAAGACGCCGTGGCACTGCGCGACCTTCTTGCCCTCCACCCGCAGCTCCTCGCAGATCGCCACCAGCTCGGGCAGCGTCTTGATCTTGTCTTCGAAGGTCCGCGGGGGCATGGAAAAATCTTACCCTACGCAGGCGAGAAAATTGCAACCTTACCGATCTATCCTCCCGGCCCCAGATTCCAGAGGGTCTTGATCGCTCGGAACGAGCCGGCCACGAGCCGGCCCTTGGCGGTGAGCGCGTAGCCCTCGTCACCCCGCCGCGGGTAGCCGGCGCCGACGAGGGTGTCGAGCCGGCCGGCCAGCACGTCGTCGACCGCGTAGATCCGCCGCAGCTCGTCCGGGGGAAGACCCGCGGGCGCGCGTGCGAGCGCGAGCAGCATCTGCACCGACTGCGAGGCGGACACCGTGTAGTAGAACGGCATGTAGCAGATGAACGCGGAGACGATCGCCGCGAGGCCGTAGGCGGTGCGCCAGGCGTTCAGGCCGGCGAGCCACATCGTCGCGACGTGCCCGAGCGCGGCGGCTCCGAACAGCGCCACGAGCGTCCGGGCCCGCCGCGTCACTCGCACCATCCGGAAGACGACGACGTGGGCGCCGAGGGCGCCGGCGACCCACGCCACGCCGGAGGAGAGGGCTGCGGTGAGCGGATCGCCGCTCACTGGCGGGTGTCGATCCGCAGCGCCGCCCGGAGCCCGACGAAGAGCCGAGCCGCGCGGCCGCCCTTGGGCGTGATGCGAAGTCGTCCGTCCTGCCACGCGGCCAGGCCGGTCGTCACCAGCCCGTCGATCCGCTTCTCGCGCATCCAGGCGATGCCGCGCCCGCCGCCGTAGCCCGTGGCCACCCGCTCGCCGGTGAGAACGAGCCCGGGCGCCTCCGCGATGTCGATCAGGATACGCAGCGAGAATCCGCGCTCGGCCAGCTTGTAGACCTGGAGCCAGCCGCCGAAGAACGCGGCCGCGTGCACGCTCAGGCCGAAGCCGCAGTCGAGCCAGGGCCGCGGCTCGGTGAGGAACGCGGGCAGGATCCCGAGATCGGCCGGGGTCAGAACGTACGCCCCGAGATAGACGGGGAGGCTCAGGACGAACACCCCGCACATCGTGGCCGCGCGCCGCGTCACGCCGCGGCCGAGCGCGAAGAGCAGCGTGACCCCGGCCACGGTGCCGAGCGAGCACCCGAGAGCGAGAAGGAGACCCCTCACACGGCCGGGGATCCTAGGCCGGGTCGCTCCAGCGGCGGAAGTCGGACAGGAACTGGTTCACCGCCTCGGTGGTCTTGGGATGCTGGGTGAGCTGCGGGAAGAACTTGGACGGGACGGTGACGATGTGGGCGCCCGCCGAGAACGCCTCGTTCACGTCGTAGAGGTGCCGGATGCTCCCGACGATGATCTCTGCCTCGAGGCCGCCCTCCCGGAAGGCGCGCGCCGTCTCCGCCACCACGGTGCGGGCATCGTAGCCGGTGTCGCGGATGCGGTTGTAGAAGAGGCTCACGTAGTTGGCCCCCGCGAGCGCCGCCATGTACGCCTGGTTGAAGGACATGCAGCACGTGCAGTTGACCCGGATATCGCGCCGGCGCAGCTCCGCGATCACGCGCAGCTCGTTCCAGCCGATCGGCACCTTGACGCTCAGCAACGGGTAGCGGAACGCGGCCACGAACTTCAGCGCCTGGTCCAGCATCTCGTCCGGATCCTCGACGAAGACCTCCACCGAGAGCGGGACCTCGCGACCGTACCGCCGGATGAGGACGATGATCCGGTGCACGTGCTCGGTGAAATCTACCTGCTCCTCCCGGGCCACGATGGAGGGGTTGGTGGTGATGCCCGCCACGAAGCCGCGAGCGAGCGCCTCCTCGATCTCCACCAGGTTGGCCGAATCCACGAAGAGCTTCATGGTTCCCCCTCCATCAGGGTCGAGATCGTCGTCACCGCGTCGCGCAGATCCCGGGCCCGATGATCCGGGCGCGCGGAGCCCGCCTCCGGCCCGTCCACGAGAATCGCGGTACACCCCACCGCGCGCCCGGCGTCGATATCCCGCCAGCGATCACCGACCAGGAAGGAGCGCGCGGGATCTACCCCCCACTCCCCGGCCGCCTGCTCGAGGAGCCCGGGCCGGGGCTTGCGACAGGCGCATCGGTCGGCGTCGACGTGCGGGCACACGTAGATCGCGTCGACCGCCACGTCGTGGGCCAGGCGGCGATGCATGGCCTCCAGCACCGCCGGGTCCAGCTCGCCGGTGGCGATCTCGGGCTGGTTCGTCGTGACCAGACACAGGAGCCCGCGGGCTTTCAGGCGGGCCACCGACTCGGCCGCCCACGGATAGGGCTCGAAGGCGTCGAGCGCCAGCGGCGCGCCCCACCGGCCCCGCCGTTCCACCATGGGGTTGAGCACGCCGTCTCGATCCAGGAACACCGCGCGCTTCATCGCCTCATCGAGCCGGCGCCGCCCGCGATCCGCTCGGCCAGGCAAAAGACCATCAGGTGGTGCAGCACCACGTGAAAGCCTTCCACGTGGGGCGTGGTGTCGTAGGGCACCACCACGCAGACGTCGCAGGTCTCTCGCATCGCCCCGCCGTCGAAGCTGGCGAGCCCGATGGTCGTGCCCCCGCGGCGCTTGACGTAGTCGATGGCCTTCATGAGGTTCTGGGACCAGACGCCCGCCTTGTCGGCTCCCCGGCCCCCATGAACGCTGATGGTGACCAGCACGTCGCCGGGTCGGTAGTGAGTCTCGATCTGCTCGGTGTAGACGTTGTCCCACCCATCATCATTGACCAGCGCGCTCACCAGCGGGATGTCCGGCCGCCTTCGCCTCCAGCACGGTCGCCTCGAAGCAATCGTAGTTGATCGACCGGCTGAGCGAGGGGTCCAGCTCGAAGCTCGGATCGTTGGAGATGCAGGCCAGGTGCAGCACCACGTCGTGGCCCGGGAGGTGCTTGCGCAGGGCGGCCCGGTCGCGGATGTCGGCCCGGAGCTTCACGAGCCGGTCCGACGCGGGCGGGAGGTGATCCCCGAAGACGAACAGGTCGAGCACGGTCACCGCGTGGCCGGCCTCGAGCAGCCGGGGCACGAGGACCGCGCCGACGTATCCCGCGCCGCCGGTGAGGAAGACCCGGTGTGTCATGCGGGATGCACGCCGGCGCGGGGTCGGCGCGGGGCGAGACGCAAGGCCCAGTAGGTCGCGCACACCGTCTTGAGCACGCTCACCACGTTGCGAAACGTCAGGGCGCGCGACTTCGAGGCGGCGGACTCGTCGATGCGGGTCCCGATCTCGACCACCGAGAGACCGCTGTCCAACGCGTTCAGGAGCGTCTGGGCCTGGAAGCCGAAGCCCCAGGTGGTCGCCGGGCGGGCCAGCAGGAACTCCCGGGGGTAGATGGTGAGGCCGTTGTAGTACCGCATCGAGAAGCCGAACAGCAGGTTGAGTACTCGCGTGTAGAGCGACGAGATGAGCCGCCGATAGCCGACGCGCACTTCCGGGTTGGTCGCATACGAGGTGACCACGTCGGCCGTCCCGAGGCAGTGCAGGATCTCGGCGATGGAGGCCTCGGGCCAGCTGTTGTCTCCCGGCACGTAGACGAAGTGACTTTTGGTCGCCTCCCGTACCCCGCGCAAGTAGCTGTACCCCAGACCCATGTTCCGCTCATTCTGCAAGACGCGCACGCGTGAATCGGCGCGAGCCAGACGCTCGGCCACCGCGGCCGTGCCGTCCCTGCTGCCGTCGTCCACGACCACGACCTCGAAGTCCGGCACCGCTCTCTCGAGCACCCGGACGAGATTGGTCACGGTGGCGGCCAGGTGCTCCTCTTCGTTAAAGGCGGGCACCAGCACCGACAGGGAAGTCGCCATGTGGGATGGGGACGCCGACGAGGCCATCAGTACGGTCCCCGGAAGGACGATTCCTCGACCGGCCGGGCGCTCAGCTCCGCTGCGGCGCGCCCGACGGTCGCCAGGCACTCGGCGGCGATCGTGGTGCTGTCCGGATAGAAGACCCGCTCCAGCGGCAGCGAGACCGGCGCGGGGCAGTCGGCGAGCCCGAGGCGCTTGACGGGGGCCCGGAGGGCGCCCATGGCCCGCTCCGCCGCGAGCGCCGCCACCTCGGCGGCGAGGCCGTAGGTGGGCCAGCTCGTATCCGCCACCACCAGCCGCCCGGTCCGGATCACGGAGGCCACGATGGTCTCGGTGTCGAGCGGGCGGGCCGACCGGACGTCCACGACCTCGACATCCACGCCGAGCGGCTCGAGTTGCCGGGCCGCCGCGAGCGCCTCCAGCACCATGGCGGACGCCGCCACCACCGTGACGTCGCGGCCGGGTCGCAGCACCGCGGCGGTGCCGATGGGGGTCACTTCGGGGGCCTCCGGCACCGGTCCTTCGGTCTCGTACAGCGCGCGATGCTCCAGGATGACCACCGGCGCCCGCGACTGGAGCGCCGCGAGCATCAGCCCCTTGGCATCGCGCGGCAGCGCCGGCATGACCACCTGGAGTCCGGGGAAGTGGCCGAAGAGGGACTGCAGGCTCTGAGAATGGGTCGCCCCCTGCCCCCATCCTTTGCCCACGATGGAGCGCACCACGATCGGCACCTCGGACGCGCCCTGGTACATGTACCGCCACTTTGCGGCCAGGTTGATCATCTGATCAGTGGCCAGGAAAAGGAAATCGGTCCGCGGGTGCACCACGACGGGACGCTTGCCCATGGCGGCCGCGCCGATAGCGAGGCCGGTCATGGCCTGCTCCGCGATCGGCACGTCGAAGACGCGCGCGGGTCCGAAGCGCGCGAAGGCCTCGCCGGTGGTTCCGAACACGCCCTTGTGGTCGTCGACCCCGATACCCATGACGAACACGTCGGGGTCTCGCTCCATTCCCTGGACGAGCCCCTCGGCGATCGCCTGCCAGTACTTGAGTGTTCGCACCGGCGGCTCAGTAGACGTGCCGCAAGAGATCGCGCGGGTCCGGCCACGGGGCCTGCTTGCCCTCGGCCACCGCCTTGGCGATCTCCTCGGCGATCTGTGCCTCGAATTCCTGGATGGCCGGCGGCGTGAGAACGCCAAGGGCGCCGAGCTGCCGTGCCGCGACTTTCACCGGGTCCCTGCGCTTCCACGCATCCAGCTCACGACGGGAGCGATAGCCGCGGTCCGTGTCGTCGAGCGGGCCCACGTGCTCGAGCCAGCGATAGGTGAGACATTCGACGAGTGCAGGTCCCTGCCCGCTCCGGCAGCGCTCGACCGCGCGCCGTGCGCTCTGATAGACCGCGAATACGTCGTTCCCATCGATCTTCTCGGCGGGAACGCCGAAGGCCTGAGCCCGCCGGTAGATCTCGGTGCCCTTGGGCTGACGGACCCAGATCGGCGCGTGCGTCGCGTAGAGGTTGTTCTCGCACACGAAGAGCACCGGCAGCCGCTTGAGCGCCGCCCAGTTCAGGCTCTCGTAGAAGACGCCCTCGTCCACCGCGCCGTCGCCGAAGAACGTGACGGCCACCCGCGGGCTCGCGTCCATCTTGAACGCCAGCGCCGAGCCCACCGCGACGGGCACGGTCTGGGCCAGGATCGCCGAGGACGCCACCATGCCCACCGAGATGTCGGTCAGGTGTACGGAGCCACCCCGGCCCCGCGCACATCCGGTCTCGCGGCCGTAGAGCTCGGCCACGAGCCCGCCGAGATTACCGCCCTTGGCCAGATAATGCGCGTGGCAGCGATGACCGCTGTAGATCACGTCCTGCGCGGTGAGCGCCGCGCAGACGCCGACCGCGACCGCTTCCTGGCCGATCGAGAAGTGGGCCGGGGTGCGCATCTCCTGCTCCTGGTAGAGCAGGGCCAGCTTCTCCTCGATCCGACGGACGCGGAGGAGCTCGTAGTAGAGGCGGCGGAGGAACTCGGACTTGGGTGAAGTGGAGCCGGCCGGCTGGCGCCGGCGAGAGCCGAGACGTTTCCGTCCCCGCCTAGGCGCTGG
This sequence comes from Methylomirabilia bacterium, assembly GCA_041478145.1. GTDB lineage: Bacteria > Methylomirabilota > Methylomirabilia > Rokubacteriales > CSP1-6 > CAMLFJ01. Next base: position 29,785 of record JBGOVO010000004.1, read on the forward strand.
CTTCGAAGTCATCGTCGGGGTTCGTTCCGCGCCAACGATAACACAGGGTTGCGGCCAAACCTAGAGACGCGGGGCCGGACCGGCGGGCTTGCGGGCGACGATCCCGATATTGCCCAGCGGCAGCGTGAGGGGAAGGCCCCCGAGCCCGACCCGGGCGAGCGCGGCCCGTGCTGCCCGGCGCGCGGCCCCCGGCGCGACCGGCACCTTGTCCACGAGAAAATCGAGCGAGTAGCTGTTGTAGGTGGAGCCGACCCAGACGGGCTCCAGCCCGGCCCGGACGAACAGGAGCCCGAGCGTCCGCTTCGTGAAGAAGTAGTGGTGGTAGAGGTTGTAGGGCGGAAAGCGCTCGCCGAGCACTCGAGCCAGGAGCGATCCCGCGTTGTGGACCACCGCGAGGACCACGCCGCCCGGCGTGAGATCGCGCCGGACCCGGGCGAGGAGGCGGATGGGCTCGACGAGATGGTCCACCACGTGGATCAGCGTCACGAGGTCGAAGTGGTCTTCGGGATACTCGGTGGACTCGTAGAACGTCTCTACGATCCGGCTCCGGGGCACGGCCCGCGCGACGGCCGCGGCCATCCGGTTGGGCTCGACGCCATGCAGCTCCTCGAACCCGTCACCCGCCGCCATGTCCAGCAGGAGACCCATGTCGCAGCCGATGTCGAGGATCCGCTTCCGCGCCCCCAGGTGGGGCCGGGCCAGCCGGTAGTAGCCCCGGAACGTGTTCCGGACATTGTCCTCCTCGCCCGCGCGCACGTTGGTGTGGGGCGAGTGGGTGTAGAGCGCGGCCACCTCCCCCTCGTCGAAGATGGGACTCGAGTACACGAGCCCGCAGCCGAGACACCGGTTGATCCGGTAGTGCCGGCCCTCCGGGTCGGCCACGCGCGTGGTCGTGGCGCGAGCCTCCGCCCCGACCGTCTCGCGGTAGAGCTGGCGCCGCGCGGTCCCCCCGCAGATCGGACAGGCCAGCTCTCTCATCGGCCCCCCTCTCCCGGGCGGCGGCGATAGACTTCGAGAACGGACCAGGGCGCGTCCTCGATCCGGCCGATCGGCTCGAAGCGCTCCGCCAGAAGCGCGCGGATCCGCGCCACCCCCTCCGCCCGCCCGGCCGCCGCATACGCGTCGAGGTGCCGCGGATTCACCACCGCGTGGCGAACCTCGCGCCCCAGCCACCGCTCGATCTCCGCGCGCCCCCACACGCCGCTGCGCGAGACGGTCCGCGCGTCTCCGTCGTTGACCGCGAAGGTGCCCGGCGCCATGAGCTGCTGCAGGTACGGCAGCCGGCCGGCCAGGTAGACGGCCATGGCCGGGCCGAAGAAGAAGATGCGCTCGCCGGGTGGGATCATCGGGGCGAGCCGGGCGGCCGCCCGGTTGATCTGCTGGACCGGATCGTCGCGGAAGGGGATGGGAGTCGGCGTGGGCATCATCGGGATCCGAATCAGGACCACCGACATCACGAGCGCGAGCGCGAGCGACCCGGCCAGCACTACCCGGCCCGCGCGCGGCAGATCGGGTCGCTCCCAGAGCCTCGCCGCGAGCACGCCCAGCACGACCGCCGCCGGAGGGGCGAAATCAGGAAAGTAGGCAATGGCCCACTTGAAGTTGAGCCGAAACATGACGAGATGGCAGAGCAGCAGCCACGCGCCCAGCCCGGCGATCGCGACCAGCCCCTCCGGCACGGGCCGCGCGGTCCAGCGCCCACGCCGGCGCCGAAGCAGGATCGCCGCCACCCCGATTCCCGCGGCGGCCACGACCCAGGACTCGTAGCGCCGGGCGAAGCGAACGAGCGACCAGAGCTGGCTCGGCAGGTCCGCCGGCTCCACGACCTGGAAGTAGAGAATGGACCGATAGCCGAGCGGCTCGACGAGGCCTCCCATCAGCGGGATGTGCGCGAGGATCTTGAGATGCGTGGGATCCCAGAGGAGGAAAGCCAGCGGCGGCCCCACCGCGAGCGCCGCCACCGAGAGGCGGGTGAGCCAGGTCCGCGAGGTGAGCCAGGCCCACCCGAAGAGGAACGGGACCGCGGGCACCATGGTGGTGCGCGACAGGGTGAGCACGGAGGCGGCGGCCATCCCCAGGGGCCCGCGCCACGACCACTCCGGTCGCAGCAGCACCCACACCCCCGTCATCAGCACGAGCGCGCTCAGCGCGTGGTAGGCCGCGATCGCGTAGTAAGCCACGATGGCGCCCTGCGTGGCCAGGAGGAAGCCCGCGAGGAGCCCGGCGGTGGGACCGTGAAAGCGTCGGGCCACCGCCACCGTGAGCGCGAGCACCACCGCGCCGAGAGCGACGGAGAGCAGACGGCCGGCCCAGAGGCTCGGGCCGGCGACGACCTGCGAGAGTCCCAGCACGTAGAACGGAATCGGCAGGCGCTGACCGGTGAGCTCGTCCTGGAAGAGCGAGATCCGCCCGCGCAGCGCGAGGTCCCCCAGCGCGAGATACGACTCCTCGTCCTCCGTCGAGATGAGCGTGCGGCTGTAGAAGAGCCCCTGGCCCAGGTAGAGCAGCGTCATCACGACGAGCAACATCCGGTACGCGCGAGGAGAGGCGGGCGGCACGGCCCACCATAGCGAGTCGGGCGCCGCCAAGTCAAATACGAACCGGCGCGAGCGACTGGGATAGAATTCTCGTCGATGTCTCCCGCCACGCTCGGGCGCAAGTCCCTGCTCCTGTCTCTCGGCACGTGGAGCGGGAGCGCGCTCGGCATGCTGGTCTCGATCTTCATCGCGCGCACCCTCGGGCCGGCCGCGCTCGGCACCATCGGGTTCAGCACCGGCATCGTCGGGCTCGTGGCCGCCGCGCTGCTGCCGGGCTTCGGCCAGGCTCATCTCAAGCGCCTCGCCGAAGGCCAGGATCCCGGACGGTGCCTGGGCACGATGCTGGCCCTCCAGCTCGCGCTCCACGCGGGGCTGGCCGCCGTCCTCCTCGCGGGGTGGAGCGGCGAGGGCCTGTTCCCCACGCGGGAGATCGGCCTCGTCTTCCTGCTGATGCTGGCCGCGCAGGTCGCGAGCAGCTTCGCGGACATCTTCCTGAAGGTCTTCATCGGCCGCGAATGGATCGTGTCCCACTTCGTGATCGTCCAGGCGGCCCGGCTCGCCCGCCTCGGCGCCACGGTGGTCGTCCTCTGGTGGACGCCGAGCCTGCCCTGGGTCGCCGCCACCTTCGTGATCGAGGGCGCGCTGAGCGGGCTCCTCGCGATCGTCGTCCTCACGGCTCGCCACCGGATCACGCTGCGGCCGCCGACCCGGGAGAGCCTGCTCGGCTACTGGCGCTACGCGCGCCCGTTCCTGGTCACGACGCCGCTGGCCCTCTTCCAGGACTCGATCGATCGCGTGCTGATCGGCCGGTGGGCTGGCCTCGAGGCCGCGGGCTACTACCAGGTCGCGCGCTCGCTGTGG
>JBGOVO010000343.1:0-4461 GCA_041478145.1 Methylomirabilia bacterium
ATCGCGGCGCGCATCGGCCGGCCGCTCGGCCTCGGGGTGGAGGCGGCCGCGGCGGGCGTCCTGGAGATCATCGACAACGCGATGGCCCGCGCCATCCGCACGGTGTCGGTGGGGCGCGGCCACGATCCGCGGCGGTTCGCCCTGGTCGCCTTCGGCGGCGCCGGGCCGCTCCACGCCTGCCGGCTCGCCGAGCTGCTCGAGATTCCCACCGTGATCGTTCCGCCGCGGCCCGGCGTGCTCTCCACCTGGGGCCTGCTCGACACCGACATCCGCGCGACGTTCGTGAGGACGGCGGGCACGGCCGAGCGGAGGCTCGCCGAGGCGGGCGGCCGGGTGGACGAGCTCGAGGCCGCCTGGACCGCGCTCACCCGGCAGGCGGGCGCGTGGCTCGACGGCGAACAGGTCCCGCGCGACCGGCAGCGCTTCGAGCGCGCGGCCGATCTCCGCTACGAGCACCAGAGCTTCGAGCTGACCTGCCCGCTCGACGCGGGGCCGCTGACCGCGGCCGGGTTGCAGGCACTCGTCGCGACCTTCCACGGCGAGCACCGGCGCCTCTACAGCTACGATCTGCCCGCGGCGCCGGTCGAGCTGGTCAACCTGCGGGTCACCGCGGTCGGCGCGCTGCCGCCCCGGGCAACGCGTATGCCCGCGGCGGGCGGCGGGCGTCTGGCCGACGCGGTGATCGCCCACCGACCGGTGCACTTCCGCGGCGCGGGTTTCGTGTCCACCCCGTGCTACGCGCGAGACGGCCTCGCCCCCGGCATGGTCTTCGACGGGCCCGCCATCATCGAGCAGGCCGACGCCACCCCGCTGGTGGCGCCGGGCTTCCGCGCCCGGGTGGACGGGGCGCACAATCTCCTCCTGGAGAAGGTGCGAGCCGACGGCACGCAGGACGATCTAGAGGGTCTCTAGACGCGAAACGGACGTACCCGCCATCGCGCCGAGCTAGGTCGTCTCGCCCGCTTGGTGAGCGCCGTGTAGGGACAGCGATGTTCGGGCCCTTTGTCCAGTAGTGAGGAAGCCAATTGCCGGGCGAGGAGGATGCGAATGCATGGACTCAAGCAGATCCAGGTGGTCCCGCAGGGCGATGGCTGGCACCTCGTGGGGCTCGATGACCAGGGTCAGGTGTGGTTCGGGATGACGCGCCGGACGACGAAGGGCCGAGCCATCACTTGGTCCGTGGTGGATGAGGCCGCAGAGGATCAGGGGCCGCTGCCGACTCCGCCCGTCCAGGAAGAAAAGCGGCGGCCATGGCCATCGCGGTAGCACGGGGGCGCTGGCCGTACCGAGTGGTCGCCATGCTTGGCGCTCTTGGTTCCGGAGGGCACGCCGAAGTGACCCGGCAGGTTCCGTGAAGATCCTGCGCCAGGTGTCTCGACGGAAGGAGGCGCCGCCCAAACCTAAATAGCTCTGCGGCAAGAGGAGGCTCCCACTTTTTCTGACGGTTTCGAGTGACCATGCGGCCAGAATGCCCCCGAGGGCACGCATGCGCTTCGTGCTGGTGTACCTGCTTGTCGGGCTCGTCTTCGCCTTCGGTTTCCTCTGCGCGTCCATGTTCGCGGTGGGAAAGGGCAAGTCTCCCGGCCATCATCGGATCTAGGAGGACGCGCGCACCTTGAGCCGCCGCGGTGCATTCATTTTGGCCTAGTTCAGGCAGCGCGACTCCGCTAAGCTCACCGACGTGATGACGGATCTGTCCCGAGATGGGGCGACGACGAAGGACCCCCAGGACATGGCCGAGCGCTCCGATGCCTGAGCCGGCCGTGCCGCGGGTCGATCCCATCACGCTCGAGATCATCCGCGGCAGCCTCGCCTCCGCCATCCGCGACATGGAGCTCCTGATGGAGCGCTGCGCGATGTCGCCCTTCATCAAGGAGAAGAAGGACTACTTCGTCGGTATCTTCGACACGCGGGGCCGCATCGTGGCCTGCCACATCTCGGGCAGTGGGCCCGGCATGCTGCAGCCCATCCTCAAGCTCTACCCGCTCGAGACCATGCGCCCGGGCGACGTCTACTGGTACAACGACCCCTACATCTCCGACGGCGCCGTGCAGCACCACCAGGACATGGTGTTCACGGTGCCCGTCTTCCACGACGGGCGCCTGGTGGCCTTCGCGACCACGTTCGGCCACTACCAGGACATCGGCGGGCTGCGCGCGGGCTCCATCTCGCCGCACGCCACCGAGATCTACCACGAGGGAATACTCGTGCCGCCCGTGCGGATCGTCCGGGAAGGGCAGCTCAACGAGGAAGCCTACCGCATCTTCCTCCGCAACTCGCGGCTGCCCGACCTCGTGGAGGGCGACACCCGCGCGATGATGGCCTCTTGCCGCCTGGCCGAGACGCGGCTCGGCGAGCTGTGCGGCCGCTACGGGACGGAGACCGTCCTGGCCGCCTTCGACGAGTGCATCGCCCAGACCGCGGCGCGGGCGCGCGCGCTGTTCCTCGAGCTGGTCCCGGCGGGGGAGTGGCGCTTCCACGACTTCCTCGACAGCGACGGGGGGACGGAGGCGCGACCCTACCGTATCGATCTCACCCTGCAGCGCGCGGGCGATCACGTGCGGCTCGACGGCTCGCGCTCGGATGACCAGGCGCGCGGGCCGATCAACTTCACCACGAATCCCGGATTGCTGCGGATCGCGTTCGGGCGGTATCTGCAGTCGCTCGACCCCGATCTCGAGGTGAACGAAGGCCTCCTGGCGAACCTCGACGAGTGGGTCGCCCGCGAAGGCAGCATTCTCAAGCCGCGCTTCCCGGCGCCACTCGGCATGCGCGCCAACACGCGCTTCCGGGTCATGTCGTGCATCTTCGGGACGCTCGCCCAGGCCAACGGGGGCCGGGTGCCCGCGGGCTCGCCGGTCTACGTGCTGTACTACTTCCGGGCCTGGGACGCGGCGCGGCAGCGGCCGATCCTGTGCATCGAGGGGCTCGGGGTCGGGCTCGGCGCCCGGCCCTTCGCCGACGGGGTGGACGTCATCTACTACATCGCCCAGGAGAACTACCCGGTCGAGTACGTGGAGCGCGACTTCCCGCTGCGGGTGGAGCGCTACGCGGTGCGGCCGGATTCGGGCGGGCCCGGGCGGGAGCGCGGGGGCACCGGGGTGGTGCGGGACGTCCGCGTGCTGGCCGAGCGCGCCGAGCTGGCCACGCGGATGGAGAACACGGTGGTCGCGCCGTACGGGGTGGCCGGGGGCGGGGCGGGCCGGACCGGCCGCATCACCCTGAACCCCGGCACGCCGGAGGAGCGTGTGCTGCCGGCCCTCGGCGACGGCATCGTCCTCGCGCGCGGCGACCTGCTCCGCTTCGAGACCTGCGGCGGCGGCGGCTGGGGCGATCCGCTCGCCCGGGAGCCCGAGCGCGTCCGCCAGGACGTGGCGCGCGGCTTCGTGACCCCGCGCGGCGCGCGGGAAGACTACGGCGTGGTGATGGACGCGGCCACGCTGGAGGAGGACAAGACGGCCACCCAGGAAGAGCGCGCCCGGCGCGCTCGCGACCTGCCGCTCATCGATCGCGGGCCCGGCTTCGCCCAGGCGGAGGAGCGCTGGCGCGCCCTCCGCGCCTCGGGCGCCTGAGGAGAACCCCATGAAAAGCGTCGAGATCGATCGCGGCAAGCGACTGATCGACCAGCCCACGACCGGCCACAATCGCTGGCATCCCGACATTCCCCCGATCCTCGAGGTGGCCGAGGGCGAGGAGGCGGTGCTGGAGACGCGTGACGGCTGCGACGGCCAGCTGGGGCCCACCGTCACCGCCGCCGGTGTGGCCGGCATGGACGCGGGCGCCGTCCACCCCATCACCGGCCCGGTGCTCGTGAAGGGCGCCCGGCCCGGCGACCTGCTCGAGATCGAGTTCGTCGACGTCCTGCCGCAGCCGCACGCCTTCACCGGCATCATCCCGGGGCTCGGCTTCCTGCGCGATCTCTACACGGTGCCGTATCTCGTGCACTGGCGCATCGCCGACGGCTGGGCCACCTCGAAGGAGCTGCCGGGCGTGCGCATTCCCGGCGCGCCCTTCATGGGCGTGATCGGCGTGGCCCCGTCGCGCGAGCAGGTCGCGCTCTGGGCCAAGCGCGAGCAGGCGTTGCTGAGCCGGGGCGGGCTCGTCATGACGCCGGATCCGGCGGGCGCGGTGCCCGGCAAGGGGCCCGCGGCCACCGAGGGGCTCCGCACGATCCCGCCGCGCGAGAACGGCGGCAACATGGACGTCAAGCAGATCACCAAGGGCTCGACCCTGCAGCTACCCGTCGCGGTGGAGGGCGCCCTGTTCTCGGTGGGCGACGGCCACTTCGCCCAGGGCGACGGCGAGGTGTGCGTCACCGCGGTCGAGATGGGGGCCACCGCGGTGGTGCGCTTCAAGGTGATCAAGGGCGCGGGCAAGACACTGGCCCGCGGCCCGCGCTTCCGGCACCGCGACTACTTCGCCCCGCCGGAGTGGGCGGCCCCGAAGCGGTTCCTGGCCACC
>JBGOVO010000453.1:0-2811 GCA_041478145.1 Methylomirabilia bacterium
CGCCGCAGCCCGAGGTATTGACGATCACCTGCTCCACCGCCGCCTGGTCGAAGACCGCGATGGCGCGCCGGGCCAGCCCGAGCGCCGTCTCGTGCTCGCCCGCGTGCGCGTGAAGCGCGCCGCAGCAGGCCTGCGCGCGCGGCGCCACCACCTCGACGCCGTTCTTCGCCAGCACGCGCGCGGTGGCGCGGTTCTGCGGACCGAAGGCCACTTGCTGGATGCAGCCGGTGAGGAGCCCCGCGCGCATCCGCCGCGCGCCCTCGGCGGGCGTCACCTCCGGCAGCGGCGCGCGGTCGGCCGCCCGCGGTAGCTCGGGCAAGAGCGGCTCCCAGTGGCGCAGCGACGCGGGTAGCAGCCGGAGGAGCCCGGAGGCGCGGACCGCGCGGCGCAGGCCGCTCGCCTGGTAGAAGCGCAGCCCGGCCGCCGCGAGCCGCAGCAGCCGCGGATGCGGCAGCAGCAGCGAGAAGTTGACCCAGCGGAACAGCCGGCGCAGGGGGCCGCCCGGCCGCTGCCGCTCGATCTCCGCGCGCGCGGCCTCGATGAGCTGGCCGTAGGGCACGCCGGAGGGACACGCCGTCTCGCAGGCGCGGCAGCCGAGACAGAGATCCAGATGGGCCGCGGTGGAGTCCGTCAGCTCGATGCGGCCCTCGGCCAGCGACTTCACGAGCAGGATCCGGCCGCGCGGCGAGTCCATCTCCGTGCCCAGCTCGGAGAACGTCGGGCAGTAGGCGAGGCAGAGCCCGCAGTGCACGCAGCGGTCCACGCCCTCCACGCTCAGCCCGTGGAGCGTCAGCGGCGCCGACGGCTTCGGCTCGGTCGCGATCGCGTGCGCCATCGGCTCAGATCTCTCCCACGAAGCGGCCCGGGTTCAAGAGGCCGCGCGGATCGAGTCGCTCCTTGATACCCTTCATCAGGCGCAGCGCGGGCCCCGCGGCGTCCCACACCGCCACGCGCTCCTTGACGGCCAGCGGCGCCCACTCCACCATCGCGTGGCCGCCCACCCCGTTGGCCAGCGCGCGCCATTCGGTGATGGTGGCCACCACCGCGTTGGCGTCGGTCCCGCCCGACAGGATCGCGGTGACGATGCCCACGCCGGCATGCGCGGTGAGCGCCGCGGTCAGGCTGTTGCGCTGGGCGGCCGCGGCGCCCGTCTCCATCAGCTCGGCCGCCTGCGTGGGCAGCACGGCCCACTTCATCACCGCCGCGACCTGATCGTGCCCGGGCCGGCCGAGCCCGGCCAGCGCCCGCCACGCCTCCACGCGCCCGGCGCCGTCGAGGACGGTCGTCTCCCCCCGGCCCAGGGGGCCGAGCAGCCGCGCCAGCTCGGCCACTTCCCAGTCCACCTGCTCGGCGATGCCGTCGAGCCCGACCAGGAGCGCGGCGCCGCCGCCGTGGCCGAGGCGCCGCAGGGCCTCGCCGTCCACCAGCTCGAGGGCCGAGGGGATCACGTCGGAGCCGAGCACGGCGCGCGCGGCCGCCCCCGCGTCCTTGAGCCGATCGAAGCGCGCGATCACCAGCCGATCCACGTCCGGCCGCGGCCTCAGCTTGAAGGTCGCCTCCACGAGCACCCCGAGGGTGCCGAAGGAGCCGATGTAGAGCTTGGGCAGATCATAGCCCGCCACGTTCTTGACCACCTTGCCACCGCCGTGCACGACGCTGCCGTCGGCCGCGACCACGGTGAGCCCGATCACCAGGTCGCGCGCGGTGCCGTAGAGGTGCCGGCGCGGCCCCGAGGCATTGCTGGCGAGGATGCCGCCCACGGTGGCGCGGTCGGACGACGCGGGATCGAGCGAGAGCCACTGCCCGCGCCGGCCCAGCGCCTCCTGCAGGGCGTCGAGCGTGAGCCCCGCCTCGACCGTGACGGTGAGATCGCCGGGCTCGTGCTCCAGGATGCGGTTGAGGCGCGTGAGACCCAGCACGAGCCCGATCCGGTTGGGCGGCGAGCCGATCGCCATCTTGGTTCCCCCGCCCCACGGCGTGACGGGCAGGCCGGCCTCGCCCGCCTGCACCAGCACGGCGGCGACTTCCTCCGTCGTGCCCGGAAACACCACCGCCTCCGGCGCGCGGCCCTCGACGACGTAGGGCGAGCAGTCCACGCCCGTGAGCACGTGGGGGGCGCCGACGATCCGGCGAAGCTGATCCGGCAGGGCTGACGGCACGGGGAGCCTCCGGGGTCCCGCGCTAGAAGCGCTGAGCGAGGCCCGTCTCTTCGATCGGGTGTGGACGGTACGCCGGGCCGACCTCGACGCAGGCCTTGTTGCTGGGGAAGATCTTGCCGGGATTGCAGAGCCCCGTCGGATTGAACGCGTCTTTCACCAGCCGCATGCACGCCAGATCGGCCTCCGAGAAGATGAACGGCATGTAGTCCGCCTTCTCGAGCCCGATGCCGTGCTCGCCCGAGATGGAGCCGCCCACCTCGGCGCACACCTTGAGGATCTCCGCCCCCGCCGCCACCACGCGCGCTTCCTCGCCCGGCTTGCGCGGATCGTAGAGGATGTTCGGGTGGAGGTTGCCGTCGCCCGCGTGGAACACGTTGCCCACCCGCAGGCCGGCGGCGGCCACGATCGCGTTCACGCGGCCGAGCACGTAGGGCAGCTTCGTGCGCGGGATCACGCCGTCCATCACCATGTAGGCGGGCGACACGCGGCCGTAGGCGCCGAAGGCGGACTTGCGCCCCTTCCAGAGGAGCTGCCGCTCCGCTTCGTCGCGCGCCGCCCGTACCTCGCGGGCGCCGCAGTCGCGGCAGGCCGCCACCACGCGCTCGGCCTGCGCCTCCATGCCCGCCTGCAGGCCGTCCAGCTCGATCAGGAG
>JBGOVO010000114.1:0-10504 GCA_041478145.1 Methylomirabilia bacterium
GAGAAGCGCTTCGACGTGGACGGCGCCTACAACGTCCGCTACGAGATCATCAAGAAGCGGATCGACAAGGCCATCATCCGCGGCACCACCGAGCGGCTGACCCAGCCCGGCAAGATCGCCCTGGTCTACTCGCACGCGAGCGAGGCCGCGGAGTGGCGCGAGTACATCGAGTACCTGCAGCGCCTGGGCTATCTCCTGCCCGACCTCGAGGAGCTGGAGCTCGACGAGCTGCAGGGCGCCCAGGGCCTTCGCGCCCTGCGCGTCACGGTGGACCTGGCCAACCGGGAGCTGGACGTCCCCTCCAGCGTCTCGGCCCTGCGCCGCGCCGAAGGCGAGAGCGCGCCGGCGGCGTAGCTTCTCGCGGCCATGCGGCGGCTGGCCGGAGCGTTGCTCGCCGCGACCCTGCTGGTGGGCTGCGCCACCACGTCGCGCCCCGCGGCGTCCCGCGCCGACGAGGCCTCATCGGCGCCCCGGCGCTGCTCCTCCGCCGATCCCGACCGCTGGGCCTGGTTCTGCGTGGTGGGCCAGATCCTCTACGGCGCCGCCGTCTTCTTCCAGCCGCCCAACGAGCTGGGCACGCGGTAGCGCGGGGCCACCATCTAGCTCCCCATCACGAGCCCCCCGTCCACGTTGAGGGCCTGCCCGGTCATGTAGTCGGAGTCGGGCCCGGCGAGAAAGGCGACGACGCCGGCCACGTCCTCGGCGCGCTCCGGCCGCCCGAGGGGAATGCCGCGAATCCTCCGCTTCCACGCCTCGCCCTGGCCCCAGCCCTCGAGCGCACCCCACTCCTTGTCGATCTGCTCCCACATCGGCGTCTCCACCGCGCCGGGGCACACGCAGTTGGAGGTAATCCGCTCCCGCGCCAGCGCCTGCGCGGCGGAGCGCGTCAGGCTCACCACCCCGGCCTTGGAGGCCGAATAGGGCGTCATGAGATGGTTGCCGCCCCGATACGCGGCGATGGACGCAGTCTGGATCAGCTTCCCGCGCAGCTCTGACCCCGGGATCAGCTCCTGCTTCAGCATCCGCCGCGCCACCGCCTGCAGCACGAAGAAGACCGCGCGCAGGTTCACGTCCATCACGCGGTCCCACTCCGCCTCCGTCACGTCGAACATGGGCTGGAGGCGGATGACGCCCGCGTTGTTGAAGAGCACGTCCAGCCGCCCCCAGCGCCGGTAGGGCTCGTCCACCATGCGGGCGATGTCGTCGGGCTTGGTGACGTCCACCTTCACGGCGACCTGCCCCAGCTCGGCGGCCAGCTTCTCAACGCCGGGGCCATCCAGATCGGCCAGCACCACCTTCGCACCTTCACCCGCCAGCCGGCGCGCGCAGGCCGCGCCGATGCCGCGTGCCGCGCCCGTGATCAGCACTGTGCGTCCGCTCACCGATCCCATCGCATCTCCTTTGGCACTTGCCCCGCCTACTCCGTAAGGACCTTATCGGCCCATTCGACCAACCCAACGAACCCGGCTGGATCGGAGAACCTCGCATTCTTGCCCACCAGATCGGCATCCAGGACCCCACGGGCCCGTGAGCAGGCTCCTCAGACGTGGATCGGGACCCTATGGTCGATCACCTTCGCCAGCGCATCCGAAAGCGGCGCCCATCCAACCGGAATCACTGAACCGGCCACCACCGCCCGCATCAGGGAGACCGCCTCCCCCAGCAGGAAGATCTGCACCTCATGACCCGCGTCAGCAAAGGCGTTGGCGTGATGGAACGGGAACGCTGCCTGTGTCGGATCGGCTGACCCCCACGCGCTCTTGATGAGAACCCTCATGATCTTGCCCTTCGGCTCGGGATCCAAGTTCGACCGATCTGCTCGTGAACCCCAAGAGCCCATGGTGACGCAGCGTGATTAGGTGCGCGGCGCCGATCGAGCGGGCTTTCGCGGTGGGCACGGGCTGACTCTTTGGTAATCCGCAAGCACTCGCGGTTCATGAACGTGCTGTACCTCGCCTGAAGCTCGGGATGCGTCTTTAGATAAAGGACACACGGGCATTGGGCGAGGAATCGCTGGTTGATGTTGGAGTCGCACTCGACTCCAATCCAATGGCCCCAGAGAGCGTAGGGTACATCTTGTTGGAGCGTGTACGTACCGGTTCCGACGGCGGCGGCCTCATTGTTCTCGTACGCCAAAGCCAAGAATGGCGCTCTGAAATAGCCGAACAAACTCCACGTTTGATTTGTCTCTGTACTCCGTTTCGTGCCAAACATGCGTGTACCGCCGTGCTTTAGGTCTACATTTGCGGTCCAAAGGGTCCACTTCTTCGTGTCATGATCGTAGCGATAGCTCTGAAGGATGTAATCGCCACTGAGATTACCACCAATAATCAGGTGCGACACATAGGCATGAATATGTCCACTAAAGAATGACAGCAAAGCATTGGCCGGTGGGGACATAGTCGCAGTCCGAATTAGGCAGACCTGCATATCCAGACGATTCGGCAGCAGAAGAGGACGCATGGCTCACAGGAGGATGCTGAGATTCCGGGTGCGCGGTGTCAAGCCACGTGATGCCCTTACACCGTGATCCGGGCCCCGCTCACGGCACGCCGAGCAGCTTCCGGAACTCCTCCAGCTCCGGCTTCGGCACGTCGGGCTGCTCGCGCACGCGGGCGTAGACGTCGGCGGGGTTGTCCTCGATGGCGCGGCTCACCTTGGAGAACACCCGCAGGAGCTGGCGGGCTTCGCGGTCGGCCTTCTTCTGCACGAGGGGGCCGCCCATCTTGCCGATGGTGCGGATGACCGCGCTGTCGATGTGCACGAACGAGGTCAGCGTGGTGACGACCTGCGGACGGCCGGTGGGGCCGGGCTGGAACTTGTAGGCCAGGGCCACGACGGCGCGGCCCTTGATGTCGGGCAGCGCGGACTGGTAGGCCCCCTGGGCGTGCATGAGACGCAGCCCCGGCTCGGCGTACACCGTCGCGAACGTCCCGCGCACGCCCCAGCCGTCGTCGAGCCAGAGCGAGTCCTGGTCGTGCCAGATCTTGTAGCGCGCGGCCTTCAGCGCGCGGGTGACGTGGCTCGCGAACTCCGGGTGATCCAGCAGGTACTCGAAGATCTCGGGACGGACGGTGTAGGGCTCGAACTCCTGCTGGGTCGAGGCGAAGGCGCGCTTGACGATCTCCTCGAGGCGATGGCGCTCCTTGGGAGGGACCTGAGGCGGCAGCGGCAGGGTGGGCTCGGCCGCGAGCGGGCGCACGGCGCCTAGCCCTACGCAGAGCGCCAGCAGACCTACGACCGCGAGACGTCGAGACAGTCCGGGGCGCGACGTCGCGCCGGCTAGCACCCGATGGCGGGCGCGCCGCGGCGCGGGGCGGCGGCGCCCAGGCGCACCCCGTCCTTGCCCACCACGGATGCGCAGACGGCGCCGGCGCGCCAGTCGTAGTCGGGCCAGTCGGTGATGACGTGGCCGAGATTCGCCAGCGCCTGCCGCGTCTCGGGGGCGATGCGGGCCTCGACGTCGAGGCGCCCGGGCGAGTTGGCGTGGGGCCAGAAGGAGTCGGGGAACGACCGTGTGGCCAGCCGCGGGGCCTCGATCGCCTGCTGGGGCGCCATGCCGAAGGCGGTCATGTTGAGCAGCACCTGCAGCAGCGCCTGCTGCTGCACATCGCCCCCCGGAGTCCCGAAGGCCATGAACGCGCGGCCATCGCGCAGCACCATCGAGGGCGCCGGCGTGAGCCGCGGCCGCTTGCCGCCCGCCACCTCGCTCGGGTGGCCGGGGACGAGCCAGCCCTGCGAGCCGCGCGGGGACACCACGCAGCCGACGCCCGGGATCACCGGAGAATCCACCCCGCCCGGATCGCTGGGCGTGGCCGAGAAGGCGTTGCCCTCCGCGTCGATCACGGAGACGTACGACGTATCGAGCGTGCCCGCGTGCGACGGCGCGCCCGTCTTCGACGCGGCCCCGTGGCCGTTCCGCACCGCGGCCTTGCCCTCTGGATCGCCGGGCGGCGGCATGTCGGGCCAGGCCCGGTCCTCGCGGATCAGCCCGCGGCGTAGCTCGGCGTACGCCTTCGACAGCAGCGCCTCCGCCGGTACCTTCACGAAGCGCGGGTCGCCGTAGTAGGCCTCGCGGTCGGCGAAGGCCAGCTTCATGGCCTCGACCAGGATGTGCAGCGCGCGCGGCGTGTTGTGCCCGAGCGCCGGCCAGTCGTAAGCCTCGATCAGGTTCAGCATCTGAAGCAAGACCGGGCCCTGGCACCAGAAGCCGCAGGCCGCGACCTCATAGTCGTGGAACGTGGTCCGGAGCGCGGGCGCGACCTCGGCCTGGAACTCGGCCAGATCCTCCCGCGAGAGCAGCCCGCCTTCGCGCGCGTGGTACTCCACGATCCGCCGGGCGATGTCGCCCTTGTAGAAGGCGTCACGCGCGGCGCGGATGGCGCCGGCGCGGCCGCGGCTCCGGGCCCGCAGCTCGGCCGCCACCATCTCCTTGATGGTCGCGGCCAGCTCGGACTGCACGAAGAGCTGCCCGGCCGCGTGCGGCTTGCCGCCGGGCAGGAAGAGCGCGGCGGACGTCGGGAAGCGCGTGTAGCGCTCGGCGTTGTTGGCCATGATCGAGGCCGAGAAGGCCGAGGTGGGGAAGCCGTGCTCCGCGCACTCCAGCGCCCCCGCCACCGCGTCGGTGAACGAGAGCGTGCCCCAGCGCTCGAGCGCCACGCACCAGGAATCGGGCGCGGACGGCACGACCGTGCGCAGCAGGCCCGCCGGCATGTCGCCGCCGTGCTTGGTGCGGAAGAGGTCGGCGCTGACGCGGCGCGGGTACGGGCCCACTCCCGAGACCTCGAAGGTCTCCCCGGTGGAGGCCAGGTGCACCAGGATCGGCGCCACGCCCGCGAAGCTCACCATGTCGGGATGGACGACGCCCAGCATGAAGCCGGCGGCCACGCCCGCGTCGATCGCGTTGCCGCCCGCGGCCAGCACGCGCGAGGCCGCCTGCGCCGCGAGCGGATGCCCGGCCGCCACCATCCACTGCCGCCCCATCACCTGCGTCATCGGGCCCGAGCCCGCCGGCGCAGCGCTGCGCTGGTACTGCGCGGAGTCGAGTGTCATGTCGCGTATGCTAACATAATGCTATGTCTCGCCGCCCGCCCCTCATCGGGGTCAGCACCTCGATCACGGTCGGCGCGCATCCCGAGCGCGCGTATGTGAATTCCACGTATCTGCACGCGGTGCAGCAGGCGGGAGGCGTGCCGGTGGCGCTGCCGCCGCAGCTCTCCGCCGCGTCGCTCGAGCAGCTAGGCGCCGAGCTGAGCGGGCTCCTGTTGACCGGCGGTGGCGACCTGGATCCCGCGCTCTTCCACGAAGTGCCCCACGCCACGCTCTCCGACGTCGCGCCCGCGCGCGACACCCTCGAGACATCGGCGCTCCATCTGGCGCTCCACCGCGGCCTGCCCATCCTCGCGGTGTGCCGCGGCGTCCAGGTGCTCAACGTCGCGCTGGGCGGCAGCCTCTATCAGGACGTGGGCACCGATCCGGGCACCCAGATCCCGCACAGCCAGAAGGAGCCGCGGGATCAGCCCACCCACAAGGTGAAGGTCACGCCGGGCAGCCGGCTGGCCGAGACGCTCGGCACCGACGAGCTCGAGGTCAACAGCATGCATCACCAGGCGATCAAGGGCCTCGGCCACGGGCTCACCGCGGTGGCGTGGGCGCCCGACCAGATCGTCGAGGGCGCGGAGCTAGGCGACCCCGCGCGCTTCGTGCTCGGCGTGCAGTGGCATCCGGAGGAGCTGGTGGGCCACTCGGAGCCGGCCCGGCGTCTCTTCGCCGCTCTCGTGGCCGCGGCCCGCGAATCCTGACCCCGCCCGACGAGGGGGCCGCGACGCCGGCGCCCGACGTACCGCCCGACCTTCCGGTAGCGGCCCCCGACGCCGCGGTCCCCCGCGCGCGGCCGTACTTCTCTCCGTGGATCACCGCGCTCTATGCGTTGCTCACCGCGTTGCTCGTCGGCTTCTTCTACTTCAGCTGGGGCTCGCCGCTCGGCAACCTGGAGCACGGCGAGGCGTCGCTCGAGCGTCTGGTCTCCCGCGAGATGGATTTCCGCGAGGCGCTCGAGCGCACGCCGCGGTGGGAGCGCCGGCTCTACGAGCTGACCGGCTCCGATCCCGAGACCTTCGAGGACGCCATCGCGCGCTTCGACGAGTTCGACGAGGAGCAGCGCTCCGCGCGTACCGATCTGAACCTGGTGGTGCTGCTGGGCGAGGCCGGGCTGCTCGAGCGCGCCGCGGCCCTCATCGAGGGGCTGGAAGGGACGGAGACCGCGGCCGCCCAGTACGGCCGCTGGCTCGAGGCCGCCTACCTCGACGCCCCGAGCGCGGAGGAGGCCACCGCGATCGCGGACGAGATCCGGCGCGAGCTGCCGACCGACTGGTTCACGGACACGCTGGTGCGCCGCGTCGCCACGCGGGTGGACGACCAGGCGCTCCAGACCCAGGCGGAGGCCTCGGTCGAGGCGCGGGGCCACGCGGTGCTGAGGCGGGTGCGGCTGCTCACCGCCACCGGCGCCGGGCTGCTCGTGCTGAGCCTCGTGGTGGCCTGGCGCCTGCGACCCTCCCGGGGGGGCGCGCCGGTGGCGGGCGCGCCGGTCCCGCCGCCGTGGCGCGTCGCCGACGGCCTCGGCCTCTTCTTCCGCTCCGCGTTCGCCTACCTGCTGATCCCGGCCGCGGTCGTGCTGCTGCTGCCCCGCACCGCCGCGGTCACCGCGGTCATGGGAGTCGTGGGCGGGCTGCCCATGCTCTGGTGGGCCCGCCGCTACCTGCACACCCGGGGCGAGAGCATCCGCGCCACCTTCGGGCTGAGCGCCCCGGCGGGCACCCGACTCCGCATCATCGGGTGGGGCCTCGTGCTGCTCGCGATCTCGATGATCGGGGAGAGCCTGCTCTACATGGGCCTGAGCGCCCTCGGCATCTCCTCGCACTGGGCCGACGGCTTCCTGGAGGAGTTCCTGTGGGGCGCGCCCGCCACGGTGGCGGCGAGCACGCTCGACGGAGTGGTGTGGGCGCCCATCTTCGAGGAGCTGGCCTTCCGCGGCCTCCTCTTCCCCACCCTGCGCCTCCGCCTGCCGGCCTGGCCCGCCGCGCTGCTGAGCGCGGCCATCTTCGGCATCGCCCACGGCTACGGGCTGCAGGGCTTCGCCGCGGTCACCTGGAGCGGGATGATCTGGGCGCTCGGCTACCAGCGCACGCGCAGCCTGCTGCCCGGCATGCTGGCCCACGCGGGCAGCAACCTGCTCGCCACCTCGAGCTTTCTCCTGCTGCTGCGCTTCTAGCCGGCCGCCGGGCCGCCCGCGACGATCGCGCCACCCACCATCGTCAGCGTCGGCGTGATCCGCGCGATCTCCTCCTCCGCGCAGCCGAACACGTCGTCGGAGAGCGCGATCAGATCGGCGCGCTTGCCCGGCTCGAGCGAGCCCTGCTCGGCCTCGCGCCCGATCGAGCGCGCGTTCCAGATCGTGAAGGCCCGCACCGCCTCCGGGCGGGTCATGCGCTGCGCGGGCTGCCAGCCCGGATCGTCCCCCTCGCGGGGCGCCCGCGTCACCGCGGCGTGGATGCCGTGGAACGGGTTAGCGTCCTCCACCGGGAAGTCCGAGCCGCCCGCCAGGTAGGCCCCCGAGTCCAGCACCGAGCGCCAGGCGTAGGCCCCGGCGAGGCGCTCGGGGCCCAGGCGCTCGCCGGCCCAGCGCATGTCGGAGGTGCAGTGCGTCGGCTGCATGCTCGGCACCACGCCGAGCCGGGCGAACCGCGGGATGTCGGCGGGGGCCAGGATCTGCGCGTGCTCGACGCGCAGGCGCGGATGCGGGCCGCCCGCGGCCCGCAGGTTCTCGAACACGTCGAGCACCAGCGTGTTGGCGCGGTCGCCGATGGCGTGCACCCAGACGTGGAAGCCCCGCGCCGCCGCCTCGCGCGTGAGCCGCTCCACTTCCTCGGGCGGCACCAGGATGAGCCCGGTGTTGGCGGGATCGTCGCAGTAGGGCGCGTGGAGCGCGGCGCCGCGGGAGCCGAGCGCGCCGTCGAGCCAGAGCTTGATGGCGCCCACCGTCAGGTAGCCGTCGCCGACCGACTCGGGCGCGCCGCGCTCGCGGTAGTGGCCCCACGCCTTCTTGCCGCTCACCGCCGCGAACACGCGGAACGGGAAGCGCCCGCGGCCGATCAGCCGCGTGTACGAGGCGATGGCCGCGAGGTCGAGCCCGGGCTCGTGCGCGCCGGTGAGCCCCTTGGCGAGGCATTCGCCGATGACCGCCTGCACCGCCTCGTCGAAGCGCGCCTCCGACGGCGGCGGAACGAGCGAGCGGAGCATGTCCTGGGCCAGGTCGATCAGGAGCCCGGTGGGCTCGCCGCGCTCGTCCCGGACGATGCGGCCGCCCGGCGGGTCCGCGGTGCCGCGCGTGATGTCGGCGCGCGCGAGGGCCGCGCGGCTGGCCCACGTCGCGTGGCCGTCCACCCGGACGAGCGCCACCGGATGCCCGGGGGCCGCGCGGTCGAGCGAGCCGCGCGTCGGGAAGCGCTGCCCCGGCCAGCGCGTCTGATCCCAGCCGCGCCCCGCGATCCATTCTCCCGGGCGGCGCCGCGCGGCGGACTCGCCGACCATCCCCGCGATCTCCTCCTCGGAGCGGGCCGCGCCCAGGTTCAGCTCGAGGCGCGCCTTGGCGAGCAGCATCAGATGGCCGTGGGCGTCCACGAGACCGGGGAGGACGGTGCGGCCGCCGAGGTCGAGCGTGGCCTCGCCCGGATCCGGATTGACGTCGCCGCGCCGGCCCGCGAACGCCACGCGGCCGTCGCGGACCACGAGTGAGTCGACGACGGAGCCCGCGGCGTCCATCGTGTGGATCCGCCCGTTGGTCAGCAGCACGGGGTCAGGCGGAGGGGCGGACTAGACCAGCGTCCAGCGCGAGGGCCCGCCGGTCACCGTCTCCTCGCTCACCCGCCCGTCGCTCCGGAGCTTGCGCAGGTGCGAGTGCACGGACATGGCGGCGACGCGATGGAGCGCCGTGTTCACGTCGGCGTAGATGACCTTGACGATCTCCGGGATGGTCCGCGGGCCCCCGCCCAGCGTCTCGAGGATCTGGCGCTCGCGCAGCAGGCGGTGGTCGATGAACTCCTGGATCTTGCCGGGGCCGTCCTCGATGACCGGGCCGTGGGCCGGATAGATGCGCCGGACGTCGAGGCCCTGCACTCGGCGGAGCGAGTCCATGTAGAGGCCCAGGTCGCCGTCCTCGTCGGGGATCACGGTGGTGGAGCCG
Source organism: Methylomirabilia bacterium (assembly GCA_041478145.1). Taxonomy (GTDB): domain Bacteria; phylum Methylomirabilota; class Methylomirabilia; order Rokubacteriales; family CSP1-6; genus CAMLFJ01. Next base: position 9,242 of record JBGOVO010000114.1, read on the forward strand.
TTCAGGATCAGGTCGCCGCTGAAGAGCGCGCGCTCCTCCTTCAGGAAGAAGCACAGGTGATCCGAGGCGTGGCCCGGCGTGTGGACCGGGATCAGGGTGACCCCGTCGCCCTCGACCACCTCCGCGTCCTGCAGCGTCTCCACGTCCTCGGGCAGGCCCGAATCGCGATAGATCATCTTGGAGACCGGCACCCCGGGGAACAGATCCCGGAGCTGGTTCACGCCGCCCAGGTGATCGCGATGCCGGTGGGTCAGGATGATGCGCTCCGGCCGCCGCCAGCCGCGCTGGCGCAGATACGCCTCGAACAGGGCCGGGTAGTCGGCCTCGCCCGCGCCGGTGTCGATCAGGATGGGATGCGTGCGCCCGACCAGGTAGGTGTTGGTGCCGGGCCCGGTCATCATGCCGGGATTGAGCCCGAGCACGCGGCCCACCAGATCGCTCGGCGTCGCGCTGCGGGGAAAGTTCGGGTCGATCCAGCTCATGCGCCCGAGTGTAGCACCGAGCATCGCCTCTTGCGGGCCCCGGAGCGCTGGGATATAAGCGAGCCCAGACGCCGCCATCCCCAACGCCGTCGGAGGCTCCCGCCATGATGCTACGTTGCGCTCTCGTCGTGGCCGTCGTGCTCGGGCTCGTGTCGTCCGCGCCCGCCCAGGTGGTCACCCTCAAGCTCGCCACCATCGTCGGCAACGACAATCCCTTCACGACCTCCGCGTACAAGTTCAAGGAGATCGCCGAGGCCAGGAGCGGGGGCCGGATCAAGGTGGAGGTCTACCCGGCCGGGCAGCTCACCAAGAACGAGATCGTCCAGATCGAGGGCATGCAGCTCGGCACGGTGGACGTGGCCGCGGTGTCCCTGCCCTCGGCGGGCGGCAAATTCGACCCGAAGATGCTCGCCTCCGACGTGCCGTTCCTCTTCCAGAACCGAGAGCACGTGTGGAAGGTGATGGACGGGCCGGTCGGGCAGGAGCTGATGAAGCGCTTCGAGCCGCTCGGGGCCAAGCCCTTCTGCTACGGCGGCGGCTGGGGCTTCCGGGGCGTGCTCTCCAACAAGCGACCCGTGTTCGTCCCCGACGATCTCAAGGGCCAGACCATCCGCGTCCCACCGATCCCCACCCTGGTCGAGGTCTTCAAGAACTTCGGCGCGAACCCGGTGCCGATGATCTGGGGCGAGGTGTACATGGCGGTGCGCCAGGGCACGGTGGACGGGCTCGAGCTGCCGGTGACCACCGCGGTCTCCGACAAGTTCCACGAGATTACCAAGTA
>JBGOVO010000135.1:0-9277 GCA_041478145.1 Methylomirabilia bacterium
CCTGCTCGTCGTCCTCATCTCAACCTCTCCGAGCGCATGTAGGACTTCTGGCGCCTGAAGGTGGCGTGCTTGTAGAGCGGGAAGGTCGAGAAGAAGAGCCGGATCTTCATCCAGCGGCCGTAGACGCCGAGCGGCTCGAAGAGGATGAAGAGCACGAGGACGAGCCCGAAGATGCCGGGCTCGAGGCCGGGCTGCTTGACGAAGCGCTCGAGCGCCAGGTACGCGGCGCCGCCCGCGTCCTTGCCGAGGACGGCCCCCACGTGGCCGGCCCAGGCGGGCACGCGATCGCGCGCCTCCGAGATCAGCACCGGCAGCATCGCCACGAAGACGGCACCGTAGAGCGCGCCGTGCAGGCTGCCCAGGCCGCCCACCACCACCATCAACAAGAATTGGATGGACAGGAGCACCGTGAAGATGTCGGGGGCGAGGAAGCCGATCTTGTGGGCGAACAGCGCGCCCGCCGCGCCCATGAGGCCGGCGGAGTACGCGAAGGCCAGCGTCTTGTAGCGGGCCAGGTGCACGCCCATGGACTGGGCGGCGATCTCGCTGTCGCGGATGGCCACCCAGGCGCGCCCGGTCGGCGCGCGCAGGACGTTGGCGGTGAGCCAGAGCCCGCCGATGAGGACGGCCAGGCAGAGGAAGTAGAAGGCCCAGTCGGAGGCGAACGAGATGCCGAAGATCACCGGTTTGTCCACCGGCCGGCCCTTGAGGCCATGGGTGACGTGGTCCCAGCGCGTGAACACCTCCTGGATGATCAGGGCGAAGGCGAGCGTGGCGATCGTCAGGTAGATGCCGGCCATGCGCAGCGCGGGCAGACCCACCAGGACGCCGGCCGCCGCCGACAGCACCGCCGCCAGGGCCACCGACACCACCCAGGGCAGGCCCAGGTCCTGCCAGAAGTAGACGTGCGCGTAGGCGCCGATGCCCAGGAAGGCGGCGTGCCCGAGGCTGACCAGGCCCGTGTAGCCGGCCAGCACCATCAGCGAGAGCCCGCAGAGCCCGTAGATGAAGACCAGGCTGATGTCGACGAGATAGTCGGGCACCGCCAGCGGGAGCAGGAGCACCGCCGCGAGCAGCCCCGCGTACCAGCGGCGCTGGACCGGGTCGCGGAAGAGGCCCAGGTCGTGGTCGTAGGTGGTCTTGAAGGCGAAGCGCATCGCCGGCCGCTAGACCTTCTTCCGCCCGACGGTGCCGAACATGCCCTGCGGCCGGATGGCCAGCACCAGGAGCAGCACGATGTAGGCGGCCACGTCCTTCACCCCGAGCGGCAGGTACGCGCCCGAGAACAGCTCGATCAGCCCGATGGTGACGCCGCCGACCAGCGCGCCCGGGATGGATCCGAAGCCGCCCAGCACCGCGGCCGCGAAGGCCTTGAGCCCGATGAAGCCCAGGTTGATGTCGATCAGCGACACCGGGGCGAGCAGCACCCCCGCGATGGCGGCCACCCCCGCCGAGATGGCCCAGATCAGCGAGAACATCCGCTTCACCGGGATGCCCATGTAGTAGGCGGCGAGCTGGTTCTGGGAGGCGGCCTGCATGGCCACGCCCACCCGCGAGTAGGTGAAGAAGGCGTAGAGCACCGCGCACAGCAGCACCGTCCCCACGATGATGGCCAGGTACTCGTGGCTCACGCTGACGCCGCCGAGCCGCGTGGTCTTCGCGCTGAACGGGGTGGGCAGCGTGTAGATCTCGGAGCCCCAGGTGATGGAGGCGAAGGACCGGAACATGGCGCCGAGCCCGATCGTGAGCATGACCACCGCGAACTGCGGCTGGCCGATGACGCGCCGGAGGACGGCGCTGTCGAGCAGCGCGCCGAAGAGGCCGACGATCCCCACCGCCAGGGCGAAGGCGGTCCAGTACCCGAGGCCGTACCAGACCACGAACATGTAGCAGACGAAGGCGCCCAGCATGAGGAGGTCGCCCTGGGCGAAGTTGACCAGCTCGGTGGCCTTGTAGATGAGGACGAAGCCGAGGGCGACCAGGCCGTAGATGCAGCCCACGGCGAGGCCGTTCAGGGCGAGCTGCAGGACGGTATCCAGCGCGGACCCTCCCCCATCGCCGGCATCGGCGCCCGTCCGCCGCGGCGACCCTGTCGCGGCGTGACGGGTGTGGGGGCGGTTATATCCGGGCGGTGCCGGTCAAGTCAACACTTCCGAATCCACACCGCCGTGTCGTGGAAGACGGCGCCGCCGTTGGGGTAGCCCGGCTCGGCGCTGGTCAGCGCGTTGATGCCGATGCCGTTGACGAAGTGCTTGTTGGGCCAGACCCCTTCCACGACCACCACGCCCCGCTGCTGGCCCGGCCGCGGCTCGGCGTGCGCGATGACCTGGCCGCGCTCGTTCCCGAGCTGGAGCGCGGTGCCCGACACGGCGCCGAGGGCGGCGCAGTCGTCGGGATGGAGCAGGGCGGTCGGCCGCTTCTCCCGCGCCAGCGAGGACGGCGTCTCGGTGAAGGTGGAGTTCAGGAACGTCCGCGCGGGTGCGGCCACGAGGCGGAAGGGCCGGTCCGCGGTCGGATTGTCGATCACGTCGAAGTGATCGGGCAAGGCCGGCATCCGGGCCCCGCGGCCGCCGTAGCGCGACCAGTCGGGCTTGAAGTGGAAGCGGCGGTCCGGGGTGGGGAAGCCGTCGAGGAAGTGCGCGGTCTCGAAGGGCGGCGCGTAGTCCTGCCCGCCGCGGCGCCAGTTGGTCTCGGCGTCCCACATGCCGGACTTCTTGAGCGTCCAGTCCATGATCTCCCAGGCCGTCATCTGAAAGCCCGGGTGGCTGGCGCCGAGGCGCTTCGCGAGCTGGCAGATCACCCAGTGGTTCTCGCGGCACTCGCCGGGCGGCTCGATCACCTGCTTGGTGACCTGGAAGTAGGTGTGCCCGCTCGCGGTGTAGAAGTCGTCGTGCTCGACCATCATGGTGGCGGGCAGCACGATGTCGGCGAAGGCGGCCGTCTCGGTGAGGAACTGCTCGTGCACGCAGAGGAAGAGATCCGCCCGCGCGAGGCCCCGGTGTACCAGGTGGGTCTCCGGGCACACCATGGCCGGATTCGTGTTCTGCACGAGCATCGCGGTCACCGGCGGGCCGCCCAGCAGCGCGTCGCGGTCGCCGGTGAGGATCGGGCCCAGGCGCGACTGGTCGAGGGCGCGGATGGACTTGTCCACGAGGTCGAGCCCCTCGATCAGGGAGCGGTCGACGGGATAGAGCGCGGTCTGGCCGTAGACGGCGCCGCCGCCCTTGTACCGCCACGCCCCCGTGATGGCGGGCAGGCAGGTGACCGCGTGCATGTTGACGGCGCCGTTGCGCGAGCGGCTGAAGCCGTGGTGGCAGCGGATGAAGCTCTTTTTCGTCCGCCCGTAGAGCCGGGCGAACTCGACGATCTGCGCGGCGGGGAGGCCCGTGATCGCCGCGGCCCACTCGGGCGTGCGGGTGGCCACGTGGGCGGCCATCTCCTCCGGGCAGTCGGTGTAGGCCCGCAGGTAATCCCAGTCGGCCAGGCCTTCCGCGAAGAGCACGTGCATGATCGCGCACGCGAGCGCGCCGTCGGTGCCCGGGCGCGGCGCCAGGTGCAGATCGGCCCTGGCCGCGGTGTCGGTGCGGTACGGGTCCACCACGACGAGCGGCGCGCCGCGGCGCTTGGCCGCCATCGCGTGGCTCATCACGTTGACCTGGGTGTTCACCGGGTTGCCGCCCCAGATCACGACCAGATCGGAGTGCTCGTCGACCTCGCGCAGGTCCACGCCGCGCTTGGCGCCCACCCCGGCGGCCCAGCCGGTGTCGGCGAGCGTCACGCAGATGGTCGAGTAGTAGCGCGAGTAGCCCATGGCGTGGCGCAGCCGGTTGATCCCGTCGCGCTGCACCAGCCCCATGGTGCCCGCGTAGTAGTAGGGCCACACCGTCTCGAGGCCGAGGGCCGCGGCCTGGCGGGTGAAGGCCTCCGCCACCGCGTCGAGCGCGTCGTCCCAGCCGATGCGCTCGAACCGGCCCGAGCCCTTGGGCCCGACGCGGCGCAGCGGGTGGAGCAGCCGATCCGGATGGTGCACGCGCTCGGCGTAGCGGCCGACCTTCTCGCAGATCACGCCGCGCGTGTAGGTGTTGCGGTGGGAGCCGCGCACGCGGCCGATGGTCCGCGCGTCGATGCGCTCCACCTCGAGCGCGCAGGTGCTGGTGCAGTCGTGCGGGCATACCGAGGGGGCGAGTTCCATGGCCCTCAGGATACCCCAGGTCCCGTTTCTGCTACACTCCCGCCATGGCCGACGAGCGACCGAAGACCGCGTACGAAGTGGCGATGGAGCGCTTCGCTCAGAAGGACAAGGAAGCCGGCGCGACGAGCCGGCCGCTCACCGACGCGCAGAAGGCGGGCATCGCGGAGGCCCGCCAGCTCCACCAGGCGCGGGTGGCCGAGCGCGAGATCCTCCATCACGCCGCGCTCCGCAAGGCGGGGAGCCACGAGGAGGTCGAGCAGCTCACCGAGGCGCTCCGGCGCGACATGGACCGGCTGGCCACCGATCGCGACCGGAAGATCGCGCAGATCCGGGGGGAGCAGCCGCCTCAGGCCGAGTAGCGCTTCACCGCCTCCTCGTTCCACTGGATGCCCGCGCCGGGCCGGTCCGGAATCTGGACGAACCCGTCCTTCGCCCGCAGCGGCTCCCGCACCAGCGGCGCCGCCCAGTCCATGAACTCGAGCCAGTGGCGGGTCGGCGTCACGCCCAGCAGGTGCACGCTGAACTCCGGGAAGAGGTGGCTCGACATCTCGATGCCGTGGGCGTGCGCGAGGGCCGCCGCGCGCAGCCAGCCGGTGACGCCGCCGATGCGCTGCACGTCGGGCATGACGAAGTCGAGCGATCGGAGCGCGAGCGCGCGGACCATCTCGAAGGTGTCCACCAGGTTCTCGCCGGTCTGGATCGGCGTCGCCACCTCCGCCGCGATCCGCGCGTAGCCCTCGTAGTCGTCGTGGCGCACCGGCTCCTCGATCCAGTAGAGCCCCTCGCCGTCGAGGGCCCGCGCGCGCCGGAGGGCCTCGTTCACGGTCAGGCGCTGGTTGAAGTCGCACATGAGCGTGGCCCGGTCGCCGATGCGCTTCTTCACCGCGCGCACCGCGGCCAGGTCCTGGGTGAAATCGTCGCGCCCGAGCCGCAGCTTGATCGCGGTGAAGCCCTCGGCGAGCAGGGCTTCCGCCTCGGCGGCCAGCGTCTCCACCGGCTGGATCCACAGGCCCGTGCTGTTGTACGCGGGAATGAGCCGGGGCGCGCCGCCCAGCAGCGTGACCAGCGGTACCCCTTGCGCCTGGGCCAGCGCGTCCCACGCGGCCATGTCGATGCCCGCGAGCGCGAGCCCCACCAGGCCCGGCGAGTCGAGCAGCGCGAGCTGGCGGCGGAGCTTGGCCTCGATCTCGAACGGCGCCAGCGGATCGCCCTTGATCATCTCGAACAGGCCTTGCGCGCAGCCGACGATCGACGCGAGCGTCCAGGGGGCGAAGCCGAACACGTAGGCGCGGCCGGTGACGCCCCCGCTGGTCTCCCCGCCGTCGATATCGAGGTCGAACAGCACGAGGGCGGCCTTGGTGATCGCGCCGCTGGCGCTCACCGGGGGACGCCGGAAGGGGGCCAGGACGGGGCGGGCGCGCAGGCCGGTGATCTGCAATGGCTGGGTCATCGATCCCTCCGTGGGCGTGATCCTACACCAGGCGGGAACTTGACAGCGGACGGGAGCGCGGCCGATGATCGAAGTGGAGCAGGCAGCCCCAGGAGGGGACATCACGATGACGACGCTTCAACGAGCCGAGGCCGCCGAGCACGCGCTGAGTCAGGAGCTCGACCGGGTGGTGGTGAAGTCGGTGCTCTTCACCTCGGGTGAGCGCGATCCCCGGCAGCCCGTCATCCGGCCGCCCGACAATGGCCGGCTCTACATGATGGGCCACGACCCCCGGTTGCCGCAGATGCCCGACAAGCCGACCTTGTTCGACTTCTTCCGGCTCCGGTTCGGCCCCTCCATGCATCTCCTGCAGAGCGCGCGGCTCGCGATGAAGAACGGGGTGAGCGAGAAGATCGTACTGGCCTGCCTGCTGCACGACATCGCCATCGCCGGCTTCATCCGCAGCGACCACGGCTACTGGAGCGCCCAGCTCCTCGAGCCCTACGTGGACGAGGAAGTCGCCTGGGGCATCCGCTACCACCAGGCGCTGCGCTTCTTCCCCGACGAGTCGGTGGGCTACCGGTATCCCGAGCTGTACCTGAAGCTCTTCGGCGCCGACTACGTGCCGGAGCCCCACATCCAGGAAGCCTACCGGTACGCGCGCGATCACAAGTGGTACATGACGTCGCGGCTCATCACCGTGAACGACCTCTACTCCTTCGATCCCACCGTGCAGGTGGAGCTGGAGGAGTTCGCGGACGTGGTGGGGCGTCACTTCCGGCAGCCGACGGAAGGGCTCGGCTTCGATCAGAGCCCGTCGGCCCACATGTGGCGCACCATCAACTGGCCGACGCGCTACCTGTAGCCTCAGAACCCAAAGGTCGCTGGTTCAAATCCAGCCCCCGCAACTAAGTAAATCAAGGGCTTCCGAGAATTTCTCGGGAGCCCTTGATGTTTTTATTCGACTGCCATTCAACGAGGCCGCCAGAGGGCGAGGAATGGAATTGCCTCGGCGAGCTGCCTTCAGCGGGAGCGGGCGACCATTCCGGCCGTGTAACCTGCGATCACGTACTGGCCGGGGCCCGACGTGCTCGGGCGGCCGAACACCGTCGTACGGAACATCTCCCCCGGCTTCCCTAGATCGTAGTGCCGGGCTGCGATGGTGAAGTCCACGCTCGACGTGATGGTGTTGACGAAGACCGTGGTGAACTGGTTCGTCACGGTGTCGAGAATCACCTGATGCCGCAGCGTCGCGACCATGACCGGTGTGCCAGCGCGGAAGGAATCGGGATGCCCGAAGTCGCCGTTTGGCTGGTCGTGGCGATACACGGTCATCGTTCCCTCCCGGTTCACGATCCGAAGCGGACCGTTGTTGATGACCCGGAGCGTGGTCGTGTCACTGTAGAAGGTGAGCAGAGCGGTGGTCTCGTTCTGCGGACTGCCGGCAAAGATCCCCGCTATGCCGTCGATGGAGCTGATATAACCGTACTGGGCCGAGGTCGAGCCGGTATTGAGTACCGAACCGATCAGCTCTATCGTCCGGTCGCTTGCTCCCGGCGCAGGCGAATCTGGGGAGGCGGGAGCGGCGCAGGTGACGAGCAAGGCGCTTGCTAGTAGCGAAATTCGAAGCATAGTCCATTGCATCGATGGGCCTCTCTTTCGGCGCCGGGCCGGCTCCGGCCCTGCCGGGAGACCGCCGGGCCGCCAGTGATGGTTCGCATCGCCTCAGACGGTACGGAAAGGCCCGCGCGGTCGTCCTGCAATCGTCCTGAAGAAACTATGAAGAAGTTCTGAAGGCGCCGGTGAACCGTTCGGGGAAGGCCTACAAGTTCGGCCCTTTTCGGCTCGACACGGCCGAGTGCCTGCTACTTCGCGAGGGAGACCGCGTGCCCCTCGAGCCCCAGGTCTATCGCACGCTGGTCGTCCTGGTCGAAAGCAGCCAACGCCTCTCAACGAGAGAGTGGCTGATGCAGCAGGTGTGGGGTGATACGCACGTCGAAGAGGGCGGGCTCACGAGGAATATCTCCGTGCTTCGGCGAGTTCTCGGCGAGGCATACATCGAGACCGTCCCGAAGCGAGGCTATCGTTTCGTTGCCGAGACGGCCGAAGTGAGCCTGGGGACCGATAGCCCGGATGCCTATCGGCTCTACATCAGCGGCCGCTACCATTGGAATCAACGGACCGAGCCAGGCTTGAGGAAGGCAACGGAGTATTTCACGCGGGCGATCGAGACAGATCCGGCCTATGCGCGGGCCTACTCAGGCCTGGCGGATTCCTACACCACGCTCGGCTATCTCAGCCACCTGGCTCCGAGGGATGTCTTTCCGAAGGCGGACGACGCGGCGAGGAGAGCCCTCCAGCTGGATGCCACCCTGACGGAGCCTCACACGTCGCTCGCCTACGTGAGGCTGTACTACGATTGGGACTGGATGGAGGCGGAGGCGGCGTTCAGGCGCGCCATCACCCTCAACCCGAACTACGCGACTGCCCACCACTGGTACGCCGTCTACCTCACGGCGATGGGGCGGTTCGAGGAGGCCCGGGCCGCCATCGGGCGTGCGCAGGCGCTCGACCCGACTTCGCTGGTGATCAACACGGACCTCGGATTCGTCCTCTACTACAGCCGCCAGTACGATGCCGCAGTCAAACAACTGCAGATGGTCACCGAGATGAACCAGGAGTTCCCGCTCGCGCATTTCTGGCTCGGCCGCGCTTATCAAGAGAAGGCGATGTACGGGGAGGCCATCGCAGAGTTCCAACGGGCCCAGACGGTGCTGCAGGGCTGGCCGGTGGTAAGCGCGGCGATCGGCTATGTTCAGGGCGTGTCCGGTCGGAAGCACGAAGCGCTCGAGACGCTCGGTGGGCTGGAGCGTCTCGCGAAGGAGCGATACGTGACCCCCTATGGGGTCGCCCTCGTCCATGCCGGGCTTGGGGACAAGGATCGGGCGCTGGTCTGGCTGGACCGGGCACTGGAAGATCGGTCGCACTGGATCGTCTGGCTGAAGCTGGATCCGCGACTCGATAGCTTGCGCTCCGAGGGGCGGTACGGAGACCTTCTGCTACGTGTCGGCCTTCGATGATCCGGCTCGTAGAGGAATCGTTGGCGCCCTGATCCGACGCCAGGACCGCCATCCTCGGCGCGCAATTGCTTTCTGAGGTCGCTCGACCAGCACGACAGACCACGGCCGGCCGCCCGCCGCTGAAGGCGCTCTATCGCAGGTCGGCCTGAAGTCTGTTGGCACTTGGTCATGGACGTTGAGGACGAGTGGCCATGGGCTCAGTTGGGGGGCATGGGAGGTCAATCCACAGTGTATCCGGTTGCGTGTAGCATTCTGCAAATCCAGCCCTCGCAACCAGCAACGGCTAGGGGTTAGCGGACGCAGCAACCGCTAACCCCTTTCGTTTACCCAGACTTCACCGAGGAATTGGCAAGGCCACTCCGGTGGGTAGGGCGCCGTAATGCCAGTGCCGCTCACGCGCCGGAGAGGGGCGGCACCGGCCAACGTCGATTTCCGCCTGCCTCGTTCGTCGTATTATTGACATGTGTATAAGTAATAGACATCACGGTCACAAAAAAGCCGGCAACTCAGAGGCCGTGATAAAGGATCGCAGGAGCTCGGGCCGCTTCCGCGCCTTCTTGGTGATCCGGCACAGCG
>JBGOVO010000050.1:0-14999 GCA_041478145.1 Methylomirabilia bacterium
CTCCGGGAAAGCCGGTCGAAGGCCAGGTAAATCACGGGGGTCGTGAAGAGTGTCAGCACCTGGCTCACGATCAGCCCGCCCACCATCGTCAGCCCCAGCGGGTGGCGCAGCTCGGAGCCGACGCCGCTGCCGAGCATCAGCGGCAGCGCGCTGAACAGCGCGGCGAGCGTGGTCATCAGGATCGGGCGGAAGCGGAGCAGGCAGGCCTGGTAGATGGCCTCGGGCGCGGGCTTGCCCCCGGTGCGCTGCGCGTCGAGCGCGAAGTCGATCATCATGATCGCGTTCTTCATCACGATGCCGATGAGGAGGATGATGCCGATGAGCGCGATCACGCTCAGGTCGAGCCGCGCGGCCAGGAGCGCGAGCAGCGCGCCCACCCCCGCGGAGGGCAGGGTGGACAGGATGGTCACCGGGTGGATCCAGCTCTCGTAGAGCACGCCCAGCACGACGTAGACGGTGACCACCGCGGCCAGGATCAGGAGCGGCTCGTTAGCGAGCGAGGCCTGGAAGGCGCGCGCGGCGCCCTGGAAGCGCGCCTCGATCGCGGTGGGCATCCGGAGATCGCGCCGGGTCGCCTCGATGGCCTCCACCGCCGCGCCCAGGGAGACGCGCGGGGCCAGATTGAAGGAGATGGTCACCGCCGGGAACTGGCCCTGGTGGCTCACCAGCAGCGGGGTGGCCCGCTCCTCCAGGGTGGTGAACGTCGAGAGCGGCACCGAGCCCCCGCTGGCCGAGCGCAGGTAGATCTGCTGGAGGGCGGCGGGGTCCTGGCGGAACTCGGGCTTGACCTCGAGCACGACGCGGTACTGGTTGAGCTGCGTGAAGATGGTGGAGATCTGCCGCTGCCCGAAGGCGTTGTAGAGCGCGTCGTCGATCATCTGCGGCGTGATGCCGAGGCGGGAGGCGGTGTTGCGGTCGATGCGGACCGAGGTCTCGAGCCCCTGGTCCTGCTGGTCGCTCGCGACGTCCTGGAGCTCCCGGAGCCCTCGGAGACGCTCCACCATGCGCGGGGCCCAGGTGTTGAGCTCGATGACGTTCGGATCTTCCAGGCTGTACTGGTACTGGGTGCGGCTCACCCGGTCTTCCACCGTCAGGTCCTGCACCGGCTGGAGATAGAGCGTGATGCCGCCCACCTCGGCCAGGCGCGGGCGCAGCCGCTCGATGACCGCGAGCACGCCGGCCCCGCGCTCCTCCAGCGGCTTGAGGGTGATCAGCATGCGCCCGCTGTTGAGGGTCACGTTGGTGCCATCGATGCCGATGAAGGACGAGAGGGTCTCGACGGCGGGATCGCCCAGGATGGCCAGGGCGACGGCGCGCTGGCGCGTGGCCATGGTCGGGAAGGACACGCTCTGGGGCGCCTCCGAGATGCCGAGGACCACGCCGGTGTCCTGGACGGGGAAGAGGCCCTTGGGCACCACGGCGTACAGGAAGAGGGTGAGCCCGAGCGTCCCCACCGCCACCAGCAGGGTGGCGGACTGGTGGCCGAGCACGAAGCGCAGCGTGCGCGCGTACACCGAGACGAGGCCGTTGAAGGCGGTGGTCGATGCGCGGGCGATCCGGCCCACCTCGTGCTCCTCGCGCCGCCGCAGGAGCTTCGCGCACAGCATGGGCGTGAGGGTCAGGGACACCGCCGCCGAGACCAGAATGGCCGCGGTGAGGGTCAGCGCGAACTCGCGGAACAGGCGCCCCACGATGTCGCCCATGAACAGGAGCGGGATCAGCACCGCGATCAAGGACACGGTCAGCGACAGGATCGTGAACCCGATCTGCCCCGAGCCCTTCAGGGCCGCCTCGAGCGGCGGGTCGCCCGCCTCGATGTAGCGGGCGATGTTCTCGATCATGACCACCGCGTCGTCCACCACGAAGCCGGTGGCGATGGTGAGCGCCATCAGGGTGAGATTGTTCAGGCTGAAGTTCAGCGCGTACATGACCGCGAAGGTGCCGATGATGGAGACCGGCACCGCGATCGACGGGATGAAGGTGGCCGCGGGGCTGCCCAGGAACAGGAAGATCACGAGCACGACCAGGATCACCGCCAGCATCAGCTCGAGCTGCACGTCGTGCACCGAGGCGCGGATGGTGGTGGTGCGGTCGCTCAGGATGGCCACCCGCACCGACGAGGGCAGGGTGGCCTGCAGGGTGGGCAGGAGCTGCTTGATCCGGTCCACCACCTGGATCAGGTTGGCACCCGGCTGGCGCTGGACGTTCACGATGACGGCCGGCTGGTCGCCCATCCACGCGGCCTGGCGCAAGTTCTCCGCGTCGTCCACCGTGTCGGCCACGTCCGCGAGGTGCACCGGCGCCCCGTTCCGGTAGGCCACCACCAGGTTCCGGTACTGATCGCTCGTGATGAGCTGATCGTTGGCCCCGATCGTGAACGCCTGGCGCGGGCCGTCGAGGCTGCCCTTGGCCTGGTTCACGCTGGCGTTGGCCACCGCGGTCCGCACGTCCTCGAGGGTCAGCCCATTGGCGGCGAGGCGCGCGGGGTTCACCTGGATCCGGATGGCGGGCTTCTGACCGCCGCTCAGGCTGACCAGCCCCACCCCGGGCAGCTGGGAGATCTTGGGCACGAGTCGCGTGTCGGCCAGGTCCTGCACGCTGGTGAGGGGCAGCGTGGTGGAGGTGAGACCGAGCGTCAGGATGGGCGCGTCGGCCGGGTTGACCTTGCTGTAGATGGGCGAAGTCGGCAGGTCCGCGGGCAGGAAGGAAGTCGCGGCGTTGATGGCAGCCTGCACCTGCTGCTCGGCGATGTCGAGCGCCAGGTTGAGGTCGAACTGCAGCGTGATGACGGAGCTGGTGCTGGAGCTGGTCGACGTCATCTGCTTGAGCCCCGGCATCTGGCCGAACTGTCGCTCGAGCGGCGCGGTGACCGCCGAGGCCATGACGTCGGGGCTGGCGCCGGGATAGAAGGTCTGCACCTGCATGGTCGGATAGTCCACCTGGGGCAGGGCCGAGACGGCCAGCAGCCGGTAGGCGACGAACCCGGCCAGGATGATCGCGAAGGTGAGAAGGGAGGTGGCGACGGGCCGGAGGATGAACGGCTGCGAGAGGTTCATGAGCTCCCGCGCGAGGCGGGACGCTCACGGCTGGTGGGCTCCACGCGCGTGCGCTCCTGCACCTTGTCGGTGCCGTCCACGATGAGCGCCTCGCCCGCGGCCACTTCCTTCACGGCGGTGACGCCGCCCTCGCTCGGGCCGGGCACCACCTTGCGAAGCTCCACCGTCTTGTCCGGCTTGACCACGTAGACGAAGGAGCCCTGGGCGCCGCGCTGGATGGCCTCGTTCGGCACCAGCACCGCGCTCTTGAGTTCCGCCACCATAATGCGCGCGTTGACGAACTGGTTCGGGAACAGGGCGGTGTCGGTGTTGGGGAAGGAGGCCTTGAGCTTGACGGTGCCGGTGCCCGCGTCGATCTGGTTGTCCACCGCGGTCAGGATACCGCCGGCGAGCTTGGTGCGCCCCTCGCGGTCGAAGGCCTCCACCGCGATCGGCCCGCCCGCGCGCTGGCGCGCGAGGACGGCCGGCAGGTTGTCCTGCGGCAGCGTGAACACCACCGCGATCGGCTCCACCTGGGTGAGGACGACGAGCCCGCCCGGATCGGTCGCGTGCACCATGTTACCGGAATCCACCAGGCGGAGGCCGGCGCGGCCGGTGATCGGGGCGAGGATGCGGCAGTAGGTGAGCTGGAGGCGGATGCTGTCGATCTGTCCCTGGTCGGCCTTGATGGTCGCCGCGAGCTGCGAGACGGAGGAGGCCTGGGTGTCGAGCTGCTGCTGCGGGATGAACCCGCCCTTGACGAGCGTGCGGTAGCGCTCGAGATCCAGGCGCGCATTGTCGAGCGCGGCCTCGTCCTTGGCGAGCTGCGCCTCGGCCTGCGCGAGCTGCGTCTCGAAGGGACGCGGATCGATCTCGGCCAGCAGGTCACCCGCCTTGACGCTCTGCCCCTCCTGGAACAGGGTCCGCATGAGCTGGCCGTCGACCCGGCTCCGCACGGTCACCGTGCTGAGCGCGGTGACGGAGCCGAGCCCGCTCAGGTAGACGCCGAGGTCGCCACTGCGCGCGGTCACCGTCACCACCGGCACGGGGCGGGCGCCGGCCGGCGCGGCCGGCTGCGCGCGCGGAGGCCGGTTCAGCGCGAAGTAGCCGCCGCCCGCGACGAGGCAAGCCAGGGTGAGGCAGATCGTCCAGAATCGGCGCGCCGACCGGCGGGGCGCGCCCGTGGACGCCGCGGCCATCTCCCCGGATTCGCTTCGTTCGCCAGCCATGAAGGAGCCCCTCCCGTGTGGCTCCGCTTGTAGCACATTTTGACGCAGCATTCCGCCAGATCATTCGGGCGATTGCGGCCGGCCAGGCCATCAGCGCGCGCTCACGCACTCGAGCTGAGCAGCGTGAGCCATGCCGGCGGCGGCGCGCCCAAGGCCCGCAGGGTCCGGGCGACCCGCTCCGGAGTGCCCAGATCACACCACGTGAACGTCGGGACCTGCGCGACCGCGAGAGGCAGCGAGCGCGACTCCAGGACGGTCCGGGAGAAATCCGCGACGGGGGCGAAGAGGTAGGCCTGGCGGAGCGCCCAGGATTGGTACTGGGTGCCCGCGAATAGGGCCAGGCGGACCAGGCGGTCGTGGAGCAGCGGAACGCACTCGCGACCGGCGTTGATCAGGGCGGTCACGCTCGCAGCGAAGACGAAGGTGTTCCACAGACCGCCGAGGGCGAACAGCCGGCGCGCCGACTCCTCGGTCGGCTTCTCCCGGAAGCCACGAACCCGGTGGACCGGCTCGTGGCCCACCCAGCCCATGCGGGCCCCGGGCTCGATCCACCCATAGTCGGGATCCGGGTCGGTGGGTGGCACCCCCAGCACGACGAGCCAGTCCGGATGCGCGCGCACGTAGTGGGCGACCTCGCCCACGTGGTGCATGAACCGGTCCTCTTCGAGGATGAAGTGATCGGCGGGAAATACCGCCACGGTGGCCCTCGGGTCCTTCGCCCGGATCCAGTGGGCGGGCATGAGCACGCCGGCGGCGGTGCCCCGATCGGAGGGCTGCGAGAGCACCTGGATCTCGGGGAGCCCGGCCAGCTCCGCGCCGAGGTAGCGGTCGTGGGCGGACTGGGTCACGACCACGATTCGCTGCGGCGGGATCAGCCGGGCGACGCGCTCCAGGGTCTGGCGCAGGAGCGACTTCGAGCCCGTCAACACCGCGTACTGCTTGGGTCGCTCCTCGCCGTAGAGGTAGCGGGTCAGGGCCCTCAAGCGGACGCCCTCTCCTCCGGCCAGGACGATCGCCCAGAGATCGCCCTCGTCACGGTCCGTTCCGCGGATCGGGGCGAGCGGTACGGCGCACATCAGCTGACTCCCTTGGACTCGAGGAAGGCGAACGACACCACCGTCACCCGGTAGGAGGGGCGGGCGGGCACGCGCGCGTCGAAATAGGCCCGGCCGTATCCGGGCACCGCGCCGCCGACCGGGCGGATCGCGTACGCGACCTCCTGGCCCGCCGCGTCCAGCTCGGCGATGCGAAGCTGCACGTTCACCGCCGGGTCTCCGTAGTCGTTGTAGACGTACCCGGTGATCTCGGACCCCCCTCGCGGGCGCGCCACCGCGGTCCACTGGACGTGAAAGAAGTGATCGGCGAGGGGCGTCTCCTCGCCGGCCGGGGCCGTCGTCACCGGCGCGGCGGCGTTCCACTCGGCTCTCGCCGCCGTCCGCTCGAGTGTCACCACCCCCACCGCCGCCACCGCGAAGCTGGCGATCGCCAGCGCGTAGATACGGAACATGTGATGTCCCTCCTCGCTCACGTGTTGCGTGCAGATCTCGGAGCCGGATGCGCCGCGGATCAGGGGCCCACGCGCCCGGACCACGGCGGCGGGCAGGCCGATCGGCGACGCGACGCGAGAAGACGCTACGCGGCGGGGGGAGCGCGGGACTGGACGGCGGAGGCGCCGAAGGTCGCGGGCGGCGCTTCGGACGCCTGGAGCAGACGTCCCGCGAATCGCGGCGGGAGCAGGAGATCGACCAGGGACCCGGGCGCGACGTGCCCGGTGCCCGACACGACGAGCGTGACGACATCATCATAGTCCGCGTCGTCGTAGATGCCCGGAATCCAGGACGGATCGGGCGGGCTCGCGTGCGCAAGGATCGGCAACGCCGATACGAGCGTCAGGACCAGCGCGATGGGCAGGACTCGCCTCAGGTTCATGCTTGGCAGTGGACGTGGGCGCCAGATCACCTATTCGCGGACGATCGGTCCCCCGAAGAGACGCCTCACGGCCGGGCCGGCTGCATGAGCTGCCGCATCTCCTCGCGCAGCTGCGTCAGCCGCTCCTTGGTCTGCGCGACGCGCGCGAGCTGCTCCGCCGTGAGCACGGCCCGGACCTCGAGGGCGGCCTGCGCGCTGTCCTGGGCGAGCTGGTCCCGGAGGCGGCTGATCCGCTCGAGCTGAGGCTGGATGTCGCCGGTCTGGATCGGACCGGGTGCGAGCAGCTTGGCGCCGAGCTCCTGCTGAGCCTGGCGGAGCTGCTCGATCACCGTCCGCGTGCCCGCCCGGTGCGCGGAGAGAATGCCGCGCACCTTCGCCTGCTGCTCGGGGGTGAGATTGCCGGTGCGGATCATCAGCGCGAGCTCGCCGTCGGGGCGCCCCATGCCCCACCGCATACCGGACTCATGCGGCGGCGCGCCGGGCCGCGGGGGAGGAGCCTGGGCCAGGACCGGGGAGGCGGTTCCCGCGGCCAGAAGCGCCCCCGCGATCACGCTCATGATCAGGCCGACGGCACCGCGCGTCTTCATCATGGCTCTCCTCCGGTGAGCGTGCTGTCGAGCTCTCGGGCCATGGCCTCGATGCTCGGCGGGGCATCCTCGGAGGCCGCGGCCGTCGGCGCGGCGGCGGCCGGGTCGCCGCTCACCGAGAACAGGGACGCGGAGACGTCGGCGAGGATCGCGGCGACCTCCTGTGCCTGCATCGTGGGCGGCACCGGGGTCACCGCGCGCCACACCGCGACCTCGACCCACACCAGCAGCGCGAGCGCCGCCGTCGCGAGCCCGACGGCGGCGGGCAGCCATCGCCTCGGCGCGGAAACAGGGCGCGGCTGCGGCTCGCGGCTGTCGCGCAGCACGCCGGTGATGAGATCCAGGTCGCGGCGCAGGTGCCGGGACCGGCCGGTGCACGCCGCGCAGCCGGCCAGGTGCGCCCGCTCGGCGGCCGAGGCCAGCTCGGCGTGCGACCGCATCAGCGCGTCGTCGGACAGGCAGCGACTCATCTCGCGTCTCCCAGTGCGCGGCGGAGCCGCCGCACGGCACGGTACAGGTGGCGTTTCACGCTCCCCGGACTCAGACCGAGGGCCGCCGCCACGTCGGGCGTCGGCCGTTCCTCGATGTAGCGCAGGGCGAAGACTTCCTGTTGCCGGCGCGGCAGCGTGCGGAAGGCCACCCAGATGCGTCGTCGAGTGTCCGCGCTGACCGCGGCGTCGCTGGGGGCCGGCGTCTCCGCCACCAGCCGCACATCCTCGAGGCGGCTGCTCCGGAGCCGGAAGCGCATCCACCCGCCGGCCCGCCGCCGGTCCCGGCAGGCGTTGACCGCGACCCGCGTGAGCCAGGCGCCCCACTCCACCGGGGCGCGGCCCAGCCGCTCCGCCTCGTGCGCCTTGAGAAAGACCTCTTGCACCACGTCCTCGGCCTCCTGCGGGTCGCCCAGCAGGAGACGACAGAGTCGTCGGAGGCGCCCGTAGTGGGCGGTGACGAGCGTGTCCTGGCTGGGTGAGGGCTCCACGTCGCTCTGACGGTTGTCCCGCGCCCTCTCATCGATCTTCACGAACGAAGCTGCCCCCCGGTTGACACGACCCGGCGATCCGGGGCCCCCGGTCAACCCGGCGCCCAGCCCATTCGTCGTCTAGATGCGGACACATGGCCACTCCGGGCGGCCAGCCCATCAGCACCGGCAGCCCCATCAGTACCGGCAGCCCATCAGCAGGTGACGAGCGGATCGATCCGGGGAGGAGGGCGGACATGGACGTGTGGTCCAGCGCCTGGGCCAGCGCCCGCATCGCCGTCCGCGCGCTCCGGGTCAACAAGCTGCGGAGCGCGCTCACCATGCTCGGCATCGTGATCGGGGTGGGCGCGGTGATCACCATGGTGGCGGTGGGCTCGGGCGCGCAGGCGCGGGTGGCCGAGCAGATCCAGAGCCTCGGCTCCAACATGATCATCGTGCTCTCGGGCTCCGCCAACGCGGGCGGGGTGCGGATGGGCTCGGGCAGCCAGCTCACGATCACCGAGGACGACGCCTGGGCCATCCAGCGAGAGCTCCCGGTGGTGGTGGCGGCCGCCCCCACCTCCCGCGGCGGCGCGCAGGTCGTCTACGGCAACCTGAACTGGGCGACCGGCATCCAGGGCGTCACGCCGGAGTTCTTCGCGGCGCGCGAGTGGGACGTGGCCGACGGGCGGGTCTTCACCCAGGAGGAGGTCGACGGCGCCGCCAAGGTGGCCCTGATCGGCCTGACGGTCGCGGGCAATCTCTTCGCCGACAGCGATCCGGTCAACCAGGTGATCCGGATCAAGAACGTGCCCTTCACGGTGATCGGCCTGCTCGAGCGGAAGGGCCAGACCACGTACGGCCAGGACCAGGACGACATCGTGCTGATCCCGCTCAGCACCGCCAAGAAGAAGGTGATCGGGAGCAGCCAGGCCAATGCGCGGGCGGTGGGCTCCATCGCGGTCAAGGTGCGCGAGGCCCGCGCCATGCAGGAGGCCGAGCAGGAGATCCGCGGCCTGCTCCGCCAGCGGCACCGGCTGCAGAGCTTTCAGGACGACGACTTCTGGATCCGGAACCTCACCGAGGTACTGCAGTCCCAGGAGGCGTCGTCCCGGGTGCTGACCCTGTTGCTGGCCGCCATCGCCTCGGTCTCCTTGCTGGTGGGGGGCATCGGCATCATGAACATCATGCTGGTGTCGGTGACGGAGCGGACGCGGGAGATCGGGCTCCGCATGGCGGTGGGCGCCCGCAGCCGCGACATCCTGCTCCAGTTTCTCGTCGAGGCGGTGACCCTGTCGCTCATCGGCGGCGCGATCGGCATCGCGTTCGGACTCGGGGGATCGTACGCCATCGCGTACTTCGCGCAATGGCGCACCCTGGTCAGCACCGAGGCGGTCGCGGTGGCCTTCGCCTTCTCGGCGGCGGTCGGCGTCTTCTTCGGCTTCTACCCCGCCCGAAAGGCCGCCGCCCTCAACCCCATCGACGCCCTGCGGTACGAGTGAGGAAGAGGCTATTAAAACCGCGCCACCTCTGCTAAATTGACCTTCTGGGGCATGGAAGACGAGCCCGGAAAAGTCGAGGTCAGGGCGTGGCGGGCAAGGGGATCCAGGACCTGGTCGGGCAGGTGATGATCGACAAGGAGTTCCTTGCCGATCTCGTGCGCGATCCCGCCCAGGTGCTGGCGGCCTTCGAGCTGACCGCCGACGAGCGGGCCGCCATCATGCAGGCGCTCGGCAGTACCGCCCACGTCTCGGACCGCGAGCGGGCGCGCGCGCTCCAGAACGTCATGCTCAAGCGCTGGGCCACGTGATGCGGGCGCCCGCGGGACGGAGCTGAGTGGCCAGCCTTCCCGAGATCGGCTTCCTGCGCCGGGTCCTGCTGTTCAAGGATGTCGACGAGCCGGTCCTCCTCGCCCTGTGGCCGAGCTTTCGCGAGCGACGGCTCAAGAAGGGCGACGTGCTCTTCCGCGCGGGTGACCCGGGCGAGGAGCTGTTCCTGATCAAGGACGGCAGCATCGTCGTCTCCAAGCCCGTCACCGGTCGCGTCGAGCAGGTGCTCTCCCGCCTCGCGTCCGGCGAGGTGTTCGGCGAGATGAGCGTCTTCGGCGACGAGCGGCGCCGCTCGGCCACGTGCCAGGCCGAGCTCGACAGCATGCTCTACAGCCTCGACCGCGACAGCCTCAGCCGCTTCGTCGCGAGCAGCCCCCTCGCCGCCGCCAAGTTCTTCCAGCAGATGGCCCAGGTCGCCTTCAAGCGGCTGCGCGACTCGTCCGACCTGGTGGCCGAGGTCACCCGCTGGGGGCTGGAGGCCACCGGCCTCGACATCGAGCACAAGTAGCGGAGGGCCGGGGCGAGCGTGAGCGAGGTCGGCGACAAGACCGCGGAGGGCAGGCCCAAGCGCACGCGGATCGAGCTGCTGGTCCGCCAGAAGGACGGCGACGGATTCGAGACCCGGGAGATCCCGAGCGCCGTCGCCTACCTGCACAGCCGTCCCCAGCGCATTCCCGACGCGGACTGGGAGATGGCGCGCCTGCCCTACGCGCCCCAGGGCGTCGTGACCTACGCGCTCAAGAATCGCCGCACCGAGCAGATCATCCAGATCAGCGAGACCGAGAAGTTCTTGTGGGGGCAGATGGACGGCCGCGCCTCGCTGCAGGAGATCGCGACCTCGTACCTGCTGCACTACGGCTCCTTCGACTTCGAGATCATCCCGACCCTGATCGTCAAGCTGCTGCGCGCCGATCTCCTGACCATGCGGCCGGTCTCGCGCCTGCGGGCGGTGCTGGCCCGCAACCGGCGCAACCCCGCCGCGCGGGCGATGGAGGGCACGCTCCACGCGCTGGAGCGTCTCACCGTCACGAGCCGGCGGTCGCACCAGGTCTTCGAGCGGATCTATCGGTACGGCGGGTTCCTGCTCTTCTCGCCCTGGGCGCTCGTGCTGCTGGCCATCATGGTGGTGCTCGGGGTTCGCAGCGGCATCGAGATCTGGCACGATCTCGGCGAGGTGACCCACGGGCTGGCGAGCCACCCCCTCATCGCCATCCTGATGGTGAAGATCGTGTTCTGGCTCACGGTGATCAACCACCAGATCATTCACGCGCTGGCCTGCATCCACTACCGGCGGCGCGTGCGCGAATTCGGCTTCACGATCCTGCACGGCTTCATCCCGACGTTCTACGCGGACGTCACCGACATCTTCATGGCCACCCGGCGCGCGCGGATCGTCAACGCGGTGGCCGGCCCGCTGTTCCACCTCTTCCTCGGCTTCTTCTGCTTCTGGATCGCGGTCCGGCTCTCGCCCGGGCTCATCCAGGGCTTCCTGGCCGCCTCCGCGCTCCTCCAGCTCCAGTCGTTCCTGATCAGTCTCTACCCGTTCTGGTTCCTGGAGATGGACGGCTACCACATCCTGGTGGAGCTGGTCGGCGTGCCCACCCTCAATCACGACTCGGTGCGCTTCGTGCGCGAGTCGCTCTGGCGGCGCATCCGGAGCGCGAGCTGGCTGACCCGGCAAGAGGCGATCTGTCTGGCCTATTTCACGCTGTCGCTGGCCTCCGTCGCCGGGTTCGTCTTCCTGAACGTCTGGCTGCTGACCCACGCGGGCAAGTCCTAGTACGGCTTTTCCGGACGGCGCGGGGGCGGAAGCGGGGACTTCCTTTCAGCTGCGGGGGCCTAGAAATGGCCCCCGCACTCCCCCCGGCCGCGGACACTCGTTTGCGCCGAACACTCGCTGCGCTGATCTAGCCGCCGCCGCGGATCACGAGCGCGACCAGCCGGCCGACCGATTCGCCCAGGGCTTCCGGGAGCTCGGCGGGCGCGGCCTCCAGGACGCGACGCTGCTCCGCTTCGCTGAGCGACTCGAGGCGGGCCTGGGCGCGGCCGCGCACCTCGGGCCCCAGCAGCCGCGCCACCTCCAGCACGAAGCGCAGGGCCTGTTCCGCGCGCTCCTGGGGCGAGGCGGCGCCCGCCCGCGCCGCGGTCCCCGCCTCGCGCAGCCGCCGGCTCAGCCGGATGCGCTGGCCGTGCACGCGCAGCAGATCGCCGGGCACGGGCCCCCACTCGAGGGTGAGACCGTCCGTCACCGCGGCAATGGCGGAGGCCAGCGCGGGCGCGCTCTCGCGCGCGATCAGCTCGCCGAGCGCGCCCGCCCAGACCGCGGGCAGCGGCGCCGGCGGTCCCGGGTCCGCCCGCGGCGCCGGCGCTTCGCGCACCTCGCCCGAGCGGTCCAGCACCAGCCGATCCTCGATCGGTCCGCCGAGCGCCCACAGCGAGCAGACGACGCGCTCCCCCTCCGTCCGGACCACGCGGGGCTCCCGGCGTCTCATGTCCTGCCACTGCGCGCGATAGAACGCGGCGCCGTCGATCGTGACCTTCTCCACCTCGTGCCGGAGCTGTACCGCCACCCCGGGCGTCACGTGATGCGTCTCGAACGGGGCGGGGTGCCAGTCGAGCGCGCCGTCGGCGAGGAAGCGCTCGAGCGGCAGCGCGAGAGCGGCGTCGTAGCGGAAGCACTCGAGCAGCGCGCTGAAGAGCTGCTCGGTGGGATAGGGGCCGCGGTACCGCACCGCCGCGACGCCCTGATCCTTCATGAGGCCGGCGATCAGATTGAGCAGCGTGGTCCCGCCCCCCGGCGGCAGGCGGCGCGGCTCGAAGAGCGGCGGGATGAAATCGGGGCGCGCGTAGTCGAGTGACTGGAAGAGGGTCACCGGCTCGCGCGGCCGCCAGGGGGCACCGGGCTCGACGAGCCAGACCCGGTCCGAGGCGCCCCACGCCGGGTGGCTGCCGGCGCCGGGCTCGATGCCGAGCCAGCGCCCGTCGGGCAGGAGGCACTTCGCCCACGCGAGCGCGCCGTCGGGCCGCCAGCGGCACGCGGCGACCAGATGGCCGTGGCGGTCGAACTGCAGGAGCCGCCGGCGGGCGGGCCCCGGCGCGTAGACGATCAGGGTGCCGCCGCGCCCCGCGGCGACCGGCGGGTCGGGCTCGTCGAGCGCGGCGCGAAGCCGCTCGCTGCCCTCCGGGTCGAGGGCCACGATCTCGGCGCGCGAGAGCCAGGTGCGGAGTCGGGGCAGCGCCGCGCGGTCCATGACGATGATGATACAATTCGCGGCGTGAAGGTCCGGGCGATCGTGATCGGGGCCGCGCTGTGGGTCGGCGCGTGCGCGCCGATCGTCGTGCCCATGCCGATCCAGCCGTTCCCGGACATCCCGGTCCCCGCGGAGTGGACCCCGTACTCGAACGACTGGGCCATCATCCGCACCCAGAAGGTCACGGCGGCGCGGCTCATCTACTTCACCCCGAGCAACGTGGAGAGGACCTTGGCGAATGCGCGACGGCTCTTGACGGGCGCGGGCTGGACGGAGACCCGGAGCGAGCGCTTCGTGAACGCCGAGAAGTTCCCCGGCGTGTGGGCCGAGTTCGGCAAGGGCGACGACGTCTGCCGGGTGACCGTGATCGAGGGCACCGGCGCCACCCACGTGGACTACACGATCGCGCGCGTGAACCCGGGCGCCTGATGGGCACGCCCGACCTCGGCTGGCTTCCCGCGCTCGAGCTGGCCGCGCTCATCCGGTCCAAGCAGGTCTCGCCGGTCGAAGTGGTGGACGCGGTGCTGTCGCGCATCGAGCGCGTCAATGCCACCCTCAACTGCTTCGCGGCGGTGACCCGCGAGGAGGCCCGGGACGCGGCGGTGGCGGCCGAGGTGGCGGTGGTGACGGGCGAGGCGCTCGGGCCGCTGCACGGCGTGCCCGTCTCCATCAAGGACCTGCTGTTCACGCGCCGGGTGCCCACCACGGGCGGCTCGCGGCTCTTCGCCGATCACGTGCCCGAGGAGGACGCGGTCTCGGTCGAGCGCCTCAAGGGCGCCGGCGCCATCATCGTCGGCAAGACCACCACGCCGGAGTTCGGGCACAAGGCGGTAACGGAGAGCCCGCTCTTCGGAATCACGCGCAATCCCTGGAACCCGGCGCTCACCCCCGGCGGCTCGAGCGGCGGCGCGGCCGCCGCGGTGGCGGCCGGCCTCGGGCCGCTCGCGGTGGGCACCGACGGCGGGGGCTCCATCCGCGTCCCGGCCTCGTTCTGCGGGATCTACGGGCTCAAGCCGTCCTTCGGACGGGTGCCGCAGGCTCCGGGCTTCCCCGGCTGGGAGACGCTGTCCCACACCGGCCCCTTGACCCGGACCGTGCGCGACGCGGCCCTGATGCTCGACGTCATCGCGGGGCCCGACGACCGCGACCGGTACTCGCTCCCCGCCGCGGGCCGCTCGTTCCTGGCCGCGTGCGAGGAGGACATCGCGGGGCTGAGCGTGGCCTGGTCCCCCGACCTCGGCTACGCGCGCGTCGATCCCGAGGTGGCCGACCTGTGCGCGGCGGCGGCGGAGCGCTTCGAGAGCTTCGGCGGCCACGTCGAGGTGGTGTCGCCCTCCTGGGAGGACCCGGAGGAGATGTTCCGCGTCACCGTCGGCGCCGAGACGTGGGGGGCGTGGGGTGATCGGCTCGAGGCCGACGGCGAGAAGATGGACCGCTCGCTCCGCGCCCTCCTGAAATTCGGCGCCACCGTCACCAGCGGACAGCTCCTGCGGGCGGGGCGCCACCGCCACGAATTCTGGACGGAGGTGCAGCGCTTCCTCGCGCGCTTCGACCTCCTGATCACGCCCACCGTGGCGGTGCCACCGTTCGAGGTGGGACGGCCCGGGCTCAACGAGGTCAACGGCGAGCCCGCCTCGCCGCTCGGCTGGATGCCGTTCTGCTTCCCGTTCAACCTCACCGGCCAGCCCGCCGCCACCGTCCCGGTCGGATTCACGAGCGCGGGGCTGCCGGTGGGCCTGCAGATCGTCGGCCGTCGCCACGCCGATCACACCGTGCTGGCTGCCTCCGCCGCCTTCGAGGCCGCCCAGCCCTGGGCGGACCGGCGCCCGCCCGGCGACTAGCCCGGCGGCTCAGCGGGGGGCTGGTCGTGCGCTGGCTCGGGCCCGATTTTCCGTACGGCACGCTGCTCACGACGGGACTGTGCCTCGCGTGCTGCGCGGCCGGATTGTCCCTCGGACGGGTGCTGGTCGAAGGCAAGGGAGGGTGGTAACCATGCGAAAGCTGGATGGTGAGCAGGTCTTGATGCGGATCTTCATCGGAGAGAGCGACCGATGGGAACATCGCCCGCTCCATGCCGCGCTCGTCGATCTGTTTCGTCGCCAAGGGCTGGCGGGCGCGTGCTGCCCGACGTGGACCGGATGATGCGCGGTGGGCTCGTCACGATGGAGAAGGTGCGGGCGC
>JBGOVO010000325.1:0-4653 GCA_041478145.1 Methylomirabilia bacterium
CCTGAGCGACGGCGGGCCGCTGTCGCACCGTCCGCTGGGCGTCGCTCCGGAAATCGCGCAGGCCCTCATCAAGGAGTTGATGTAGCGGTCGCGCGACCGAGCGCGCGGTCGACGCGGCGCGCGGAAGTCCATGACGTGGGCGTCGACGCTACTTGTCGAGCCACACCTCCTGCATGCGGCCGTAGTTGTAGAGCGCGTTGTGGGGCACCAGGTTCTTCACGTGGGGCCACTGGGCGAAATACTCCTTGCGCCAGCCCAGCATCGGCCGGGCCACGTCCGCCTCGAGCGTGCGCTGGATGTCGGCCACCATCTTGAGGCGCTTGGTCCGGTCCAGCTCCTGCGACTGCTGCTCGATCTGGCGGTCCATCGCCTCGCTGCAGTAGTCGGTGTAGTTGCGCGACGACCCGCACTTGTAGTTCTCGACCAGATAGGCGTCGGGGTCGTCGAAGCCGCCCGCGGTCAGGTTCGCGGCGATCTGGTACTCCCGCCGGGCGAGGGCCGGAAACCACGCGGCGGTGTCCAGCTGCTTCAATGTGCCCTCGACGCCCACCAGGCGGAGCTGGTCCACCGCGAAGGACGCGAGGTCGAGGTAGATGGGCAGCGTGCGCGTGGCCATCTCCACGCGGAGGGGCTTGCCCGGGCCGTAGCCCGCCTCCGCGAGCAGGCGCTTGGCCTCCGCCTTGTCGCGGGCCGGGTCGCGGTAGCCGGCGAGCGCGCGAAGGTCCGCCTCGGGCAGTCCCCAGAAGCCGAGCGGCTTGGGCATGAGGGCGGCGCCGACGACCGCCCCGTCTTGCCGCACGCTCTTGACGTAGCTCCGGCGGTCCAGGGCGAAGTTGACCGCGCGACGCACCAGCGGGTTGTCGAACGGCGCGCGCTTGTGGTTGAGGAGCACGTTGTCGCTGCCGTTCTGGCCGATCTCGGTGATCACGAGCGTGGGGGCGGCGGCCTTCGCCGCGTCGGCCATGGCTCGCGTCATGTCGAGCGGCATGTAGGCGTCGAGCCGGCCCGCCTCTAGCGCGGCCAGTCGCGTGCCCCGCTCCCGGATGATGGTGTAGCGGATGCCGTTCAGATAGGGCCGGTCGGGCACGAAGTAGTCGGGGTTGCGCTCCAGCTCTACGAGCTGGCCGCGCAAGTATTCCTTCTGGCGAAACGGCCCGGTGCCCACGCAGCGCTGGCGCAGCTCGTTCAGGGGCACGTGCGCGGGGTAGACCGGCGAGTAGCCGGAGGCCAGCATGAGGAGCAGCGAGGGCTGCGGCCGCTTCAGCCGGAACACCACCGTGTGGGGCTCGGGCGCCTCGATCGCCTCGACGTTCGCCCACCACTCCTTGCGGGCGCTCAGCCGGAACTTGGCGGGCGCGTCGGGGGCCTCGCGCGCCACGTCGAAGGTGTACTTCACGTCGGCGGAGGTGAACGGCTTGCCGTCGTGCCACTTCACGTTCTTGCGGAGGAAGAACACCAGGTTCCGGTAGTTGTCCTGCCAGGACCAGCGCTCGGCCAGCTCGGGGATGACGGTGTCCACGCTCTCGAGCGGCTTGAACGGATCGAAGAGCACCAGGTTCGAGTAGCACGGCATCATCGGCCAGACGTTCGACAGCGTGGCCGACTCGTGGATGATCAGCCCGGGCGGATCCTCGGTCAGCAGCGAGTTGAGGATGCCCCCGCGCTTGGGCTTGGCCCCCTGGGCGGAGGCCGGCGGGCCGGTGGCGGCCGTCGCGGCCATCAGGATGGCGAGCCCGAGGACGAGGGACGGGAGCGAGCGGCGGCGCATGAAGGTCTCCATCGAGCCGAGCCGGGCTCAGTGCATCACCAGGCCACCGGTGACGTTGATGGCCTGGCCGGTCATGTAGGACGACTTGTGGGAGGCGAGGAAGCCGACGAGGCTGGCCACGTCTTCCGGCTTCTCGATGCGACCGAGCGGGATCTGCTCCACGCGCTGCTTGAGGTACTCGCCGGGCTTGAGCCCCATCAGTCCTTCGCCAGCCTCGCGGTCCACCTGGAAGATCATGTCGGTCTCCACGATGCCGGGGCAGACGCAGTTGGCGCGGATGCCGTCGTCGGCGTGGGCCAGGGCCAGGCTCTTGGTCATGCTGATCACCGCCGCCTTCGTGATGCCGTAGACCAGCGACGTCTTGAGCCCGATCTTGCCCGCCATCGAGGCCAGGCTGATGATGTTGCCGCGCCGGGCCTTCACCATGTGCCGCAGCACCGCCTGGCTCGCGAAGAACACCCCCTTGGCGTTGACCGCGAGCAGCCGGTCCCAGTCCGCCTCGGTCACGTCCGCGGTGTGCATCGAGCGGTGGATGCCCGCGTTGTTGACCAGGATGTCGATGCGCCCCCACTCGGCCATGGTGCGGTCGGCCATGGCCTGGAGATCGGCCAGGCGCGTGACGTCGGTGCGCAGCGCGAGCGCCCGGCGGCCGAGTTTTCCCACCTCATCGGCGGTGCGCTTGCCCGTCGCCTCGTCCATCTCCGCCACCACGATGTCGGCGCCCATGCCCGCCAGCTCCAGCGCGATGGCGCGGCCGATATTGCGCCCCGCCCCCGTCACGATCGCGGTCTGCCCTTGAAGCTCCATTTAGGTAGCCTCCATGTCAGCAGCAGCCGCCGGCGATGGTCGCCGTCTTCCGCTGGATCAGCTCGACCCGCACGTCGTCCGGCGCCTGGATGAAGCAGATACGGGGGCCGCCCGGGATCTCGATCGGCCCTTCGAGCAGCTTCGCGCCCAGGCCTTCCAGGCGCGTGATGTCGGCCTCGAGGCCGTCGGAGTCGAAGCCGAAGTGCTCGAGCCCGTGGTGGGCCTTGGCGTCGCCGGGGCCGAGCTTCTCGCTGGTCCGCGCGCCCGAGATGTTCACCGGGGTGCCGTCCTCGCTCTGGCAGCGCACGAAGCGATCGCCGAAGACGCGCGTCTCGTCGGAGACGATCTTGAACGCGAAAGCCTTCACGTACCACTCGGCGGTCTTGCGGGGGTCGGAGGCCTTCAGGTGGATGTGATTGATGCGGTAGGGCATGGCGGTGTCCTTTCGGCTGAGGTATCGTCGGTGCCGCGCGCTCGGTGCCGCGCTAGAGAATAGTAGGACCCGACCGCCGGTTCAAGGACCGGCCAATCCGGAGGGAGCGACCCATGGACATCGGCTGCCATCTTCCGACCCAGGGCCCCCTGGCCACCGGCGAGGCGCTCGTGCGCTTCGCCCGCGAGGCCGAGCAGCGCAACGTCGCCTCGCTGTGGGTGAGCGACCACGTCATCTTCCCGCGGACCGCCACCGGCAGCTATCCGGGCGGGCGCTTCCCGCATCCGCCCGACAAGGCGTATCTGGAGCCGGTCACGGTGCTCGCGGCCGCCGCCGTCTGCACGAGCCGCGCCCGCCTCGGCGCGTCCGTCTTCATCCTCGGGCACCGGCACCCGGTGGTGATGGCCAAGATGCTCACGAGCATCGACGCCCTCTCCCACGGCCGGCTCATCTGCGGCGTCGGGGTGGGCTGGTGGAAGGAGGAGCTCGAGATCCTGGGCGTGCCCTTTCACGCGCGCGGGCGGCACGGCGACGAGATCCTGCGCGCGTTCAAGGCCCTGTGGACGGAGGACAACCCGCGGCTGGACGGCGAGTTCTTCCGCTTCCGCGACGTGGGCTTCGCGCCGAAGCCGGTGCAGAAGCCGCACCCGCCGATCTGGGTGGGCGGCGACAGCCCGGGGGCCTTCCGGCGCGTGGTGACCCTCGGGGACGGCTGGCACGCGACGTCGAAGGACCCGGCTCAGCTCCGCGAGGCGCTGGGGCGCCTCCGCCCGATCGCGGAGAAGCACAACCGCGATATGAAGACCATCGCGCTCTCGGTGCGCGTGAGTCTCAGCGACGCGCAGCTCGCCCAGGGCCCGCAGGCCGTGATCGACCAGATGGCCGAGTACAAGCGCCTCGGCCTGACCCACGTCGTGATCGACTTCCGCCGCGACGACCTCGCCAAGATGCTCGAGCTGCTCGACCTGGTGACGGGTACGATCCGCCCCGCCGTCGACAAAGCCTGAGTCCTCTCTCGTGGCTCGATCGAGAGGGCTGGCGGGAAGCGAGTCCGCGTGTTCCGGGGAGCCCGCCGCTCCCGACCCCGCCCGTGCAGGTGATGAGCGATCGACTACGCGAAGCGGGGGATCACCTTCTCGGCGAAGAGGCGCATGGAGCGCGTGACCTTGTCGTGGGCGAGGCCGCCGCGGGAGAAGGCGCCCATGTAGCGGGTGACGCCGAGGGCCTCGTGGTGCATGCGGACCTTGTCGGCCACTTCCTCGGCGTCGCCCGCGAAGGCGGCCAGGTCGAGGGCCTTCTCCTCGGTCAGGGAGAGGAGGTTCTCGCGCACGCGCTTGTAGAACCGGTACTGCTCGGGCGGCGCCCCCTGCGGGTCAGGGACAGGAGGTTCTGCGTCGAGAACTTCACTACTTGATCAGGCCGTAGAACCTCCCCGCGTTCTCGCAGGTCATCTTGTGCATGACGTCGGGCGGCAGGTGACCGAACTGCTCGGCGATGTACTTGCTGGAATCGGGCCACACCCCGTCGCCGTGCGGGTAGTCGGAGCCCCACATGAGCGTCTCCACGCCCATGTCGTCGATCAGCTTGGTGCCGATGCGGTCGAACTGGAAGGTGGCCTTGCACTGCCGCCGCCAGTAGTCGCTCG
>JBGOVO010000350.1:0-4426 GCA_041478145.1 Methylomirabilia bacterium
CATGTTGATCGTCTTGCTGATGGCGCCCGAGATGAAGGGCTGGGCCGCCGCCATCATGCGGATGTGGGCCTCGGTGGCGATGAAGCGGGTGCCCCGCCGGCCGCAGCGGTTGGCGCAGTCGAAGACGGGCAGGTGCTCGGCCTTGAGGTGCGGCGCGCCCTCCACCGTCATGGTGCCGCAGCAGAAGTCGTTGGCCGCCTCGATCTCGGTCGCGCTGAAGCCGAGCGCGCGGAGCAGGTTGCCGTTCCACTCGCCGAGCTGCGCCTCGTTCAGGCCGAGGCGCGTCGCGATGTAGCCCTCCCCGAGCGTCCAGGCGTTGAAGACGAAGGAGATGTCGAAGGCGGCCTCGATCGCCGCCTCGATGCGCTCGAGCCCCGCGTCGTCGAAGCCTTTGGCCCGCAGCGTCTCGTGATTGATGGCGGGCGCCCCCCGCAGGGTCTTGCGGCCCACGCAGTAGGCCACGATGTCCTCGACCTCGGCCGGGGTGTAGCCGGCCGTCTCGAGGGCCACCGGCAGGCTCTGGTTGATGATCTTGAAGTAGCCGCCGCCCGCCAGCTTCTTGAACTTCACGAGCGCGAAGTCCGGCTCGATGCCGGTGGTGTCGCAGTCCATGACGAGGCCGATGGTGCCGGTGGGCGCCAGCACCGTGACCTGCGCGTTGCGGTAGCCGAACTGCTCGCCGAGCCCCAGCGCCCGGTCCCACGTCTCGCGCGCCGCCTGCAGGAGCGGCGCCGGGCAGTGGGCGGGGTCGATGCCGGTCGGGGTGATGCTGAGCCCTTCGTACTCCCCGGGCGCCGCGTTGTGGGCGGCGCGCCGGTGGTTGCGCATGACGCGGAGCATGGGGGCCTGGTTCTTCTGGTAGCCCGGGAAGGGGCCCAGATCGCGCGCCATCTCCGCCGAGGTCGCGTAGGCCTCGCCGCACATGACCGCGGTCAGGGCGCCGCAGATGGCGCCCGCCTCCGGCGAGTCGTACGGAATACCCTTGCGCATGAGCACCGTGCCCATGTTGGCGTAGCCGAGTCCGAGCGTGCGGAAGTCCCAGCTCCGCTGGGCGATGGCCGGGCTCGGGTAGGCGGCCATGAGCACGCTGATCTCGAGCACGGCCGTCCACAGCCGGCAGGCGTGGCGGAAGCCCTCGACGTCGATGGTGCCGTCCTCGCGAAGGAACTTCACCAGGTTGATCGAGGCGAGGTTGCAGGCGGTGTCGTCGAGGAAGAGGTATTCCGAGCAGTTGTGCACGACGAGGCCGCCCGCCACGAAGTGATGCGTGACCTCCTCGGTCAGGTCGAAGACGTCCGCGAGGCCGGCCGGCTCGATGGCCGCCACCTCGTCGGTCAGGTCCTCGCCGATGGCCGGCTCTTCTCCGTTCACGCGGGCGAGGGCGGCGGCCTTCGGGCTCTCGGTGTGGAAGCCGATCTGCTGCTCGAAGAGCACCCGCGACGCCCGGCTGATCCGCAGCGAGTGCGTGGGATGCGGCCGGGTCGGGAGCGCCTCGGCCAGCCGGGTGTCCTCGTACAGCCGGGACTTGATGCCGAAGGCCAGCAGCAGGAGCTGCGTCTGGCGGAGCAGCTCGAGCGACGTCGAGTCGAGCGAGACGTAGCGCGACTGCTCGCCGTAGTTGGCCACGGAGCCGTCGGCGGTGAACAGGCCGCGGAGCACGGCGGCCAGAGCCGGCCGGTCCAGCCCGAACACGGCCGGCGCGAAGCGGATGTTCGCGGCGCCCTCGTCGAGGACCGCGAACTCGCGGAAGAGGTCCACCGCCGGCGCGTGGCTGAGCGCGAGGCGCGCGGTGGCGGCGCTGCGGGTGATGACCCCGGCCCCGTCTGACCGCCCCACCGCGCCCACCGCCTGGAGCGCGGTGCGTTCGGCGGCGTTGACCGCGCCCGCGATGGCCGCCAGCACCGGGGACTCCCCCGCGTCCGTCGTGAGCACGAGCGACTCCTGCGCCCGGCCGTTGATGACCGAATGGGTGAGGTAGCCCTCGGCCACCGCCACCCCGATGCCGAGCGCCAGGTCGGTGGCGAGGCTCCGGCGGCCGAAGCCCGGGCCGCGGAGCAGCACCCGGTTGCCCACCGTCAGATCCTGTACCGCCACGTCGCCGCGTCCCACCGTGAGGACCCGGTGGTCGCCCGTGATCCGGACCCGGTAGCCCAGGCGCGTACGCAGCTCGAAGACCGGCTTGTGGCCGGTGGGGAAGACCCGCGTCACCAGGTGCGGCTGCCCGTCGGAGCCGATGACCCGCGCGGTCTGGCCGACCAGCGCATCGATGCGCTGCCAGCCGTCCGTCGTCGCCACCAGCGTCTCGCCGGTCACGCACGGGTTGCTGGCGTTGATGCGCCCGTCCTCCGGGCAGGTGTGCCACTCGTTGATGGTGGTGTCGTACTGCACGCCCGGGTCGGCGCAGGCCCAGGCCGCATGGGCGATCTCGTCCCAGATCTGCTCGGCCGGGATGGACCCGCTGCGCTTGCCGTCGGTGCGCCGCCTCAGCTCCCACTGGCCCCGGCGGGCGAGCACGTCGAAGAAGGCGTTGGGCACGCGCACGCTGTTGTTGGAGTTCTGTCCGGAGACGGTGTAGTAGGCCTCGCTGTCCCAGTCGGTGTCGTACTCCGGGAAGTCGAGCTCGCGCACGCCCTGACTCGCCAACTGCAGCACGCGCTGGATGTAGCCCTCGGGCACCATGGCCGCGCGGGATTCCCGCACCGCCGAGCGCAGCGCGGGGTTCTTCCGCGGATCGGCGTCGAGGCCGGCCGGGGTGCGGGCCGCGCTCAGCACCGCCTGGAGCCGCCGCTTGGTCAGCCGCGAGCCCGCCACCAGCGCCGCCACCTTCTGCTCCTCCACCACCTTCCAGCGGATGAAGTTGAGGATGTCCGGGTGGTCGAGGTTGAGGATCACCATCTTGGCGGCCCGGCGGGTGGTACCGCCGGACTTGATGGCGCCCGCCGCGCGGTCGCCGATGCGGAGGAAGGACATGAGGCCCGAGGACTTGCCGCCGCCCGACAGGGGCTCGTTCTCGCCGCGCAGGTTGGAGAAGTTGGTCCCGCTGCCCGAGCCGTACTTGAAGATGCGGGCCTCGCGCGTCCAGAGGTCCATGATGCCGCCGTCGTTGACGAGATCGTCGGACACGGACTGGATGAAGCAGTTGTGGACGATGACGTTGTTGGAGAGGTACTGCCCGCTCTCGGTCTGGATGTCGAAGACGGGCTGGACCCCGACGCACTCCACCCGCACCACCGTCTCGTCCCGCAGCGCGGCCAGGCGCTTGCCCGCGAACTGGTCCGAGCAGGCCGTCTCGAGCTTCTCGCGCTTGTCGTCCGAGATGAAGCCGACCAGCTCCCGGAAGCGCGCCCGCGGCTCCGCGTGGACGATGGAGATCACGTAGGGCGTGCGGCGGGTCTCCCGGGTCTCCGCGCCGCGCCCGAGCCGCGAGTACACGCCGAGATTGAGCAGGAGGGCCTGGACGCCCTGGGCCAGGCCGGCGGAGGTGGTGCTGAGGGTGATGTCGGCCAGACGCGCCCAGTAGGAGCGCAGGCGCACCGTGCCCTGGGCCTGGAAGAGGGCGCGGAGGTACGCGGCCTGGGCTTCGCGGCCCGCCCGCAGGATCATCGGCGGCACCACATGGTCCGCGCTCGACCGGAGCAGGCCGTACTTGTCCACGAACGGGCGCAGCCGCTCGCCGTACAGGCGGATGCGGTGGATGTCCAGCCCCGGGGTGCGCGTCTCCATCGAGCGGACGTGGTAGTGCACCCCGTCGAAGACGCGGTGCACGCGCTCGACGATGAAGTCGAGCTCGTCCTTGTCGATGGTCGTGAATTCCACGGCCAGGCTGTGGTCGGTGCCGAGACCGTCCTGGCCCACGAAGCCGTCGGCCTGCAGCCACCCCACGAGCGCGGCCTCGTCCACCTCGGGCTCCTGCGAGGCCTTGCGGACCTGGGTCCGCGTGGACAGCCGCAGCGCCGAGCCCGGCTCCACCTCGTCCACCCGCCGCCAGGCGCCCACGCCGTTGGCCATCGCGTAGACCAGGTGATCCCCGGTGGCCTCGACCGAGACGCCGTTGCGCAGCTCGACGCGGAACACGGCCTTCTCGCCGTTTTCCTTGACCGCCACCACCCGGGTCGTGCCGGCGCCCTCGTCCCGGCCGTCGTAGACCTCGAGCCCGACCAACTCCTTGGTCACGATCTGGCCGATGGGGATGGGCCCGTCGGGGGTCGAGACCAGGGCGTGATAGGGCTGGCAGGCGTGGGGCTGGGGGCGCTCGTACGCGGAGCTGGCCCGGGTCAGGATGCCCGTGTCCGGGTCCACGTAGTGATGGCCCTGGGCGGGGCCGGTGAGGCCGTAGGCGTAGTGCAGCCCCGTGTTGAACCATGGCGGCGAGGTCGGAGCGGCCACCTGGGCCGCCAGCATGTGGCAGAGCTCGTCGTAGACGGCC
>JBGOVO010000102.1:0-10845 GCA_041478145.1 Methylomirabilia bacterium
ATCTCCTCGAAGGTCAGCATGTCGTCCCGCGGGAGCCAGACGTACTCCTCCTCGGGCATGCAGTACTGGCAGCGCAGGTTGCAGCGGTCCGTCACCGACAGCCGCAGGTTGCGGAGCGGGCGATCGAGGCGGTCCCGGATCACGGTAGCTCCACGTAGACGTCTCCGTCCACGACCGTGGCCTCGAAGCGGCCGATCTTCACCGCGGGGTTGTTGGCGTTGGCGCCGGTGGTGACGTCCCACCGCCAGCCGTGCCACGGGCAGATCGCGAGCCGGCCCTCGAGATCGCCCTCCCCCATCGGTCCCCCGCGATGCGGACACACGTTGTCGATGACGTGGTAGGTGCCGTCGACGTTGAAGAGCGCGAGGCTCTTCGCTCCCGCCTGCACGACGCGGCCCTCCCCGGGCGGAACGTCGGCGGCCTTGGCGACTCTCACGGAAGCCATGGACGCGCTACTCCGCGACCGCGGCCGGGGCCACGGGCTCCCCCGCGCGCTCCCACTCCCGCAGGAGCCCGGCCTTCTTCACCCCGACGTCGAAGTGGTCCCAGGGCAGGATCTCGGTCACCCCGCGAAGGCGCCGCGTGAAGAACGCGGCCTCGCCGTCCCACTCGCGGAGCGCGCGGCGCCAGTCGCCGTCGAGCCGCGCCGCGATCTCGATCAGGTCGGCCACGCGCCGGTCGCCCCGCGCGAGCAGCGCCTGCAGCGCCGCCTCGCGCGGATTCTCGTGCACGACGCGGATCGTGTCGAGGCGACGGGCCGCCCGCTTGATGAGGTCGAGCTTCTCCTCCAGCGCGCGGGGATCGTCGAAGGGCGCCCACTGGAACGGCGTCCACGGCTTCGGGACGAAGGAGGATACCGACAGGGTGAGCTTGCCGAACGGGTGGCCGTCGGGGCCCCGCACCTGCAGCCGGCCGAGCAGCCGCGCGGCGAGGTCGGGGATGGCCTCCACGTCCTCCCGGGTCTCGGTGGGCAGGCCGATCATGAAGTAGCACTTGAGGTTCGGGATGCCGTAGCGGCGGAGGAGATCGCACGCCTCGTAGAGCTGCGTGTCGGTGATGGCCTTGCGGATCACCCCGCGCAGGCGCTCCGTGCCGGCCTCGGGGGCCATGGTGAGGGTGCGATGGCCGCCCCGCTGAAGCGACGCCACCAGCTCCTCGGTGAGGCTGTCCGCCCGGAGCGAGGAGATCGACACCTCGACCCCGTACTCCTCCAGCACCCGCATGAGGTCGCCGATCCACGGATAGTCCGACACGCAGGCGCCGACCAGCCCCACGCGCTTGGACTCCTTCGCGATCCGCGCCACCGACTCGCGCAGCGACGCGAGGCTCCGGTGGCGCACCGGACGGTAGACCTGGCCCTCGAGGCAGAAGCGGCAGCCGCGCCCGCAGCCCTTGCCGACCTCCAGGAGCTGCATGTGGCCGTACTCCGCCTTCGGGGTCTTGAGCGACGAGCGCGTCTCGAAGCGGTTGACGTCCTTGAGCCGGCGCTTGACGACGACCGCCGGCACGTCCGGCGCCAGCGGCGCAACCGTCTCGATCAGGCCGCCGGGGCCGTAGTCGACCCGGTAGGCGTCGGGGACGTAGATGCCGGCCAGGGGCTTGAGGCGGTCGATGAATCGCCGCCGGCGGCCCTCGTGGGCCGCGGGCCCGCTGCCGGCCCAGGCGGCCACGATCTCGCCCACGACCTCCTCCCCCTCTCCCACCACCACGAAGTCCATGAACGCGGCCACCGGCTCCGGGTTGGAGAAGGCGCACACCCCGCCCATCATCACCACGGGATCGCCAGGGCCCCGGTCTGCGGCGCGGGTGGGGATGCCGGCCATCCGGAGGAGGCGCACCGCGTTGATGTAGTCGCCTTCGTAGGTGATCGAGAAGCCGACGAGGTCGAAGTCGGTCAGCGGGCGCTGGGACTCGAGGGAGAACGGCGGCGTCCCGGTCCGCCCGTGCTCGTCCACGTCTTCGGGATCCGGAAAGAAGACGCGCTCGCAGACCACGTGCGGCAGGGCATTGAGGTGGTCGTAGATGGTCTGGAAGCCCAGGTTGGACATGCCGACCGCGTACGTGTTCGGGTACACGAGGGCGATGGCGACACGGCCGCCCCATTCCTTGCGCACCACGCCCTCTTCCGAGGC
This sequence comes from Methylomirabilia bacterium, assembly GCA_041478145.1. Taxonomy (GTDB): domain Bacteria; phylum Methylomirabilota; class Methylomirabilia; order Rokubacteriales; family CSP1-6; genus CAMLFJ01. Next base: position 2,133 of record JBGOVO010000102.1, read on the forward strand.
GATGAGCGCCTGAGCCTTCTTCTTGAGTTTCCACGACATAGCGCGAGTCAGTCTACCACGGGGGCGACACGCGAACCGGGCGGGGCGCTCTGGACAGCGGGCGGCGTTCGACGCTCTAAATCTTTAGGCTCTATCTTATGCGGGGGCCCGGAAATGGCCCCCGCACTCCCCCAGGCTGCGGACACTCGTCAGCGAGCATCCCTCGGCGCCCGCGACCGGCGCTAGCTCCCCCCGGCCGGCCCGACCCCCATGATCTGGATGTCGATGTTCCGCGGGCGCGGCCCATCAAGCTCGGCGAACAGGATGGACTGGAAGCGGCCCAGCGATAGCTCCCCGCCGCTGATCCCCACCGCGACGCTCCGCCCGAGCAGGGCCGCCCGGAGATGGGAGGACGCATTGCCGCGCTCGCAATCGGAGAAGCGCGGATCGTCGTGCTTGTAGCCCGCCCCGTCGGCGACCAGACGCTCCATCATGGTCTTGAGATCCTCGACGAGGGCTCCCTGGAATTCGTTCACGAACAGGGCGCACGTGGTGTGGAGGGAGTTGACCAGAATGATGCCCTCCTTGATGTCGGCGCCCAGGACGATGTCCCGGATCTGCTTGGTGATGTCCAGGACCTGTGTCCGTTTCTCGCTCAACATCGTGAAGGTCTTCCGGACTACCTTCAAGGTCTCCACCTTGTTTGCCTCCGTCATTGAGTGCGCTTCAGCTCTGGTGCCGAGGGAGGGAATCGAACCCCCACGGCCCTTACGGACCAGCGGATTTTAAGTCCGCTGCGTCTCCCAGTTCCGCCACCCCGGCCCACCCGACCGCTGGACCGCCCCCGTATTTTGGAGGCGGCGAGCGGATTCGAACCGCTGAATAGAGGTTTTGCAGACCTCCGCCTTAGCCACTTGGCTACGCCGCCCTTCCATCTTGCACAGTAACAGTATATGGAGCGGGAAACGGGATTCGAACCCGCGACCCCAACCTTGGCAAGGTTGTGCTCTACCACTGAGCTATTCCCGCAAAACCCACGTGTCACAGAACCGCGACGGAGTGTAACAAAAGCCTTGCGTGGTGTCAACTTACGGCCGATCCGGGGCTTCGCCGCGCAGATATTTCGCCGCCTCTTCCGGAGGCATCGGGTTGATGAAGAAGCCGGTGCCCCATTCGAATCCGGCCACCCGGGTGAGCTTCGGGATGATCTCGAGGTGCCAGTGGAAGTGGTCGAGGGCCTTCGCGCGGAGCGGGGCGCTGTGGAGCATGAAGTTGTACGGGGGGTCGTCCAGGAACTCGCTCATGCGGCCGAGCACCTGTCGCACCGCCGCGGCCAGCCCGATGAACTCCGCCGCCGGCGTCTCCTCGTAGCGCGCCCGGTGGGCCGCGGGCAGGATCCAGGTCTCGAAGGGGAAACGCGGCGCGAACGGGGCCAGCGCGACGAAGCCGTCCTGGTCGAGGATGATCCGTCCCCCGCCCTGCCGCTCCTGGCGGATGATATCGCACCAGATGCAGCGCTTCTTGATCCGCAGGTGCTGGAGCGCCCCCGCCAATTCCTCCTCGACCATGAGGGGCACCACCGGCGTGGCGATGAGCTGGGAGTGGGTATGCTCGAGGGAGGCGCCGGCCGGGTCGCCGTGGTTCTTGAACACCATCACGTACTCCAGGCGCGGGTCCTTGGCCAGGTCCACGATGCGGTCGCGGTAGGCGCGAAACACCTCGCCGAGGTGCTCGACGGGCAGCCCCTCGATGACCGCCTCGTGGTCGGGGGACTCGATCACCACCTCGTGGGCGCCGACGCCGTTCGTCCGATCGTAGAGGCCCTCCGCCGCCGGCTCCAGCTCCCCCTCGATCCGCAGGGCCGGGAACTTGTTGGGAACGACCCGCAGCAGCCAGCCCGGCGTGTTCGGCTCGCCCCGCCCGGGCCGCAGGGCCCAGACCTCCTCGGGCGTGCGATGCTCGTGGCCGCCGCAGAACACGCAGGGCCCGCCCTTGCGACGGCGCGGGCCCGGCGGGAAGTCGGACGGCCGGCGCGCGCGCTCGGTGGAGATGATCACCCAGCGGCCCACGACAGGGTCGCGGCGCAGCTCAGGCATGCGGGACGCGCTCTTCTTCCGGCCGCGGCTCGCGGGCCAGCAGCGAGGCCAGGGCCTCCGCCACCGCCTTGCCGTCGAACAGGACCGCGGCCACCTCCTCGCAGATCGGCATCGCCACGCCCGCCTCCCGCGCCATCCGCAGCGCGGACGCCACGGTGCGCACGCCTTCCGCCACCATCGGCGTGCCCGCTTCCACCTGGCCGAGCGACCGCCCGCGGGCGATCTCGTGGCCGAGGGCGTGATTGCGGCTCTGCGAGCCCGTACAGGTCAGGACCAGATCGCCGAGACCCGCCAGCCCCGAGAAGGTCGCCGGCTGCGCGCCGGCCGCGGTGCCCAGCCGAACGATCTCGGCCAGGCCGCGCGTGATCAGGGCCGCGCGCGCGTTCTCGCCCAGCCCGAGCCCGTCCACGAGCCCGGTCGCGATGGCCATCACGTTCTTGAGCGCGCCGCCCAGCTCCACGCCCACCACGTCGCGGTTCGTGTACAGGCGCAGCGAGGGCCCGGCGAGCCGGCGCTGGAGATCCGCCGCCACCGCCTCGTCCGCGGAGGCGACGACCAGCGCGGTCGGCAGGCCCTGCGCGACCTCGCGGGCGAACGAGGGGCCCGACAGCACGGCCACCGCCCGGCCGGGCAGCCGCTCGGCCAGCAGCTCGGACATGCGCAGGCCGTGCCGGGGCTCGAGCCCCTTCGTCGCCGACACGAGCTCGACGCGCGGCGGTACGCGCTCGCCCACCGACTCGACCACCCCTTCCACGAAGTGCGACGGCACCGCGATGAGCACCGTGCCGCTGCCCTCGAGGGCTTCTCCCGCGTCCGCGGTCACGCGCACGGCATCGGGCAGGCTCAGGCCCGGGAGATAGCGCGCGTTCTCACGGGTGGCGCGCATCGACGCGGCGAGGCTGGGATCGCGCGCCCACAGGCGCACGACCCCGCCGCCGCGGCCCAGGTGCATCGCCAGCGCGGTCCCCCAGCTCCCGGCGCCGAGCACGGCCACCGGAGCGCGCGCCGGGTCGCGACCGTCCCTGCGGCTGCTCACGCCGCCCGCGCGCGCTCGCCGAGGCGCCGCTCGGTGCCGCTCGCCAGGCGCACCACGTTCTCCCGGTGCCGCCAGACGATGATCACGGCCCCGACCGCCGCCGCGGCCGCGGCATGACGCGGATATCCGAACAGCACCGCGCCCGGCACCAGGCTCAGACAGGCCACGATGGAGGCCAGCGAGACGTAGCGCGAGAGCACGGTCACGCCGAGCCAGAGCGCGGCGGCCGGCGCCACCGCCCACGGGATGAAGGCGAGGAAGGCGCCGAGCCCGGTGGCCACGCCCTTGCCGCCCCGGAAGGCCAGGAACACGGGCCAGCAGTTGCCCGCGATCGCGGCCACCGCCCCGGCGGCCGCGGCCCACGGCTCCGTCCCGATGGCCCGCGCCGCGCTCACCGCCAGGTAGCCCTTGAGGATGTCGCCCAGCAGCGTGAGGACCGCCGGCCCCTTGCCCAGCGTCCGCAGCACGTTGGTGGCGCCGATATTGCCGCTGCCCGCGCGGCGGATGTCGGGTCCTCCGGCGGCGCGCGCCACCAGGAAGCCGACCGGAATCGCGCCGATCAGGTAGGCGGCCAAGAGCCCCAGGATGGTCAGGGCCATCGTTCGCGGTCCCGCACGAGGTCCTTGGGGTTGGTGTGGAGGAAGAAGCGGTAGAAGTAGTCGGCGCCCGAGATCGCGGTGAGCGCCAACGTGATCCAGAGCGCGGCGCGCGACACCAGATGGAAGGCGGCCAGCTCCACGGTGACGCCGCGCTCCAGGATCAGCAGCGTGATGGCCACGTACTGGGAGACGGTCTTGGCCTTGCCGAGCGACGAGGCCGGCACCACCGTGCCCATCGAGAGGGCCACGCCGCGCAGCCCGGTCACGGCCAGCTCGCGGCCGATGATCACCACCGCCATCCACGCCGCGATCATGTCCACGTGCACGAGCGACACGAGCGCGGCCGCCACCAGCAGCTTGTCCGCCACCGGATCCAGCAGGGTGCCGAGCCGCGTCACCTGGTTCCAGCGCCGCGCCATCCGGCCGTCCAGCCAGTCCGTGAACGAGGCGGCCATGAAGATCCCGGCGGCGGTGAGCACGCTGACGCGGGAGGAGGAGATGAGGAAGACCATGATCGGCGGGACCAGGACGATGCGGAAGAGCGTGAGGGCGATCGGCAGGTTCACGCGCCGGACTCCGGGGCCGGACGCTGGCCCACGAACCCGCCCGCCGCGAACACGGGGACGACGTCGCTGACGTCCGCGCGCAGACACGAGGCCACGTCGGCGGCCCGGCCCAGACGGAGGAGCTTGCGGGCCCAGCGCGAGTCCTCCCCGATCTGACCCAGGCGGGCTCGGTAGTGCCGGCCGAGGGCGAGCGCCGCCATCGCGCCCTCGGAGAGGATGGCCTCGGGGGCTCCATCGGAGAGACGCGCCACCAGCAGCCCCGCGCAGACCGCGTCCTCCAGCGAGAAGGCGCGGCTGTCCCCCGCGCACAGGATGGAGACGTCGCGGCCCTGCTGGAGCGCCCAGCGCGCGGCCGCCGTCACGTTGGTGAGGGCCGCGAGGCCGGCTACCGCCCCGCTCGCCGCCTTCAGCATGGCGGCGGTGCCGTTGGTGGTGGTGAGCACCACGGTGCGGCCGGCGACGCGCGCCGACGTGAAGTCGGCCGGGGAGTTCCCGAAGTGGAAGCCCGCGATCGCCTCGCCGCCCTGCTCGCCGGCCAGGAGGACGTCGGAGCCGTCGCGCAGCGCCTCGGCCGCCGCCGCGTCCGGTACCGGCACGAGGAGACGGCACCCCGCCTCGCAGGCGGCCACCGCCGCGGAGGTGGCCCGCAGCACGTCGACGGCGAGGACGGTGCGGCCGGACAGGGGCGCGTCGGGAAACTCGGCCGGACTCAGCGCCACGTGCACCCGCATGGCCAGGACGAACCGTCTACCTCGCTCGGTCCCGGAGGGCGCGGATCTTGAGCCGGAGCGCGTTCAGGTTGATGAAGCCCTCGGCGTCCCGCTGGCGGTAGACCTGATCCGCCTCGAAGGTGACGAAGTCGGTGCGATAGAGCGACCGCGGCGACTTCCGGCCGGCCACCGTGACGGTGCCCTTGTAGATCTTGAGCCGCACCGTGCCGGTCACGTCCCGCTGCACCTGATCCATCAGGCCCTGCACCGCCTCGCGCTCGGGGCTGAACCAGAAGCCGTAGTAGATCATCTCGGCGTAGCGCGGCACGAGCGAGTCGCGCAGGTGCAGGACCTCCCGGTCCAGCGTGATCGACTCGATCGCGCGATGAGCGGTGTGCAGGATGGTACCGCCGGGCGTCTCGTACACGCCGCGCGACTTCATGCCCACGAAGCGGTTCTCCACGAGGTCCACCCGCCCGATCCCGTGCTCGCCCCCGAGCCGGTTGACCCGCTCGAGCAGGGCCGCGGGCGAGAGCCGGCGGCCGTCCACCGCCACCGGGTTACCCGCCTCGTACTCGATCTCCACGTACACCGGCACGTCCGGCGCGGACTCCGGCGAGTTGGTGAGGAGGAACATCTTGGGCGGGGGCTCGTTCCAGGGATCCTCGAGGATGCCGCCCTCGAACGAGATGTGGAAGAGGTTGCGGTCGGTGGAGTACGGACGATCCGCGGTCACCGGCACCGGGATGTCGTGGCGACGCGCGAACTCCATCAGCGCGGTGCGCGAGTTGAGATCCCACTCCCGCCACGGCGCGATGACGGTCAGCTCGGGCGCGAGCGCCGCGTAGGTCAGCTCGAAGCGGACCTGGTCGTTGCCCTTGCCGGTGGCCCCGTGGCTGACCGCGTCCGCCGCTTCCTTCCGCGCCACGTCCACCTGGGCCTTGGCGATGAGGGGCCGCGCGATCGAGGTGCCCATGAGGTAGCTGCCCTCGTAGACCGCGTTGGCCCGCAGCATGGGGAACACGAAGTCGCGGACGAACTCCTCGCGGAGGTCGACGATGTGAACGGAAGCCGCCCCGGTGCGGAGGGCCTTCTCCTTGACCGGGATCAGCTCCTCCCCCTGGCCCAGGTCGGCGCAGTAGGCGACGACCTCGCAGCGGTAGGTCTCGATGAGCCAGCGGAGGATGACCGAGGTGTCGAGGCCTCCCGAATACGCGAGGACGACCTTCTTCACCGCTTTCGTCACGGCTCAGTCCCCGCCCGTAGGATGACCACCCAGCATATGGACGATGATGCCCTTCTGGGCGTGCAAGCGGTTCTCGGCCTGATCCAGGATCAGGCTGCGCGGCCCGTCCAGCACCGCGTCCGTGACTTCCTCCCCGCGGTGGGCGGGCAGGCAATGCATCAGGAGCGCCTTGGCCGGCGCGAAGTCCAGGAGCCGGTCGTTGACCTGATAGCGCTGGAACGCTTCCAGGCGCTGCTCGCGATCGCCCTCCTGGCCCATGCTGATCCAGGTGTCGGTGTAGACGACGTCCGCGCCTTCCACCGCGTCGCGCGCCTCCGTGGTGACCTGGACCCGGCCGCCCAGGGCGCGGCAGGCTTCCAGCACCGAGGCGTCCGGCTCGTAGCCGGGAGGACAGGCCACCACCGAGGTGGTGCCCAGCATCGCGCCCAGCAAGAGCAGCGAGTTGCAGACATTGTTGCCGTCCCCGACCCAGGCCAGCCGCAGCTTTGCGAGATCGAGCCCCCGCTCCCACAGCGTGAAGAAGTCGGCCATGGCCTGGCACGGATGCTCGAGATCCGACAGCCCGTTGATCACCGGTATCGAGGCATGCGCGGCGAGCTGCTCGAGCGTCCGGTGCGAGAAGACCCGGGCCGCCACCACGTCCACCCAGCGCGAGAGGTTGCGCGCGACGTCGGGCACGGACTCGCGCGTGCCCATGCCGATCTCCTGGGCCGCGAGATACACCGCGGCCCCGCCCAGCTGGACCATCGCCACCTCGAAGGTCACGCGCGTGCGCAGCGAGGGCTTCTCGAAGATCAAGGCCATGGTGCGCCCGGGGAGCCGCGTCACCCGGTCTCGGGCCTTCTGCTTCGCCTTCAGCTCGGCCATGAGGGCGAAGAGCCCCGGGAGGTCCTCCCGGAGGAGATCGCGGATGGAGAGGAAGTGGTTCACGGCGCCCCGCCGGCGAGGACCTGGTCGATGATCTCGACCGCCCGCCGCACCGACGCCTCGTCCACCACGAGCGGCGGCGCCAGCCGCAGGGTATTGTCGCCCGCGCTGAGCGCGAGCAGGCCGCGCGCGCGGCAGGCCGCGATCACGTCGCCCACCGGCGGCACCAGATCCATCCCGACGAGCAGGCCGCGGCCCCGCACCGCGGTGGCCGCCTTCGGGTGACGGCCGCGCACCGCCTCGAGCTGCTCGCGCAGGAGCCGGCCGGTCACCGCCGCGCGCTCGGGCAGCCGCTCCTCCACCATCGTGGTGAAGACGGTCAGGCCGACGGCGGTGGCGAAGGGGTTGCCGCCGAAGGTCGAGCCGTGCGTGCCGGGCGTGAACGCGGCCGCCACGCTCTCGGTGGCCAGCGTGGCCCCGATCGGCACCCCGTTGGCGAGCGCCTTGGCGAGCGTCATGATGTCGGGCTCGATCCCCGAGTGCTCGTAGCCCCAGAGCCGTCCGGTGCGCCCCATGCCGGTCTGGATCTCGTCGAGGACGAGCAGGATACCGGCTTCGTCACAGAGCTTGCGGAGTCCGGGCAGGTAGCCGTCGTCCGGGATATTGACGCCGCCTTCCCCCTGGATCGGCTCCACCATGACCGCCGCGGTGTGGCTGTCGATGGCGCGCTCCACCGCGCGCAGATCGTTGAACGGCACGTACTTGAACCCGCCGGGCAGCGGCTCGAAGCCGTGATGGTACTTCTCCTGGGCGGTGGCGGTCACGGTGGCCAGGGTCCGGCCGTGGAAGCCGCCCCGCATCGTGATGATGTCGCCGCGGTCGCTGGCTCCGTGCTCCTTGGCCCATTTGCGCGCGAGCTTGATCGCGGACTCGTTGGCCTCCGCACCCGAATTGGAGAAGAACACGCGGTCGGCGAAGGAGTGGTCGCAGAGGAGCTTGGCGAGCTGGGTCTGCTGCGGGATGTAGAACAGGTTCGACACGTGGAGGAGGGTGGCGGCCTGCTCGCGCATGGTCCCCACCACCTTGGGATGGCTGTGGCCGAGCGCGGTCACCGCGATGCCGCCCGTGAAGTCGAGATACTCCTTGCCGTCGCTGTCCCACACCCGCACGCCGTCGCCGCGCACCAGCACCACCGGGTTGCGCTTGGCGGTGGTCATCAGGTACTTGTCCGCCCACTCGATCATCTGCTTCGTGTCGGTCATGTCGGTTCGCCTCGCCTTCGGCTGCGGCTCACAAGACAATCTCCGTCCCGATGCCGGCTTTGGTCAGCACTTCGAGGAGGATCGCGTGGGGAACGCGACCGTCGATGATGTGGGCCTTCTGGGCCCCGCCGGTGAGCGCCCGCAGGGAGGACTCGACCTTGGGGAGCATGCCCCCGTCGATGACGCCCGCCTTGATCAGCCGCTCCGCCTCGCGCTTGGTGAGGGTCGAGACCAGCCGGCCGTTCTCCCCGTTGATCCCCGTCACGTCGGTCAGGTGGATCAGCTTCTCGGCGAAGAGCGCGGCGGCCACGTCGCCCGCCACCAGGTCCGCGTTGATGTTGTAGGTCTCGCC
>JBGOVO010000230.1:0-6382 GCA_041478145.1 Methylomirabilia bacterium
CGAGGGCACCCACGACATCCACACCCTGATCGTGGGCCGGGACATCACGGGCCTCGACGCCTTCAGCATCTAGCCGCCGCGCTCCCGACCCCACACCCTGCCCTCTCCCCACTGGGGAGAGGGCAGGGTGAGGGGCTCGGCTGGTGTAGCATAGGGCCCTATGACTCCGGACTCGTCCTCGCCCGCCGTCGCGCTGCCCGCTGCGTCCATCACCCTCGCCCCCGCCGAGCGCGCCAAGCCCGACATGCGCCTGCTCGGCTTCCTGGCCCTCGGGCACATGGTGATCGACATCAACCAGGGCTCGCTGCCCGTGATCCTGCCCTTCCTCAAGGATGCGCTCCGCCTGTCGTACGCGGCCACCGGCATGATCGTGCTGACCGGCAACATCACCTCGTCGCTGATCCAGCCGCTCTTCGGCTACCTCGCCGACAACACGGCGCGGCGCTGGCTGCTGCCGCTGTCCGTGCTGCTCTCGTCGGTGGGCCTGGCCTTCATGGGCCTGGCCCCGTCCTACGCGGCCGTGCTCGCGCTGGTGATGATCACCGGCTTCGGCGTCGCCGCGTATCACCCGGAGGGCTACCGGACCGCGACCGCGGTGGCGGGCGAGCGGAAGGCCACCGGCGTCTCGATCTTTTCCACCGGCGGCAATATCGGCATCGCGCTCGGCCCGCCGCTCCTGACCGCGCTGCTCACCGGCTTCGGCCTGGCGGGCAGCCTCGGGCTGCTCGTGCCCGGCTTGCTCGTCGCGGCGCTGCTCACCGTGGTGCTGCCGCGGCTCTCCGCCCCGGCGCCGGCGGCGGCGCGGGTGCGCGCCAACGCCGCGGGCGCCCGGACCATGGTGGGCGCCATGGGCCTGCTCATCCTGGTGGTGGCGATCCGCTCGTGGACCCAGCTCGGCTTCACCACGTTCATGCCGTTCTACTGGAAGGACGTGCTCCACGGCGATCCGCGGCTGGTCGGCACGCTGCTCGCGGTGTTCCTCGGCGCGGGCGTCATCGGCACCCTGGTCGCCGGGCCGGTGGCCGATCGGGTCGGCGTCCGCCGCTACGTGGTGAGCGTGTTCCTCCTCGCCACCCCGCTCGCGGTGGGCTTCCTCTTCGTGTCGAGCGGCCCGCTGCTGTTCGTCCTGCTCGCGCTGCTCGGCTTCGTGCTCGTCTCCACCTTCACGGTCTCCGTGGTGCTGGGCCAGGCGTACCTGCCGAAGAACCCGGGCATGGCCTCGGGGCTCATCGTGGGCTTCGCCATCGGCGCCGGCGGCCTCGGGGCGAGCGTACTCGGCTGGGTCGCCGATCACTGGGGCCTCACCGCGGCCCTCGGCATCTCCGCGTCCATGCCGCTCGCCGGCTTCGTGGCGGCCCTCTTCCTGCCGGATCCCCAGACCGGTGACCTCGGATAAGTTCGAGGACGGCGAGCAGGTCCTGCTGATCGACCAGCGCGGCCGGCGCCACCTCCTGCTGCTGCGCAAGGGCGACACCTTCCACTCCGACCGCGGCTGGGTGACGCACGACGCCATCATCGGCCACCCCGACGGGTCCTGGGTGCGCACGTCGAAAGGCACGCGCTACCTCGCGCTGCGTCCGACGCTGGCCGAGTACGTGCTCGACATGCCGCGCGGCGCCCAGGTTATCTACCCGAAGGACCTCGCGATGGTCATCTTCTGGGCCGACATCTTCCCGGGCGCCCGCGTCCTCGAGGCCGGGATGGGCTCGGGCGCGCTCACCCTCGCGCTGCTGCGCGCGGTGGGGCCCGAGGGCCGGGTGGTGAGCTACGAGCAGCGCGAGGACTTCTGCCGCCGCGCGCTCGCCAATATCCACACGCGGCTCGGCGAGGTGAGTAACCTGATCGTGCGCATCCGCCCGGTGGAGGACGGCCTCGCGGAAGAGGAGCCGGTGGACCGCGCGGTGTTCGATCTGCCCGAGCCGTGGCGGCTCGTCGAGCCGGTGGCGAGCGTGCTGCGGCCGGGCGGCATCTTCCTCTCCTACGTGCCGACGATCATCCAGTCGCATCAGCTCACCGAGACGCTGCGGCGCCACCGCGGCTACGCGCTCGTGGAGACGTTCGAGACGCTGCTGCGCCCGTGGAACATCGACGGCACCTCGGTGCGGCCGTTCCACCGGATGGTGGCCCACACCGGGTTCCTCACGGTGGCCCGGCGCGTGGTGCCCGAGGAAGGCGCCGCGCTTCCGCGACCGGTGGACCCCGAGGGAGAGTGACCATGCTCGAGCGCTGCTTCGAGCTTCAGCCCCGGGGCGCGACCGCGGGCGGCGAGATCCGCGGCGGCCTCACCACCTTCATGGTGATGGCCTACATCATCTTCGTGAACCCGGCGATCCTCTCCTTCGCGGGAATCCCGCCGCTGCAGGGGCAGGGGCCCTCGTTCCCGGCCACCCAGGCCGCCACGTGTCTGGTGGCGGGCGCGCTCACCATCGCGATGGGGTTGGCCACCAATTACCCGCTCGCGGTGGCCTCGGGCATGGGGCTCAACGCGGTGGTGGCCTTCCAGCTCATCGCGGGCATGAAGCTGCCGTGGACCGCGGCGATGGGCGTGGTGGTGCTGGAGGGGATCGTGATCACGGCGCTGGTGCTCACCGGCTTCCGCGAGGCGATCATGAACGCGATCCCCGCCTCGCTCAAGCGCGCGATCGGCGTCGGCATCGGCCTCTTCATCCTCTTCATCGGGCTCGTGTCGGCCGGCATCGTCAAGGCGGGCCCGCCCGGCGTGCCGGTCACGCTGGGCGAGCTGACCTCGGCGCCGGTGGCGGTGGCGCTCTTCGGGCTGCTCGTCACCCTCTGGCTCACCGCCCGCCGGTGGAGCGGCGCCCTCCTGATCGGCATCCTGGTGAGCACGGGAGCGGCCCTCGCGGTCAACGCGGCCGCCGGCGGGCGCGCGTTCCCGACGCCCGGCCAGGCGGTGTGGCCCGCCGCGCTGGTGGCGTGGCCGGATTTCTCGAGCCTGGGCGCCGGCTTCGATTTCTCGGTGTTCGCCCGGGTGGGCCTCATCACCGCGCTCGTGACGATCTTCTCCATCATGCTCTCCGACTTCTTCGACACCATGGGCACCGTGATCGGCATCGGCGGCGAGGCCGGGTGGCTCACGCCCGACGGGCGCCTGCCGCGCCTGAACCGCGTCCTGCTGGTGGACTCGCTGGCCGCCGCGGCGGGCGGGGCGGCGGGCGCCTCGTCGGCCACCACTTACATCGAGTCGGCGGCGGGGGTGGCGGCGGGCGCGCGCACCGGCCTCGCCTCGGTGGTGACCGGGGTCTGCTTCCTGCTCGCGCTGTTCCTCGCCCCGCTCGCGGGGGTGGTGCCCGCGCAGGCCACCGCGCCGGCCTTGATCGTGGTCGGCTATCTGATGAGCCGCGTGGTGCGGGAGATCCCGTTCGGGGACTTCGAGGAAGGCTTCCCGGCGCTCCTCACCCTGGCCGTGATGCCGTTCACCTACTCCATCACCAACGGCATCGGCGCCGGCTTCATCGCCTACTGCTTCATCAAGGTCGTCCGCGGCCGCGGGCGCGACGTGGCGCCCATGATGTACGGCGCCGCGCTCGCCTTCGTGGTCTATTTCGTCCTGCCGCTCATCCAGCGCCTGCTCCACGCCTGAGGCGGGCGGGAGTGCGATCCGGGCTGTGGTAGGCTAGGGCCTTGACCGTTCCGACGCGCGTTCCCTCTAGGAGGCCGCCGCAGTGATCAGCGTGATGCGGGATTATGCCAGGAGCCTGAAGATCGTGCTCCTGATCGTCATCGTCGTCTTCATCCTCACCTCGGGCGTGCTCTTCTACTTCGGCACCGGGCCGATCGGAAGCGGGAGGAGCAGCGCAGTAGCGATGGTGAATGGCGAGGAGATCCCGTTCGAGCGCTTTCGGCGGGCCCAGGCCCAGATGATGGCCGCCTACGAGCGCATGGCCCGCCAGCAGCTCACCCCGGGGCTGGCCGAGCGGCTGGGGCTCTCCCAGCAGGTGATCAACGAGCTGGTGACCGAAGCCCTGATCGTCCAGGGTGCGAAACGCGAAGGGATAACCGTAAGTCATGAGGAGGTCAGCGCCCGGATTCGCGAAGTTCCGGCATTTCAGGTTGATGGCCGCTATTCACCCGAGCGATACGCTGATGTGTTGAAGCGGGAGAGGATCAACCCGAACGACTTTTACGCGGACGTTCAACGAATCCTGGTTCGGGTCAAGATGGAGACGCTCATCAAGCAGGGCGTCAAGGTCTCCGAGGAGGAGGTGCGGGAGGCCTACACCCAGCGTCACGAGCGGGTGCGGGCCGCGTGGGCCTACGCCGACGCCAAGCCGGTGATGGCCGGGGTGCCGGTGGCGGACGCCGATCTCGAGCCCTACGTCAAGGCGCACCAGGCGCAGTGGAGCCAGCCGGAGCGGCGGCGGCTGCAATTCGTGATGGTGAGCCCGGGCCAGCTCGCCGCCGCGGTGTCGGACGCCGACGTCGAGGCCTACTACAAGGAGCACGGCGCCGAGTTCGAGGAGCCGAAGCGGCTGCGGGTCGCCCACGTGCTCGTGCGGGTGCCGCCGGTGGGCGGCAGCGAGGCGGAGAACGCGGCCAAGGCCAAGGTCGAGGACGTCATCAAGCGCGCGCGGGCCGGCGAGGACTTCGCCAAGCTCGCGCGCGAGATCTCCGAGGACAAGGCGAGCGCCGTCCAGGGCGGCGACCTCGGGTTCGTGGGCCCCGGGGAGCTGGTGGCGCCCTTCGAGCAGGCGGCCTTCGCCCTCAAGAAGGGCGAGGTCTCGCCGCCGGTGCGCACGCCCTTCGGCTATCACGCGATCCGGGTGCTGGACGTACGCGAGGGCGGCAAGACGCCGCTCAAGGACGTCGCGCCCAAGATCAAGGAGACGCTCGTCGCCCAGAAGAGCGCGCGGGCCGCCGCGGCCCGGGCCGACGAGGTGAAGACCGCGCTGCTCGGCGCCAAGGACTTCGCCGCGGAGGCCAAGCGCGTTGGCCTCGAGCCGCGCGAGGCTACCTTCGGGCGCGGCGACGCGCTCGGGGAGGCCGGGCGCGACCCGCAGCTCGACGAGGCCATCTTCGGGCTCGCGGTCGGCGGGGTCTCCCCGCCGCTCAAGACGGCGGCCGGGTATGCGATCGTCAAGGTGGTCCAGCAGATTCCCGCGGGCGTGCCGCCGGTGGCCGAGATCCGCGACCGCGTGGTGGACGCCATCAAGCGCGAGCGCGCCGAGCAGCAGGTGGCCGACAAGGCCAAGACGCTGGTCGCCACGCTCGGCAAGGGCGGAGATTTCGCGGCGGCCGCGCAGGCCGGCGGCTTCACCACCGGCAGCATCCCGCTGTTCTCGCGCTCGGACCCGCCCAAGGAGCGCGGCAGCCTGCCGGGGGGCGTGCTCCTGGCCGCGCTGCAGACGCCGGCCGGACAGGTCGCGGAGCCGGTGCGGGCCGAAGGCGGCGTCTACGTGGTCAAGACGCTCGAGCGCCAGCCCGCCGCCCCCGACGGCTTCGACCGGGAGCGCCCGGAGCTGGAGAAGCAGGTGCTGGAGCAGAAGCGGGCGCTGGCGTGGGAGAACTGGATCCGGGGCCGCCTCGCGTCCGCCAAGGTCGAGGTCGGCGGCCAGCCCGCCAGCATGACGCGTTGACCCCATGAGCATTCAGCGCACGCCGATGACGCGCGGCGGCTACGAGCGGCTGCGCGGCGAGCTGGACCGGCTCAAGAAGGAGCGCCCCGCGATCGTGCGCGCCATCGCGGAAGCGCGCGCCCACGGCGACCTCAGCGAGAACGCGGAGTACCACGCGGCGCGCGAGCGGCAGGGCTTCATCGAGGCGCGCATCGGCGAGCTGGAGGGCAAGGTGGGCACCGCCGAGGTGCTCGACCCGCCCACCTCCGGCGATCGGGTCACCTTCGGCTCGACGGTCAAGCTGGAGGGCGAGGACGGCAAGGAGGCCACGTATCAGATCGTGGGCTCCGACGAGGCGGAGCCGAAGCGCGGGCTCATCTCGATCATGTCGCCGCTGGCCCGCACGCTGATCGGCAAGAAGGTCGGCGACACCGTGACCGCGCAACTGCCCGCCGGGAAGAAGGCGTTCGCGATTCTCGCCGCGAACTTCCCGCTCCCGCGCTAGCTCCGCAGCGCTTCGCGCAACTCTCGGGTCAGGGCCTCGACGGTGCCGCGGGTGCCGCCCTGCAGCTTGTTCTTCCACTCGCCCTCGGTCTCGAAGCGCCGGTCCTTGAGCCGGTCGCCCCAGGGCTTCACCGCCTCGCGGATGGCGTGGAAGTCGAAGGCGTCGCGCTTCAGCTCCCGCGCGCGTGCCATCACGTCGGGGGCGACGCGGATGAAGGCGCGCAGAGCCGCGCCGGTCTTGATGGAGTACTTGCGCCCCGCCCACGCGGTCGGGAACACGCCCGCGACCGCCTTCATGTAGTTCA
>JBGOVO010000262.1:0-5765 GCA_041478145.1 Methylomirabilia bacterium
ACGCGCTGATCTTCCTGGCCAAGAGCGAGGTGCGCACGGTGCCGGTGGGGGCCATCACCGAGCTGATCCGGGGCGACGTCTTCTACTGGGGGCAGCTCATGGCGGCGGCGCTGCTCGGGTCGGTCCCGGTGGCGGTGATCTACTCGTTCTTCGTGGACTACTACGTGGCCGGGCTCACCGCTGGCTCCGTGAAGAGCTAGCTCTCCGGATCCTCCCACCCGGAACGACGGAGGATAGGCGGGGCGGCGCGGGGTGGGGCTCTGACCACGACCCGCTTTCTCGTTTTTTGCGTGAGTAGTTCCCAATCTGGAAGGCAGAGGCTCCTGGCTTCCGTCGGCGGGAACGGGTCACCCGCCCCACCCCGCGCCGCCCCGCCCATCCTCCGTCGACGCGCTCGCTATTTCACGCTGCCGGCGGTCAGGCCGCTCACGAGGTAGGGCTCGATGAGGGCGAAGAGCACCACCACCGGCACGATCGCGATCGTCGAGGCGGCGAAGAGGAGGTCCCAGTGCTGGACGTAGGCGGTGACGTAGGAGGTGATCCCGACCGTGAGCGGCCGCATGTTCGCGTCGGTCATGAGGGTCAGGGCCACGATGTACTCGTTCCAGGCCGCGATGAAGGCGAAGATGGTTGCGGTCACGATGCCGGGCAGCGCCACCGGCAGGATTATGCGGAAGAGGGCGCCCGCGGAACCGCAACCATCGACGGCGGCGGCTTCCTCGATCTCGCGCGGGATCGAGGCGAAGAAGGCGCGGAGGATCCAGATCGCGAAGGCGAGGTTGAAGGCGGCGTTGACCAGGATCAGCGCGGCGTAGGTGTTGATCAGGCCGAGCTCGAAGAACTCCCGGTAGAGGCCCACCACGAGCGCGGTCGGCGCAAACATCTGGGTGACGAGGACCAGGAACAGGAAGGCGGAGCGTCCCGGGAAGCGGTGGCGCGCCGTGTAGTAGGCCGCGGGCACCGCCGCCACCAGCACCAGCGCGGTGGACGCCGCCGCCACCACCAGGGAGACCGTCAGCCAGGACTGGAAGTCCGGGTCCCGCAGCACCGTCCAGAAGTTCTGCGGGCGCCACGTCGCGGGCAGCAGGCGCGGCGGGGTCATGCGCAGCTCGGCTTCGGGCTTGAGCGCGGTCAGCAGCATCACCGCGTACGGCGCCAGCAGCGCGGCGCCCAGCAGCAGCCCCGCGGACGCGAGGGCGGCGCGGCGGATCAGGCCGGCTCCTCCCGCCACCGCGCCACGCGCAGGTAGCCGAGCACCGCGAGCAGGATCAGCAGCACGTTCACGACCCCGAGGGCGGCGGCGAGCCCCACATCCCGGAGCGCGCTCTTGAAGGCGATCTTGTACATGTAGGTGATCATGGTGTCGTGGGCGAAGCCGGGGTTGCGGTCGTTGAGCGTCCACACGATCGGAAACGAGTTGAACACGTAGATGAGGTTCAGCACCGCGGCCACCAGCAGGGCCGGCCGCAGCAGCGGCAGGGTGACCCAGCGGTAGGCGCGCCAGCCGGAGGCGCCGTCGACCCGCGCCGCCTCGTAGACCTCGCCCGGAATGGTCTGGAGCCCGGCGAGCAGCACGTAGCTCGTGAACGGCAGCGAGACGAAGACGCCCACCGCGATCATGGCGCCCATCACGGTCGCGTCGTCGCCCAGCCAGTCCACCGGCAGGGCCAGCGCGCCCGCCACGGTCAGCGCCCGGTTGAGGAGACCGAAGTAGTAGTCGTAGAGCCAGACGAAGAGCTTCGACGTCATGATGAGCGAGGCGGCCCACGGCACGATGAGGGCCCACCGCACGAGCCGCCGGCCCGGGAAGGATCCGTTGAGGAGCTGGGCCAGCCCGAGCGAGATCAGGAGGGTGACCGCGACCACCACCGTCACCCAGATCAGGGTGTTGCCGATCACGGTGGGCAGCGCCTCTTGCTGGAGGAGCCGGCCGTAGTTGCGCAGGCCGACCGAGCCCTGATGGAGACCGGTGATCGAGTAGCGCCCGAGCGAGGCGCGCACCAGCTCGATGGCGGGATAGACGACGACGGCGACGATGAGGAGCAGGCTCGGACCGAGCCAGAGGAGCGCCCGCCACGCCCCGCGGCCCCGCGGGTGGGGGCGGCGGCCGCGCGTCGGGGGAGCGCCCGTCAGCGAGCGCTCTCCGCCGCGTTCTTCTGGAGGCGGTCGAGCACCTGCTTGGGGTCGCCGCCCGGCTGGACGGCGAGGCCGATGTTCTGCTGGACGTCGAGCTTCACCTTGTCCCAGGTGGGATCGGTGGTCGGCGCCAACCGCACGCTCGGCAGCGCGTCGAGGTACGGCTTGAGCTTCTCGTTGCCGCTCATCTGCTGGAGGCCCGACTTGGTCACGGGCAGGAAGCCCTCGGCGGTGATCCAGCGGGTGATCTGCTCGGGCTGGTAATAGAGGTCGAGAAACTGGCGGACCGCTTCCTGGTTGCCCTTCTTCTTGAAGGCCATCAGGTAGTCCTCGACCCCGAGGGTGACCGGCGTGCCCACGTTGGTCGGCATCTGGGTCACGCCATAGTTGACCTTGCGCTCGGCGTCGAGCTGGGCCGCGAGCGGGCTGAAGCCCATCACCATGCCGACCTTGCCGTCCTTGAAGAGCTGGAAGGCGCCGTCGGTGCGGTTGGTCTTGCCCGGATTGATCTGGGTGACCTTGTGGGTGTTGGCGAGCGAGGCGAGGAACGACAGCGTCTGCACGTTCTTTTCGCTATTGATCACCCAGCTCTCGCCCGACTTCCAGTCGCCGCCGTTGTTCCACATCCAGATCGACCACTCGGCCTGCGCCTCTTCGGGCCCGAGCGGCAGCGCGTAGCCGATCACGCCGCCGCCCAGGGCCTGCACCTTGCGCGCGGCCTGGACCAGCTCGTCCCACGTCCGCGGCGGCGCGGCCACCCCCGCGCGCGCGAGGAGGTCCCGGTTGGAGAAGAAGGCACGCGCGCTGGCGAGGATCGGGAACCCGTAGAGCTTCTCCCGGTAGGTGCCGCCGCGCGCGAAGGCCTCGAGGAAGTCGTCGCGCGTCTTGGGCGAGAGCGCCTCGTCCGCCGCGTAGAGCAGCCCGTCCTTGGCGTAGCTCGAGAACGAGTTGAGGTTCAGCACGTCGGGGGGCTGGCTGTTCTGGATCATGGTGCTGACCTGCTGATCGATGGAGTTCCAGTCGACCACCTGCAGGTCCACCTTGACGCCGGTCTGCTTCGTGTATTGCTCGGCCAGGCCTTGCCAGAACGGCCGGGTGTGATCCTTGCTGTACTCCGCGATGACCACCTTGATGGACTTGGCCTTCCCGCCGTCGCCGCAGGCCGAGACGCAGGCGGCGACCACGCCGAGCCACACGAGGTGGGCGAGGAGACGGCGGCGCGTCATCGGGCCCATAGTACAGACATTCGATCCGGCGGCCCAAGTCTTACTCGCCGAGGGGACCGTCCCGCTTTACAGTGGTGGGGACAGGAGGTCACTCCATGGCACGGCGTTCCCTCATCCTGTGCGCGCTCGTTGTCGTTCTCGCCGCCTGTGCGTCCTCCCCGCCCGCCCCGCAGCGCAGCGAGTTCGAGGACATCCCGGTTCCGGTAGGACTCCGGCTGGACACGAGCCGGACGACGATCATCGAGTCACCGACCGTGAAGGCGGCCCGCCTCTTCTACAAGAGCCGGATCAAGCCGGACAGCCTGGCGATGGCCTACCGGGCCACGCTCGAGGCCAACGGCTGGCGCCACATCTCGTCGACCACGTCGGCCGACAAGGGCACCACCCAGGTCTACGAGAAGGCGGAGAGCTCGCTGCAGATCCTGATCTACGAAGGCTTCTACTACACCTGGACGGAGGTGTCGACGACCCGGGTCGTCAGCCGCCCGCCCGCACGCTGAAGCGGAGCCGGTTGACAGAAGGTCGGAACTTTGATTCTATTCTTGTCCAAAGAACAGAATCCAAGTTCCGATCATGCCATATCGCCGAACCGACAAGGTCGAGGCCCGCCTGGCGGGGGACCGGGAGCGCATTCTCCGGACCGCCCGGCAGCTCGTCACCGACGGCGGCTTCCGTGAGGCGCAGATCGCCGCGGTGGCCGCGATGGCCGAGGTCGGGATCGGCACCATCTACCGCCACTTCCCCTCGAAGGCGGATCTCTTCGCCGAGGTCGTGAGCGCGGTCTCGCGACGAGAGATCGAGGTCGTCCGCCGCATCGCCGAATCCGGAGGTCCGGCCTCGCAGCGCCTGGCCGACGCGCTGCGGGCCTTCGCCACGCGGGCCCTGCAGAACCCGGGCCTCGCGAACGCCATGATCGTCGAGCCCGCCGAGCCCGCGGTGGATGAGGTGCGCCTCCGCTACCGCCTGGCGCTCGGGCGCGCCCTCGCCGGTATCCTGGCCGACGGCGTGGACGCGGGCGAGCTTCCCGGCCAGGACGTGGACGCGGCCGCGGCGTGCGTGGTGGGAGCGCTGCTGGAAGGGCTCGTGGGCCCGCTCGCTCCGGCCGCCCGGGGCGGCGACGGCAGCCGTCTCGTCGACGCGATCGTGACGTTTTGTCTCCGCGCGGTCTCCGCGCCATGACGGGCCTGGAGGGCCGCGTCACCCTCGTCACCGGCGGCGGCAGCGGCATCGGCCGGGCCACCGCGCTCGCGCTGGCCCGCGAGGGCGCGCGCGTGGTGGTGGCCAACCGCCGGATCCAGGAGGGCGAGGAGACGGTGGCGCTCATCCGCGCCGCGGGCGGGGAGGCCGCCTTCACCCGCGTCGATCTGCGCGAGCCCGCCGAGATCGACGCGTTGTTCGAGACGGCCCGCCGCGCCTTCGGGCCGGTGACGATCGGGTTCAACAACGCGGCCGTCCAGGAGCGGCGGGCCCCGCTGGCCGAGGTCGGCGCGGACGTCTACGAGCACGTGTTCGGCGTCAACGTGCGCGCCCTGCTGCGCTGCATGCAGCACGAGATCCGCCACATGCTCGAGGCGGGCGGCGGCGTCATCGTCAACAACGCCTCGGTGAGCGGCACGCGCAACCCCAATCCGGGGCTCGGCCTCTACTGCGCCTCGAAGGCGGCGGTGATCTCGCTCACGCGATCGGCGGCCATGGAGTACGGGCCCCACCGGATCCGCGTCAACGCGGTCTCACCCGGCCGCGTCCGCACCGAGATGATGCTCGCCTCCGGCATCGCCGACATGAGCGAGGTGGCGCGCGGCCTGCCGCTGCGCCGGCTCGGCGAGCCGGAGGAGGTGGCGGCGGCGGTCGTGTGGCTCGCCTCCGCCGCCGCCTCGTTCGTGACCGGTCACGTGCTCGCGGTGGACGGCGGGTTCCTCTCGCAGTAGCGGATACGTCCCCGGCACCCTGCGGGTCGTGGAGCTCGACTCGGGGGCGAGCCGGCCGGAGGTAAACGATGACCGGCCATCGTGCGTCCAACCCGGCATGAACCCAGACAACACGGCGGGAAGATCGTGGCGCCGGGCGCTCCCCATCTCCGTGATGGCGCTCGTCCTGGCCGGCTGTGTGGTCGCCCAGCCGGTGGTGGTCCGGCGGCCGCCCCCACCGCCGCCGGTGCGGGTCGAGATCGCGCCGGTGGCCCCAACCCCCGCCCACGTGTGGCTGCCGGGCCACTGGGCCTGGCGCCACGAGCACTACGTGTGGCTCCCCGGGCACTGGGAGGTGCCGGCGACGCCCGGCTACGCGTGGGTGCCGGGCGGCTGGACGCCGCGCGGCGACGGCTTCGTCTGGGTCGAAGGGCACTGGCGCGCGCGCTGAGCGCGGGCGCGTCACATCGGAGGAACGAGCCCGTCCTTGCCCACC
>JBGOVO010000273.1:0-5634 GCA_041478145.1 Methylomirabilia bacterium
AAGCAGGCGGTCAAGGCCGGCGTCGGCGTCTCGCTGCTGTCGCGGCGGGCGGTCGAGGAGGAGTGCCGCGCGGGCAGCCTCTGGGGCCTGCGGGTCAAGGATCTCAAGATCACCCGTGCGTTCTACCTCGCCACGCATCGGGAGCGTAGCCGCTCCCCGCTCGCGGAGGCCTTCCGCGTCTTCGTCGAAGCCGAGGCCGGCTGACCCCCCTGTCGTCCCGCCGCTGATGGATCCCCGGCTGATCGATCCGAAGACCGGCAAGGCGATCCGTCTCACCGCGTACGCCGCCTGCGCGGGGTGAGCCTCCAAGATGGGTCCTGGAGATCTCCAGGACGTGCTGGGCGGCCTCCGGCAGGAGGAGCACGCCGATCTGCTGGTGGGACTCGGCCGGAGCGACGACGCCGCCGTCTATCGCGTGACCGACGACGTGGCGATCGTCGAGACGGTGGACTTCTTCCCGCCCATCGTCGACGACCCCTATCTCTACGGCGCGATCGCCGCCGTCAACTCCATGTCCGACGTCTACGCGATGGGCGGGCAGGTCCTCTTCGCGCTCAACGTGGCGGGCTTCCCGCGTGATCTGCCCAAGGACATCATCGCGGCGGTCTTCCGCGGCGGCGCCGACAAGGTGCGGGAGGCGGGTGGCGTCATCGCGGGCGGCCACACCGTGGTGGACGCCGAGCCCAAGTACGGGCTGTGCGTGACCGGGCGCGTGGATCCGCGCCGGATGCTCCTGAAAGGCGGCCTGCGCGCCGGCCAGCGGCTGTTTCTCTCCAAGCCGCTCGGCACCGGCGTGATCGCCACCGCGGCCAAGAACGACAAGTGCGAGCCCGCGGTGCTGGACGGGGCCGTGCTGAGCATGCTCCGCCTCAATCGGGTGGCGGCCCTAGTGGCGCAGGAGGCGGGCGCGAGCGGCGCCACCGACGTCACCGGCTTCGGTCTCCTCGGCCACGCCGGCGAGATGGTGGAAGCCTCGGGGGCGGGGATCTCGATCCGGAGCCGCGACCTGCCGCTCCTGCCCGGCGCGCTGGCGCTGGCCGAGCAGGGGAGCTTCAGCGGCGGCATGGGGCGGAACCGGCGTCACATCGAAGACACCTTCGGGGCGCGCGGCCGTCTGGCGATCGACGCCGCGGTGCCGGAGGCGCTCGTCAAGCTGCTCTGCGAGTCGGAGACGTCGGGCGGGCTGCTCTTCGGCGTCGACCCGGACCGCGCCGCGCTGGTGCGGGCCGGCTTCGCGCGCCGGGCCGAGCCGGTCTGGGAGATCGGTGACGTGACCGGAGAAGCGCGGCTCGCGGTCGTCTAGATCAACTAGCCGCCCGGCGCCACTCCGGGGCGAGCCTCCAACGCAGGCTGCTCAGGGCGTCAGGTCGAGGGCTTCCACGATGCGTGTGAACGGGATCTTGGCCTGTTCATTCAGCTCTTTGACCAGATCGGGGCCGGTGGCCTCGAACAGACACATGCAGCGGGCTTCGTCCGGCACGAACGTGCTTCGGATATAGCGGACCTTCTTACCGCTGGCCGTCATCTTCTTCCCGGTTTCGATCGCGCTCTTCTGTGCCGCTCCTAGCTGATCCATCGTGATGCCCTTCAAGCTGCGCTCGACCATGTAGACGGCCATGGGGAAGCCCTCCCTTCTGGTACACGGACAATTCACCGGTAGAGCCCTCGACAACTCTGAGCGCACCCTTTGAGTCTGTCAATGCCACACTCGCCGCCGCCGGTCCCCCTGGCTCAGTCGTCAGCCTTCGGCTACGATAGCCCCGCCATGCTCTCCCGTGCCCAGGAAGCCCGGGTTCGAGCGATCCTCTGGAACAGCCCGCCCGGGACCATCCAGACCTACTGCCTGGAGCATCTGGCGACCGCGGCCAAGATTCCGCCCGGGCACATGTCAGATCTCGCGGTCTTCGTCCGAACCCTGCATGAGAGGGGCGACTGCCAGAGACGCTTCGGAGGCTTCTGTGATGCCGACCGGCATGAGACAAGACAGACCCTCGTCTGGGGACCCCCGACACGGCTGGTGGCGCCGGGCCTGACCTGATGATGGAGCGGCGGACCTTCCTTACGATGGCCGCTGGCGGCCTCCTCGCCGCGCCGCTCGCCGCGGTGGCGCAGCCGGCGGGGAACCCGCCGCGGATCGCCCTCGTATTCGGGGGTGCGTCCTTGGCCGATATGACTGGCTCCGAGCCTCGTAATCCCTACGCCAAAGCCTTCTTGCACGCTCTCCGCGGATTCGGCTGGGTCGAGGGGCAGAATCTCCACATCGAACGTCGATCGGCAGAGGGCAAGTCGGCGCGAGCGACTGGCATCTTTGCCGAGGCGGCTGCACTCCGCGTCGATGTGATCGTGACTGGTACCACCGAGTACGCGCGGGAAGCCCGGCGAGCCACGAGCACCATTCCAATCGTGCTGATCCACAGCACCGAGCTCGTGGCGAGCGGCCTCGCGGCGAGCGTAGCCCGACCAGGCGGCAACGTAACCGGCCTCGAGTTTCCCGACCCTCGCGACATGTGGCCCAAGCGGCTCCAGCTCCTGCAAGAGGTCGTACCCGGCCTCAAGCGGGTAGGACTCTTGTCTGCCCCCGATCGGACGGCACTGCTCACGGCGGTCCAGCGGAGTCTGCTTGGGCGCGGCCTCCAGGTGGAATTGCTCGACGCGGACAGCGACGAACGCATGACGACCGCGCTTGCTACCATTGCGCGCCGAGGTTTTCACGGTCTCGGCTTCGGGTTTGCCCAACATACGCCATACCGGACCCGTATCGCCGAGTTCGCGATCTCAAACCGACTGCTGACCGTCGCGACCAGCCGGGAGTTCGCCGAGGCGGGGGCGCTCCTTGCATACGACGCGAGCCTGGTCCAGATGGCGACGCGTGCGGCAGATTATGTGAACAAGATCCTGAAAGGCGCCAGACCCGGGGAACTCCCCATCGAGCAGCCGACGAAGCTCGACTTGCTCATCAACCTCAAGACCGCCAAGGCCCTCGGGCTGACGATCCCGCAATCGCTCCTGCTGCGGGCGGATCAGGTGATCGAGTAGATGAGTGGAGGGCGAAGCGATGCCATCCGACAGAATCTGGCGGGGCCTGGAGCGGCTCGCGAACGTCATCGGGATCATCGGGGCCTTGGTTGCGCTCGGGGTGGTCGGCTCTTTCGCGAGCCTCGGCATCCAGCTTGTGCGGCACGGCGGCTGAGGTGCGCCGACGCCAGCGGGCGTCAGCCGACGCGCCCGGCCTTCGCTTGCGGGGGAGGCCCGCACTCGCCCCGCCATTCAAATTCCGCTGTGCGAAGCTAGGGCCATGCGCCAGCTCCGGTGGATGCGCGTAGGTGACGCAGCGGTCCGCCTCGCCTGGAAGCTGCTGTGGAGTTGGAGACGGTAGCACCCAACGCCCCCACCCGGAAGGTGCTCCTATCCCGCTTCCAGACCCCTGATACGTACCCCTGGAAGGGATGGAGGGTGATCGGCAGCTACTACCGTGCGGCGTCGGAGCGCTTCAGGAAGGCGACCAGCTTCTGGCGTAGCTCGGCGGGGAGCTTGGTCTCGGGGTGCTCGCGGAGGCGGCGGGCGGCGTCGACGGTGCCCCGGTAGGTGTTGACGAAGGCCACGCAGGGTGGACAGCTGTCCAGGTGCCACTCCAGCTGCGCGGTCTGTTCTGGAGGCAGCGCCCCATCGATGTAATCGGCGAGCAGCTCGACGCATTCCGGGCACCCGATCTCCCGTGACGAACCGTCCATCCGCTCCCCCTCGCCGATGAGGCGACGATCTGTAGCGAAACCTTAACACAGGGCCGGCCGGAGGCAAGTCCGTCTTTGACCGGCGCGATTTCGCCCGCGGATTGCCTTGTCGCGCGCGCTCAGTGTAGGCTCGACGCAGCCATGGCCGCCCGGGTGGCCGTTCTCACGCCGTTCGCGTCACCGTCAGTCCGAGGCAACGCCATCACGGTCGAGCGCATCGTGCGCGGCCTCCGGCAGCGGGACGTCGAGCTGCGGGTGTGGGATCTCTCGGTGGTGCCGGAGGGGGCGGTCGAGCACCAGGTCGCGCAGTACGGGCCGGCCGTGATCCACGCCTTCCACGCGCTCCGCACCGGTCCGGCCGCGCTGCGGCTGGCGCGCCGCGCGGAGGTGCCCCTGCTCGTGACGGTCACCGGTACCGACGTCAATCAGGACCTCTTCGACGAGGACTCGGCGCCCATCGTCCGGCGAGTGCTGGAGGGCGCGTCGGCGGTGAGCGTCTTCGACGAGTCCATGGCCAGCGTGATCGTGGCCGCGCTTCCCGCGACGGCGGCGCGGCTCGTGGTGGTCCCGCAGAGCGTGGTCTTCGAGCCGGCCGCCGGCCCCTGGACGCCCGCCGCCGCGCTGCAGCGCGCGCCCGGTCCCATCGTCCTGTTCCCCGGCGGCATCCGCACGGTGAAGCGGCCCGCGCTTCCGCTCGAGCCGCTCGATCGTCTGCGTCCGGAGCATCCCGGGCTCGAGCTGATCTACGTGGGGCCCATCATCGATCCGGTGGAAGGCGAGACCCTCTTGCGGACGCTGTCCGCGCATCCGTGGGCCCGCCACCTGGGCGCCGTCCCCCACAACCGGATGCCCGCGCTGCTGGAGCTGGCGGACGTGGTGCTCAACTGCTCGCTCTCCGAAGGCGGGATGGCCAACTCGGTGCTCGAGGCGCTGGCGCTCGGTCGCGCGGTGCTGGCCAGTGACATCGCGGGCAATCGCTCGCTCGTGGAGGATGGCGTCACCGGCCTGCTGTTCGGCTCCCCGGACGAGCTGGCCGCCAAGGCGGATCGCCTGCTCAAGGACCCCGATCTGCGCGCCCGGCTCGGCGAGGCCGGACGCGAGCGCGTGAACGCGCGCTTCGGCCCCGACCGCGAGATCGACGGCTATCTCGCCGTGTACACCCATCTGACGCCCGCCTTCCGCTGACGTTTCCCGTCGCCGCGGCACGGTCCTTGCTCCGCACTGCGTCACGTCGCGCGCGCGGCGCCTTCTCCGTCCATTTCCACGGTTCGCGCGCCGCGCGTTGAGTGAAATTCCGTCACGTCGCACACGCGGCGGGCACGCGATGAGCCGCAAGTAGTTGACGGGGGTGGGATGCCCCCCTATGATGAGACAATTCCAGGCGGGAAAGGAGCCGTTCATGGCGCAGCCTCCCGTGTCGAGCCAGTCCCAAGAGCAGCGGGTCCAGGAGTTCGTCAGCGCCTACCAAGCGCTCCGGGCCGAAGTCGGCAAGATCATCGTCGGGCACAACGAGGTCGTCAACCAGGTGCTGGTCGGCCTCTTCGCGGGCGGTCACGTCCTGCTGGAAGGCGTGCCCGGACTCGGCAAGACGCTCCTGGTCAAGACGCTCGCCGAGAGCCTCGAGCTGTCGTTCTCCCGCATCCAATTCACGCCCGACCTGATGCCGGGCGACATCATCGGCACCAACATCATCGTGGAGGACGCGCAGGCCCGGAAGCACTTCCAGTTCCAGCGCGGGCCCATCTTCGGCCATATCCTCCTCGCCGATGAGGTGAATCGGGCCACGCCCAAGACGCAGTCCAGCCTGCTCGAGGCGATGCAGGAGCACCAGGTCACCGTGGCCCGCAACCGGTACCCCCTCGACGCGCCGTTCTTCGTCCTGGCGACGCAGAACCCACACGAG
>JBGOVO010000315.1:0-4796 GCA_041478145.1 Methylomirabilia bacterium
AGGACGTGGGCGCCGCGCTGGATATCGAGGAGCCGGATGGCGGCTTCGCGGCCGGGGTGGAAGATCCAGTCGAAGACGAAGTCATACGCGGGGGCGTACAGCTTGTAAGCCCGCTTGACCTGCCTCTTCTCCAGTGCCGCGTCCAATCTGGCAGCCCCTCCGAAGCGTCCTGAGACGTCCTGCCTCCGCACTTTTAGCATAGGGTGACGCAGGTTGCCAAGTGCTTTCTGACTCCTTGATCTGCAAGGGGAAAACGGACTTACAGGGGCCGGCAGTGGGCGGGGAGAGCCGGCTGGATCGCTCAGAGGTCGGCTTCGCGACAGAGCCGCTCGAGGACGCGGTCGGCGGCGAAGTACTCCTCGGCGAGCCGCCGTGCCGCCCGGCAGTGATATTCATAGTCGCGATTGACCTCGTCCAGCGCCGCCGCCGCTTCCTCGACCGTCGCGAACGCGAAGAGGCCGGCCCCGGCCGGCACGTACTTGCCGAAGCCCGTGTCCTGGGTCACGACCGGCTTGCCCGCGGCCAGGTAGCAGACACTCCGGTCGCTGAACCAGCCGCTGCGCGTGCGCGCCACCAGGTCCTTGGCCACCGTGAACTCGCCCCGCGAGCGCTCGATATGACGCCGATAGGCGGTCAGGTCACGGGAGACCTCGAACGCGTCGGTCAGGAGCCAGCCGTTTCGAGTGAGCAGGTCGCGCGTCGAGGCATCGTCCACCTCGAGCGCCAGCTCCAGCGGCTGTCGCGTCCGCCGCGGCAGGTCGGCCACGCGGAGGAAGTTGACGTGTTTGGACCAGTGGTAGGTCTCGCCCCGGAAGCGGATGTCCTTGCCTACGTTCTTCCAGGTGGCCACCGTGGTGAACCGCTCGGCGGTGGGGTTACAGGACGCGTCCCAGAGGTCGGGGATCACCGGCGGGCGGGTGGGCCGCCACGCGAACTTCTCGAGCGGGATCGGGCAGTCGGGCTGGCCGAGGTTCTCGCCGTAGGTGAAGTGGTGGGTGTGCTCTTCGAGGGCCAGGATGGCCCGGCGGTCGTCCTCGGCGACGCGGATCTGCTCGAAGACCGGATCGGTCTCGAGGTAGATCCGCACCGGGCACCGCAGGTGCTCCTCCCGGAGCTGGGTAGCCCCGCAGACGTTGAGCAGGGCGTCCGCGTCCCGGTAGAGCCCGTCGAGCCGCGCGCGGGGAAGCCCGTGGCAGATGCCGGTCACCCCGTCGACGTAGGCCCAGCGGTCCGCCAGGCCGAAGCGCGCCATCACGTCGGCCAGGAAGGCGACGCTGTAGCTCGCGTCCTCCACCACGCTCTTGACCCGCGGATCGTACGGAGGCGCGCCCGAGTCCTCCACGTAGAAGACGTCGTGGCCGAGGCGCGCCAGTCCCAGCACATAGTGCACCGCCTGCCAGCCGATGCCGCCGAGCGGATAGCGGCCGGCGAGGTGCAGGACGACGAGGCGCTTACGGGATGGCAAGCGGGTCTTCTTGCCGGTGCGGCTCCCGGGCTCCGTACATCGCCGCGAACGTCCCCTTGAGCGCCAGCAGCTCCGCGAGCGACCCCTGCTCGACCACCCGGCCGTCCTTGATCACCACGATCAGATCGGCGGTACGCACCGTCGAGAGTCGGTGGGCGATGATGAACGTGGTGCGTCCGGCCTGCAGCCGCTCGAGGGCTTCCATGACGAGGCGCTCCGTCTCCAGGTCGAGCGCCGAGGTGGGCTCGTCCAGGATCAGGATCGGCGAGTCGCGCAGGATGGCGCGCGCGATCGTGAGCCGCTGCTTCTCGCCCTCCGAGAGCGTCACCCCGTGCTCGCCCACGCTCGTATCGTACCCTTGCGTCAGCCGCGCGATCATGTCGTGGATGCGGGCCGCCTTCGCGGCCGCGATGATCTCCTCGATCCGCGCGTCGGGCCGGCCGAAGGCGATGTTCTCGCGGAGGCTCACCGGGAAGAGGAGCGGAGGCTGCAGCACGATCGCGACCTGCCGCCGCAGGGAATCGAGTCGGTACGCGCGCGCGTCCGCGCCATCCACCCGCACGTGCCCGCGGGTGGGGTCGTAGAAGCGCGGGAGCAGGCTCAGCAGGGTCGACTTGCCGGCCCCGGTGGGCCCGACCACCGCGACCCGCTGCCCCGGCACCACGCGCAGGCTCACCCCGCGGAGCACGGGGACGCCGGGTGCATACTGGAAGTCCACGTCCTCCCAAACCACCTCACCGCGCGCGCCCTCGGCGGGGAAGGTCCGGTCGCCGTCGGCCAGGTCGCGCTCCACGTCCAGCACGTCGAGCACGCGCTGCACGCCCACCCGCGAACTCTGGGCGAGGCCGTAGACCTGGAAGACGCTGTTGATGGGGCCGTAGAGCGACGCCAGGTAGGAGATGAACACGACCAGGCTGCCCACCGTGAGCGTGCCGTCCAGCACGTGACGGGCGCCGACCCATACCACCGCCGCCGTCCCGAGGGCGATCACCAGGTTCACCACGCCCGAGTAGAACGTCTGCAGCGTGTAGAGCCGGAGCCCGGCGGCGAGGCTGCGCTCGCTGGCGGTCATGAAGCGCCGGTGCTCCTCGGCTTCCCGGGTGAAGGCCTGGATGACCCGCATCGCCGCCATCGCGCGCTGCACGACGCTGTACACCTCGCTCTCGCGCTCCCGCATCTCGCCCGCCGCCTCGCTGATCCGGCGGTTGAGCCGGCCGATGGCGAGCAGCAGGAGCGGGCAGACGCCGAGGGCCAGCAAGGTGAGCTGCCAGTCGAGCTGCAGCATGACCGCGACCATCCCGGTCAAGAGAATGAGCGCGCTCGTGGCCGGGAAGAGGCAGTTCATGGTGAGCGACTGCAGCGCGAAGGTGTCCGCGGTCACCCGGTAGAGGAGATCGCCCGCCTGGGCGCGGCTGTGGAAGGCCATCGAGAGCCGGTGGAGGTGGGCGTAGAGATCGCTGCGCAGATCGCGCACCATCCGCTGCCCGATGCGGATGGTGGTGTAGTTGGAGACGACGGTGAACGCGCCCAGCGCGGCGTAGATCACCACCAGCGCGACGCAGGCGGCGAGCAGCAGCGCGCCCGGGGCGAGCCCCGCGCCCAGGCCGCCCGGCAGCGGCTGGTCGCCCAGCACCGAGTCGATGATGAGCTTGATCGGCCAGGGCTTGAGCAGCTCGAGCGCGCTGATCAGGCACACCTGTCCGAGGGCCCCCAGGATGCGCCCGCGGTGCGGCCAGAGATATCCGGAGACGCGCCGGGCGAAGCGGCTCACTTCACCTCCGCATCGCGCGCGTCGAGGGGCGGCGCGTAGTGCAGCCGGGCTCGCCGCGCCACCCGCTGGAGCGCGTCGTAGAGCATGCGCCCCAGTCCGACCGCCTCACGGAGTAGTCCGGCCCCCGTGCCCGCGCCGGCGGCCACGCCGGCCGCGGCCAGGGCGGGCCATCCGAGCTGGAGGCCGAGCCCGGCCAGGACCACCGCGCCGGCCAGGACGCCACGGGCCAGGCGCGAGGTCCGCAGCGCGCACTTCACGCGGAGCACGCGGCGCTCACCGCCGTGGTTCTCGGTGCAGACCTTGATCCGGCCGTGTGACCAGACGCCGCCGTGCACCTCGAGATCCCACTCGCTCCAGCCCTGATCCACCAGGACGAAGTACTTGCGCGCGGTGAGCACGTCCACCAGCCCGTGCAGGATCGTCTCCTTCTCGAGGCCGTTTTCCGTCCAGAACGCGGCCGAGAACGCGCGCGCCCGCCACGACCAGGGCAGGGTCTGCACCGGACGCTCGGACGGCGACGGCTCCGCCGCGGTCAGGCCGCGCAACCACCAGCGATAGCGATCGAGGGAGCGCAGCAGCGGCCCGAAGTACGTGAGGACCGAAATGAGCAGGCGCCCTCTTAGCCCCCCCGCGACCGCGTCCACCCGGGCCCGCATCGCCGCCCACACGCAGCACGTCCACGCGAGGGCCAGCGGCGCGGCGCCCAGCCACGCCCAGCCGCCCTCGAGGGCCGCGTAGGCCAGGAGCAGGGCGCCCGCGAGATTCCACTCGAGCGTGAAGGGCAGGTAGGAGAGCACCGTGGAGGGCGGCTGGTAGAGCGTCTGGAAGAGCCCGCGGCCGAAGACGCCGCCGTAGATGACCGGCCGCCGCAGGGAGAAGAGGGCGGAGATGCCGCCGTAGATGCGCCCCCGCCAGCGCGAGTAGCCCAGCGCGTTGAAACGCTGGGGGTGCCGGAAGTAGAGGAGCGCCTCCGCCTTGCCGTACCCCTTCTGCTGGCCGATGTAGGCTTTCATGGTGTTGCGCCGGAAATGCCAGACCATCGCGGCGGGGCTGAAGCCGATCCGGTAGCCGCGGTCCTGGAGCCGCCAGCACACGTCCACATCGTCGCCGGCCGAGCGGTAGATCGGATCGAAGCCACCGATCTCGTCGAGCACCTCGCGGCGGAAGGCCATGTTGCAGCCCGGGATGTGCTCGGCCTCGACGTCGTCGAGCAGCACGTGCAGCGGCCCGCCCGGCGAGGCGGCCACGCACGCGGCCACCACCGAATCTTCCGGGGGCGGCAGGTTCGGCCCCCCGACGGCGGGAAGGCCGGTCGAGAGGAACGTCGCGACCAGGTAGTGCAGCCAGTCCGGATCCACCACGCAGTCGGAGTCGGTGAAGGCGACGATCTCGCCCAGCGACGCCGCGATGCCGACGTTGCGCGCGGCGCTGAGCCCCTGGTTCTCCTGATGGATGACGTGGATGCCCTCGAAGCCGTCCGCGATCTTGCCGGTGCGATCCGTGGAGCCGTCGTCCACGACGACGACCTCGAAGGCGGGGTATCGCAGGTTCTGCAACGAG